>JAIXPT010000447.1 GCA_027486095.1 Planctomycetaceae bacterium | reverse complement strand
CGGGCCGCCATGAAGCCGATCAGCACGCTGCGCAAGCCGCTCGATTCGGTGAATCTGAAGACCAAGCAGCCCGAAGAGGCGGCCTACGAGCGGAGTGACGTCTGTGCCGTGAGCGCTGCAAGCGTGATCGTCGAGAACGTCGTGGCGTTCGAGGTGGCCGCTGCGTTCATCGATAAATTCGGCGGCGACAGCGTCGAGGAGATGCTCGCGCGGTATCGGCTCTATCACGATCTCGCGCGGGCCCGTTGACACGAAGCCGGCAAGGTGGAGGTGAACACGGATGTTCATCGAGCAGTCTTCCGCCCGCAGGAACACCGTCAGGGTGCTCTTTCTGGTGGCAGCATGCGCGCCCTGTGCAATGCTCGCCGCGGCGGCGTGGTGGCGGCATTCGGCCGGCCACGTGGCGACAATAGCGCGGGCTGCGTCGGCCTATCTCGGCCTGCCGGTTTCAGTCGGGGCTGTGGCGCACCCGCGGCCCGGAGTGATCAGGCTCACGCGGGTGATCGTGGGAGACGTGGCGGGAGACGCCATGGGAGACGTCTTGGCAGGGAGGGCCCACGACGACGCGCTCGTGCTGCCGCTGGTCGAGGTGGAGATGGCCGCCGGTGAGGTGCGCGTGAGCGCGCCCCGCTTCGAGTGTTCGCCGAGCGCGGCGCGGATGCTCGCGGGGATCGCGAGCGAATGGCTGGGCCGCCCGGAGCGGTTTCCTGAGGCCTGGGTCGTCGATGTCGGCGAGGTGGTGTGGCGGGCCGGCGGCGATGGCCTCGGGCCGATCGCGTCCGGCTGGCACGTGGAGTGTGTCGCCGCCGCCGGAAGCCGTGCGGTGCGGTGTCGTCGCGAGCCTGCCGGTGGCGACGAAATCAGGGTGCACAAGACTCCGGCAGGCATCGCCGTCGAGGGTGCGCTCGAGCAGGCGGTGCCGCTCACGATCCTGGCGGGGTTCGTGCCCGGCTTGTCTCGCTGGGCCGTCGCTGCCGGCGACGAAGCCCTCGTGCACGGGGCCGTCGATATGCATGCCGACCCGGCAGGCTGGTCGGGAGCCGCCAGTGGCATCGTGGAACGTGCAACGCTCGCGAGCCTGATGGCTGCGGGTGGCGCGGATGTCGCTGGGGAAGCGACGATCACGGCGACCGACCTGCGCGCTCGCGGCGGCCGGATCGTCGCCGGGGATGTGGTCGTTGTTTCGTCGGCCGGCACGCTGCCGCAACGGGTGCTCGACGGTCTGGTCGGCAGTTTGGGGTGTCGCCCGGGGCCTGCGTATCGGTCGATCGGCAACGCGACCACGCGACGGTTTGATCGGCTCGGCTGCCGCGTGCAGTTGGAAGATGGCGGCCTGCGACTGCGGGCCGTCGATGGGGGCGGCGGATCGCTGGTGGGCGCGCAGGGGCTGAGCCTGGTCGATGAACCGGCCGGCCTGGTGCCCGCGACGAGGCTGGCCTGGTTTCTCTCTCCCGAAGGCCGCCCGGCCGTGCCCGCCACCACGGCCAGTGCCTGGCTGATGTCCGTCTTGCCGGAGCCGGGCGGTTTTTGACGCATTCTTGACGCATGCCCGACTGGCTGCTGACTGGTAGAGGGTGGCGAAATTGCCGAAACACGTCAGAGTAGTCGGGCGTTGGTTCCCGGGCGCCGATCGTGCGCCCCCGTTTCTCCGGCCCCCTGGAAAAAATCCCATGGCAAGCGTTCCGATGCCGTGCGAACTGCTCGAGTGTGAGGCAGACGCAATCTCCGCCGCACCGCTGACGAAGCACGAGAAGGAACCGCGCCGCGATGGGCGGGCTTCCGCCGGCAGCGGTTGGGCCGATATCGACTGGCCCGTGCTGCTCTGGATCGGCGGCATCCATGTGATCGCGCTGGCCGCGCCTTTCTGCTTCTCGTGGTCCGGGCTCGCGATCTGCCTCGCGCTCTATTACGTGACCGGCAGTCTCGGCGTGTGCCTGGGCTATCATCGGCTGCTCACGCACGGCAGTTTTGCGACCTGGCGGCCCGTGAAGGTGTTCTTCGCGTTTCTCGGTGGCATCTCGGGCGAGGGCTCGGCGATCGATTGGGTGGCCAATCACCGCAAGCATCACGCATTCAGCGATCAGGAGGGCGATCCGCACACGCCGCGCGAAGGCGGTTGGTGGGCTCACTGGTTGTGGTTGTTTCGCAAGCACTCGGCTGCCGAATTGGCCGCCCACGTGCGCCGCTGGGCGCCCGATCTCGAGCGCGACCCGGCGATTCACGCCCTCCACAAGACGTTCATTCTCTGGCACGTGCTCGTCGGTGCGGGGCTGCTCGCGTCGGGCTGGCTGCTGTATGGCCCGGCGACGGGTGTGTCGTGGCTCGTGTGGGGCCTGGCCGTGCGGATGGTGATCGTGTTTCACGTCACCTGGCTGGTGAATTCGGCGTCGCACATGTGGGGCTATCGCAACTACGAAACGACCGACGATTCCCGCAACCTGTGGTGGGTCGGCCTGCTCGCGTTCGGCGAGGGCTGGCACAACAACCACCACGCGTTCCAACGGATGGCCAAGCATGGCCACAAGTGGTGGGAAATCGACGTCACCTACTGGGCGATCGTGGCCATGGAGCGGCTGGGGCTCGCCTGGAATGTCGTTCATCACCCGCCGGGCGGTCGCCGCCAGGGAGTCGCCGTCGAAGGCTCCGCGGCCGAGGGCTGACCGGGCGGCGTTGTTTCGCCCGCGAAGGTGCCAGTGGCTCGGCCGCTGTTGCAGAGCCAGGGGCGTTCGGTACACTCTTGACGTCGGCCGGCTCGGGAATCCGCCAGGGTTCGCGGGCCGTTCGAGTCCCCCGGCAGGCGTGCCGGCCGAGATGCGTGCGGTTGCAGTGGGCACCCGCGGAGTCCGGCCAGGAAAGGTGCCCGCTGATCCAAGTATGGTCGCCCTGCCAACCGGGCGAAACAACGGCCGATGCTCACGAAAGACCGCAAGAAAGAACTGATCGGCACCTACCGCCGAGGCACTGCAGATACAGGCTCCGCCGAAGTCCAGATCGCCCTGCTCTCGGGGCGAATCGCGCACCTCACGGACCATTTCAAAAAACATTCGAAGGATCACGCGAGCCGCCGCGGCCTGCTCATGATGGTGAGCCGGCGCCGACGGCTGCTCGACTACCTGAAGCGCATCGCTCCGCAGCGCTATCTCGACGTGATCAAGCGGCTGGAGATCCGCAAGTAGTGAATCGGTGCGTGTTCGCCCCGTGGGAACATGCATGCCGATCAAGGATGGCGAGCCGGGCCAGGGCAGCATCCCGCCGGCAGCCCGGGGCCGCGAGCGGTGCCGGGCGCGAAAGCTACGCCCGCGCGTCGCTCGCAAGACGAACACTGTGTGATTGGATATCGATTAAAGGTGGCCCGCCCCGATGGGTGCGGGCAGGAAGGAAAGAGAAGAAAACATGAAGGTCCGAGTTGAACGCACGATCGGCGACAAAGTGCTCGCCATGGAAACGGGTCTCCTCGCCAAGCAGGCCGCCGGCAGCATGCTGGTGAGCTACGGCGAAACGACGGTCCTCGTGGCCGCCGCCACCGGCGCGCCGCGGCCCGGCATCGACTTTTTTCCGCTCACCTGCGACTACCGCGAGCGGGCCGCTGCGGCCGGCAAGTTTCCCGGCGGCTTCCTCAAGCGCGAGGGCCGGCCGACGATGAAAGAAACACTCACGAGCCGGCTCATGGACCGCCCGATTCGGCCGCTATTTCCGGACGGCTTCTACGACGAGGTGCAGATCCAGGCGTCGGTGCTCTCGAGCGACAAGCAGAACGACGGTGACGTGCTGGCGATGAACGGTGCTTCGGCGGCACTGTGCATTTCGCCTCTCCCCTTCCGCGGGCCCCTCGGCAGCGTGCGGCTGGCCCAGGTCGATGGCCGCTTCATCCCCTTCCCCACGCAAGACCAGCTCGAGGAGAGCGACCTCGATCTCGTGATCTCCGGCAGCGAAACGGCCGTGCTCATGATCGAGGGCTTCGCCCGCGAGATGCCTGAGGATCGCATGCTCGAGGCGATCGCCGAGGCCCATCGCTATGTCCGCGAGATCTGCGCGATGCAGCGAGAGCTCGTGCAGAAGGCCGGCAAGCCCAAGAAAGACTACGTGCTCGCCGACTACTCGCATCTGCGCGACCGGCTCGTCCGGGATTACCTCGGTGATCTCAAGGCCGCCAAGGCGATCGAGGGCAAGCAGGATCGCGGCCAGGCCGTGAAGGCCCTGCGCGAGCGGGCCAAGGCGGCCGTCGTGCCGGCCGAGCCGGCCCCGGGCAAGCCCGG
>JAIXPT010000407.1 GCA_027486095.1 Planctomycetaceae bacterium | reverse complement strand
TCGAGCAAGGCGGCCGTCGCCTGATCGGTGTCCTTGACCTGTCCCTTGATCGCTCCCGGCAGGCCGCCGTGATGGTCCCAGCCCATGTGGAAGAGCTGCACGAACCGCACACCCTTCTCTGAAAGCCGGCGGGCGAGCAGGCAGTTGAAGGCGTAGCTGCCGGGCCGGTGCACGTCGGGGCCGTAGGCATCGAGCACGTGCTTCGGCTCCTCCTTGAAGTCGATGATCTCCGGCACGCTCGCCTGCATGCGGAAGGCCATTTCATACTGCGCGGTGCGGGCGGCGATCTCGGGGTCGCCGATCACGTTCGACCGGGCGGCGTTGAGCGTGGCGATGCGGTCGAGCGTGGCCCGTCGCATCCGGCGGTCGATGCCGGCCGGGTCGGCGAGATACAGCACGGGATCGCCCGTGTTGCGAAACCGCACACCCTGATGCTCGGTCGGGAGGAAGCCGGCCCCCCAGAGGCGATCGTAGAGCGGCTGATCGTCCTTGCGACCACTGCCGAAACTCGTGAGCACGATATAGGCGGGCAGGTCGGCATTCTCGCTGCCGAGGCCGTAGCTCACCCATGAGCCGATGCTCGGGCGGCCGGCGAGTTGATGGCCTGTCTGGAAAAACGTGATCGCGGGATCATGGTTGATCTGCTCGGTGTACATCGAGCGGATCATGCACCAGCGATCGGCGTGCCGGGCGATATTGGGCACGAGGTCGCTGAACCACATCCCGCTTTCGCCATGCTTCGCGAATTTGAAGATCGAAGGGGCGACCGGGAAGCTCTTTTGGCCGCTCGTCATCGTGGTCAGCCGCTGGCCCTGGCGGATCGATTCCGGTAGATCCTCGCCCCGGCGCTTCTCCATCTCGGGCTTGGGGTCGAAGAGGTCCATCTGCGAGGGCGCGCCCGACTGAAAGAGATAGATCACCCGCTTCGCCTTGGGCGGGAAGTTGGGGAACGAATGCCGCCCCGCCCCGCTCGTCGAGGCCGCCCGGGCCACCTGCGGCTGCATGAGGCTCGCGAGCGCGGCATAGCCGAGGCCGCCGGCGGTACCGCCGAGAAACACCCGGCGGTTGAGAAAATCCTGCGCGGCTATCAAGGACTTGGCGGACATAGGATGAGTTCCCTACGGAGATGAAGGCTGTGTCCTCTCGGCATACGCCTCGGGCTTCCAGGAATCGGTTTCACTCCCGCATCACGAATTCGTCGAGATTGATGATCACGTTGGCGGCGAGCGAGTAGGCGGCAAACTCGGCTGCGGGCACCTCGTCGGGCTTGTTGACGAGGCCCAGCTTCGCGAATTTCTCCGCCCGCTCCGGCTCGGCGGTGAATGCCGCGAGATCCGTATCGAAGCCGTGCGCGAGCGCGGCCAACTCATCGGCGGTCGCCACGCGGCCGATCGCGAGCCGGAAGCCGTAGGCGATTCGCTCCCGCGGTGTCGATCCCCCTTCGACGATCATTCGCTTGGCGAGACCGTGCGCCGCCTCGATGAAGGTCGTCTCGTTCAGGAGCGCCAGCGCCTGGAGCGGCGTGTTGGTCCGCGACCGCTTCACGATGCACGTCTCGCGATTCGGGGCGTCGAAGAGCAGCATCGTCGGCGGAGCCGCCGTCCGCTTCCACACCGTATACATCGTGCGCCGGTACCTGCCCGGCCCGGTGTCGGGCTTGTAGCCACGCAGGTCGCCATACTTGCTCGTCTCATCCCAGACACCGTCGGGCATCCAGGGCCGCACGCTCGGGCCGCCGACCATGGGCACCAGCAGCCCTCCGGCTGCGAAGGCGGCGTCGCGCACGCTCTCTGCCGGCAGGCGAATCCGCGGCGCCCGCGCGAGCAGCCGATTGGCGGGATCCAGGGCGATCTTCTCGGGAGTGATCGTCGCGCTTTGCTTGTAGACCGCGCTCGTCACGAGCAGCTTCACGAACCGCTTCATGTCCCAGCCGGTTTCCATGAATTCGGCCGCGAGCCAGTCGAGCAATTCCGGGTGGCTCGGGTATTCGGCCTGGTTGCCCAGGTTCTCACTCGTCTTCACGAGGCCCGTTCCGAAGAGCCGCTCCCACATCCGGTTGACCCAGACCCGCGCCGTGAGCGGGTGCTCGCGGGAGACGAGCCACCGGGCCAGCGCCAGGCGATCAGGTTTCGTGCCTACGGGCAGCTTGGGCAGAAAGGCTGGCAGCCCGGCCTCGACCTTCTCGCCGGGCTTGTCGTACTCGCCACGGTGGAGAAGGAAGGCGTCGCGCGGCGGCCCCTCCTGCATCACCATGGCGCTCGGGAGCGAAGCCTTGAACGACTCGACGCTCTTCTTTGCCGCCTCACGGGCCGCCTCCGCGCGACGGATCGGGCCATCAACATTGGACCGGTAGAACTTCGCGATCTCGGCCCGCTGCGCCGGCGAGCGTTGATCACGCTCGATCGCGATCGCGTCCTTGACCGGTTGCGGCAGTTTCGAGCCCGCCACCCCGAGCATGCCAGGCTCTGCAGAAGAAAACGCGAGCCGAAAACGGCCGACAGCATGGCCGTCGAACGCTTCCTGGCGGATGCGCACCACGAGCCGAGAATTCTCCGGGAGCGTCACGGGCTTCGCGGGGAATACGGCGATCTGCCGCAGCTCCCGCTTCGCAGGATCGTTCCCATCGATCGCCCAGCCCTTGCCCTTCTCCCCCTTGAGCTGCAGCACGGCGGACGCCGGCCAGCCGTCCTGCTCGTAGCTCGCCTCGGCCCGGTTCAACTCGATCGGAATAACCTTGCCGTCGCCCGGGGGCTCGATCTCGGCCTCGATCTTCGTCACGACGAT
Organism: Planctomycetaceae bacterium; assembly: GCA_027486095.1. Lineage (GTDB taxonomy): Bacteria > Planctomycetota > Planctomycetia > Pirellulales > UBA1268 > RGVT01. The sequence continues at coordinate 1,763 of JAIXPT010000407.1, read as the reverse complement.
GTTGCCATTGCCGGAGCGGCCGAAACCGCCGTTCCCAGCCAGGCTCGGATCGGGGTGCACCTCCAGCCGAATGCCACCGAGGCTGTCGGCCGGTACGAGGGTCTCGAACTCGTAGGTGTCCTTCGGTGGCAGCTTGCCTTCGACGAACCACGTCCCATCCTCGCTTCGCCGGAAACTCGCCCCGCCGGCACTGCGCAATTCGAGCGGCTCGAACGGCTCCCATGCCTGCTGTGGCGCGGCGAGCGCTGGCCGGATCGAGTCTTCCCAGGCGGCGATCAAGTCGTCGATGTTCGCCACCTCTGCCTTGAGGGCAGCTTCCGCGTCGGCGACCACTTGCCCGAGTCGGGCGATTTCCTGCTCCTGCTCGGGCGACGGCAGCAGATGGATCGGGTCTGAGTTCCCTCCGCTGCGATTGTGCGAACCCATGATCGTGCCCGACTCGGGCACGTTGTTGAAGAGTGCGAAGAGTGAATAAAACTCCTTCTGCGAGATCGGATCGTACTTGTGGTCGTGGCAACGGGCGCAGCCGGCGGAGAGGGCCATCCATGTTTGAGAGGTGGTTTCGACGCGATCGATGATATTTTCGACCCGCCACTCTTCGGCGATGATGCCGCCTTCGCCGTTGATTCGATGATTGCGGTTGAAGCCGGTGGCCACGATCTGGTCGCGGGTCGGCTTCTCGAGCATGTCTCCGGCGATCTGATGGATCGTGAACTGATCGAAGGGGAGGTTTTGGTTGTAGGCCTTGATGAGCCAATCGCGCCACGGCCAGTTGGAGCGGCTGGAGTCGGTCTGGTAGCCATGGCTGTCGGCATACCTGGCCGCATCGAGCCACTCGATCGCCATCCGCTCGCCGTAGTGCGGGCTGGCCAGCAACGTATCGACGTAGCGCTCATACGCATCGGGCGCGGTATCGGCCACGAACGCATCGACGTCTGCCGGCGTCGGCGGCAGGCCGGTGAGGTCGAGGGCGAGACGGCGGGCCAGCGTCACCCTGTCGGCCTCGGGATTGGGAGCGAGGCCCTCCTGCTCCAGCCGTGCGAGGATGAAGCGATCGATCGGGGTCTTGGCCCGCGCCGCATCGTTCACGTCGGGCACTGCGGGCCGCTCGACCCGCTCGAACGCCCAGTGCCCGCGATACTCGGCCCCCTCCGCGATCCACCGCTCGAGGATCTCGGCCTCTGCCGGGGTGATCGGCTTGTTGACGTGCGGAGGCGGCATCACGACATCGGGGTCGGTGCTCGTGATCCGGGCGATGATCTCACTCGCCGCCGCCTCGCCCGGGACGATCGCAGTGAGACCGCTCTCGAGCGCCGCAATCGCCGCTTCGCGCACGTCGAGCCGCAGGCCAGCTTGGCGGTCTTCGGCATCGGGCCCATGGCAGGCGAAGCACCGATCCGAAAGGATGGGCCGCACGTCGCGGTTGAAATCGAGCGTGGCCTCGGCGGCCAAGGAAGGCCCGACAAAAATCGCGACGGCCGCGACGGCCAGCGCGACACGACGCGCAGTGGTGTGTCCCATGAACGGCTCCAAGGGCAACACCCGCGTCGCCGTTCGGCAGTCGGCACTGGCCGGTCGCTGAACGCGGATCCGAAAACTCAGCACGGCTCGGATCGATCGGCGGGACCCTTCCACTCTAGCACGGAGCCCCGGGGCGGCCAAACCGGCCTCCCCCGGGGCTCACGTCGGGAAAAATCCTCTCGGCTCACGCCTCGGGCTTCCTGAAACTCGCCAATCCTCTCGGCTCACGCCTCGGGCTTCCT
>JAIXPT010000318.1 GCA_027486095.1 Planctomycetaceae bacterium | reverse complement strand
TGCAGCACGTCGAGCAGGGCGGCGGGATAGTCGTCGTTGGGCAGCACGTCGTAGTCGTTGAAGAGCGCCGGAAACACCCGCTTGAGCACCTGCCTATTTTGAAGCATGTAGCTCACGCCCGAGGGTGTGCGGGCGTTGTCCTCGAGCACGAGGTATTCACCGTCGGCGGCACGGATCAGATCGGAGCCGCAGATGTGGATGTAGATCCGCCGCGGCACGTTCACACCGACGAACTCACGGCGAAACGAACTGCCCTGGAGCACGAGCCGCGCTGGCACGACGCCATCCCGCAGGATGTGTTGATCGTGGTAGACGTCCCAGAGAAACAAATTGAGGGCGTTGATCCGCTGGATGAGCCCCGCCTCGACCGTGCGCCACTCGGCCGCCGGGATGATCCGGGGCACGGGGTCCATCGGCCAGACCCGCTCGATGCCCTCTTCGGCGCGATACACGGTGAAGCCGACGCCATCCTGCCGCATCGAGAGGTCCGTCATCGCCTTGCGGCGGCGGAAGTCGTCGGGGCTGGTGGTTTGCAGACGGCCGTGAAGCGGCCCGTAGTGCGGCCGGGCAGCACCGTCGCGGGCGATCATCTCGTCGTAGGCAGCGCCCAGATCGTAGTCGCCGAGGAGCGGCGCCGCGTCGGCCGCCGCCCGTTGAGCCACCGTCGAATTGTGCGTCATGTCCGCCGCCTTGCCTGCGCCACTACCGTGAGAAAATGCGCGGAAACCGGGCAGCCACTGCCGCGGCGAGCGGCAGCGATCATGGCACCGGATTGTGAACCCGCCTCTTCCCGGACGACTTTTCCTTGACGAAAGGGCCGCAGCGGCTAGTCTGCGGCTTCGTGTCGGCATCGTACTGCAAGTCGCGCGCCGTGGCGGCTTTTTTCTGGAGCCCGTGATGACGTATTGCGTCGGCATCCGCACCCACCAAGGCCTCGTGATGGCCTCCGATTCCCGCACCAACTCGGGCATCGATCAGGTCGATGTGTGCCGCAAAATGCACACCTTCGTGACCCACGGGGAGCGGTTCTTCACGATTCTCTCCAGCGGCAGCCTCTCGCTCACGCAGTCGATCATGACACGGCTCGAGCAGGCTTACGAAGCCGGCGAGGGGCTGGCGAAGGCCACCACGTTTTACGACGCGGCCCGCTGCGTGGGCGCTCAGGTGCGTGAGGTGGCCGCTCTCGACCGCGAATACATGGAACGCGACCACATCAGCTTCGCGGTGAACCTGCTGGTGGGCGGGCAGATCAAGGGTGAAGACCCGCAGCTCTACATGATCTACGCGCAAGGCAATCCGCTGCGCTGCACAAGATCGTCGCCTTTTCTCCAGATCGGCGAGGCCAAATACGGCCGGCCGATCCTCGATCGCGGCATCCGCTTCGGGGAGACCACGCTCGAGCAGGCGGTGAAATACGCCATCATTTCAATCGACTCGACGATGCGGTCGAACGTGGCCGTGGGGCCGCCGATCGATCTGCTCGTGTATGCGAACGACGATCTCGCCGTGCGGCGCTATCGACGGCTCACCACGTCGGATCCCGATCTGGTGGAGATCCGTTCCAACTGGGAGCGGGAACTGCGCCGCGCCGTCGGAATGCTGCCCCAGATCGAGTTCGGCCCCCCGCCGAGCGGCACCGACCTCGGACCGACCACGTAGGACAGGCTCTAGCCTGTCAGGAACTCACGCGGCCTTCCGGAGTGGATCGCGTGCGCCCTCGAGCGAGCGACCGAGCCGCCGCCGCGGAGCCGCGCCTCCGGCGGGCGACTCGAGCACTGCCATCGGCGCGGCATCGGCGGGAGCCACCGCCAGCCGCTCGCGCAGCGATTGGGCGAGGGCGGGGCCGAGATCCTCGCCTCGCATCCGCGTGCCCACGTCTTCAACGGCGTCGGCCAGCCCCAGCACCACGGCCTGCCGCACCCCTTCACGCACCCATTGAAAAAAGCTCATCGCCTGGCTCCTGACTCACACTTCGTTCGGTCACACGACCCTCTGCAGGCGGTATCGACCGGGGCGGCGGAGGCCTTGCACCCGCCGGCCGGTGGTCTGGACCGGGCCTCTGGGCTGACTCTGACGCCGGCTCGACAGGCCCGCGGCGCCGCCGCAGTTTGCGGCGTCACGCGCGATCGGCAGGCTCCATGAGAGCGATTGCCCGCCGGGAGGAGAGGATGTACGCTCCGAAGCGTCCGAGATCGCCGGCGGCGATTCTTGGGGAATGGTGTAACGGTAGCACGACTGGCTCTGAACCAGTTAGTCTAGGTTCGAATCCTAGTTCCCCAGTTTTTTCCCTCACGCGCCGGGGGGCTTGCCGAGCAATCCCGAAGTCATCTCCTCGGCCCTCCTGTGCCGGGTGTGTCTCCCTTGTGTTCCAATGACTGACGCTGCCCGGCATCGCGTCCTGCTCGTCGATGATCAGGCAATGATCGGCGAGGCGGTGCGGCGGATGCTCGCCGACCAGCCCGACATCACGTTCGAGTTTTGCGGCGATGCCGATCTGGCCCTCGACGCGGCCCTCGCCTTCCGGCCCACGGTCATCCTCCAGGATCTCGTGATGCCGGGAATCGACGGCCTCGACATGGTGCGCCGGTTTCGCTCGGTCGCCGCCACCGCGCAGGTGCCCGTGATCGTGCTCTCCGCCAAGGAGGAGGCGGTCGTGAAGGCGCGGCTGCTCGATGCCGGCGCCAACGATTATCTCGTGAAGCTGCCCGACCCGGTGGAGCTCGTCGCCCGGATCCGAGTGCACTCCGACGCCTATCAGCGGCTCCTCGAGCGCAACGCCGCCTTCGCAGCCCTGGAGCGCTCGCTCGCCGACCTCAAACGCGAGCAGGAGAAGTCGGAGCGGCTGCTGCTCAACATCCTGCCCGAGAAGGTGGCCGAACGGCTCAAAAACGGCGAAGCCTCGATCGCTGAAAGCTTCGCCTGCGTGACGGTGATGTTCGCCGATCTGGCCGGCTTCACCGATTTTTCTTTTTTTTTTGACGCCCGGCATCCCGTCGCGATGCTCGACGAAATCTTCTCGACGTTCGACCACCTCGCCCGGGCCCACGGCGTGGAGAAGATCAAGACGATCGGCGACGCTTACATGGCCGTCGCGGGCCTCCCTGTCCCTCGCGACGACCACGCCGAGGCGGTCGCGGTGATGGCCCTGGGCATGCAAGAGGCGTTTCGCGGCGTGATGCGGGCTCGCGGCTGTGCGATGGAGCTTCGCATCGGCATCCATTCGGGGCCCGTCGCGGCGGGAGTCATCGGCCGCCACAAATTCAGCTACGACCTGTGGGGCGACACGGTGAACCTCGCCAGCCGCATGGAGTCGCACGGCGAGCCGTCGCGCATCCACGTGTCCCAGGCCACCCGCGACCTCCTCGGCGCATCCTTCCGCTTTGCCGACCGCGGCGAGATCACGGTGAAAGGCAAAGGCACGATGCCCACCTATTTCCTCCTCGGCCGCACGTGAGCGGATCGGCAGGACGCCGATGCGTTGCGTGCGGCTAGTGCCAGCGGCGGAGCCAGCCGCGGCGCCAGAAGAACACCACCATGCCGATCGTCGTCGCCGCCATGATCGCAAGGGCCACGAGCGAACCATAGCGAAACGTGAGTAGCGGCATGTTCCACGGCGAGCTCGTGTCGAAGTTCATGCCGTAGTAGCCGGTGATGAAGGTGAGCGGCATGAAGACCGTGGCGATCACGGTGAGCACCTTCATCACGTCGTTCATGCGATTGTTGATGCTCGCCAGATAGATGTCGCGGAGGTCGCTGCCGATCTCGCGGTAGCCCTCGGTGAGGTCGAGGAGCTCCATCGTGTGGTCGTAGCTGTCGCGAAAGTGCTGTCGGGCGTGGTCGCCCACGAAGGCGGTCGATTCGCGGCCGAGGGCGTGGAGCACGTCGCGCGTCGGCCAGAGGGCCCGGCGCAGGGCCATGAGGTCGGTGCGCACGTCGTGAATGCGGCCGAGCAGGCCGCGTGTGGGGTTGTCGAGCGCCTCTTCTTCGATCGTTTCCAGGCGGTCGCCAAACTGCTCGAGCACCGGAAAATAGCCGTCGATGACCGCGTCGAGGAGCAGCGCGCAGAGGTGGTCGGCACCGAGCTGGCCGAGCCGCGTGCGGCCGTTGCGCACCCGCTCGCGGACGCTCGCGAACCCGTCGGGCACGGTGCGCTCGTGAAACGTGATCACATACCGATCGCCGAGAAAGATCGCCATCGGATCGGTCACGATCGCCTCGCCGTCGAACCGCGCCATGCGCACGGCCATCAGCACCTGGTGGCCGAAGACCTCGACCTTCGGCCGTTCGTCGGGCGTGACGGCGTCTTCGAGGGCGAGATCGCTGATCTCGAAGACCTGGCCGACCGCCCGGATCAGGGCCGCGTCGCCGAAGCCATCGACATCGAGCCACACGACGGGCCACTTCTCCCTGGCGATCGTCAGCTCCTGCGGGGCCAGCACCGTGGCATCCTCCGTGGTCGATCCGTCGCACCCCACGAGCCGGAGCAGCGTGGGCTGGCCGGATGGCACGACATCGGCGAACGCCGGCGCGGAGCCGCCCGACGACGACCGACGGCGGCGGCGGCGGTGTTTGCGCGTGGGGATGGCTGGAGCCTCCTGAAGCGGTCCGGTTGAACTGCGGGCCTTCACGATACCGGCCCGGCAGGCCCGCGGTCGAACGGCCCAGCCGGCCGCTGGCGCAAAACCGCGGCGGCACGGTATCCTCCCCGCATGACGAGGGAACCGGAGGTGTCACCGATCGGCGAGGCAATGGGCTGGGTGGCCCGCATCACGGCGATCGGCCTCACGATGTTCGTGCCCGGTGTGGCGGGCACGTGGCTTGACGCCCGGCTTGGCACGAAGTTGCTGGGGCCGGTGGGGCTGGTCGCCGGATTCGTGGTGGCGATCGCCACGCTCGCTCGATTGAGGGGCGGCCGCAGCCGTCGCGTGCCGTGAGAGAAAGCGGTCATTCGGCTGGTGCCGGAGGCGCATGCATGCTGATCGGGCCGGTCGCCGTGGCGGCGCTCGCCGCTCTGGCAGTCGGCCCCGCCACCCCCGGCCGCAGGCGGGCGATCGCGTTCGCAGCCGCGGTGTGCACGGTCGGATCGCTGGCGGGTTGGGCGGCAGGCCGCAGGGCTCGCGCTACCCCAGCGGGCCGCGTGACCGCCGCGCTTGCCGCCATGGGGCTGCGGCTGGGCCCCGCGCTCGTGGCCCTCGGATGGCTCCAATCGGCCGGCGGGCCGCTCGCGGCCGACGGCGCGGATGGCTACCTCGTGATTTTTTACCTGGCGACGCTTGCGGCCGAGGTGATCCGAACGATCATGAACGAGCGGCGAGGGGCGCGGCGCCGCCGCGACACCACGACGATTTGACGCCGCACGGGCCGATCCCACACACTCTGCCGGGCATGGGCAAAGAGTGCCGGCGTAGGCCGCACGTTCGTCAGGAATGGTTTCCGCAATGTCCGACCACAATCCGATCTACCACCTCAAAGACGCGTTTTACTTCGAGGTGCCCAAGGCCCTCTGGCGGCAGAATTGGCAGCGGCTCGAAGACGTGCCGGCATTCCTTCGGGACGGTCGGCCCGACATCAGCGACGTGGCCGAGTTCAACCACGCCATGGACGGCAAGATCCTGATCCCCCAGCCGTTCGGCACGCTCGACAGCCTCTACGAGAAAAAAAGTGGCTTCTGCATCTCCAAATACATGCTGCTCGAACTGCTGCTGGCGGGCTTGCTGCTGCTGCTGTTCACCCGTCTGGCAAAGCGGCTGCAGTCGGGCGAACCGGCGAAGGGGGCGTTTGCCAATCTCTTCGAGGCCATGATCCTTTTCGTGCGCGATCAGATCGCCCGGCCCGCGATCGACAGCCATGACCACGGCCACGGTCATGGCGAGCACGACGCCCACCACGCGCACGATGACCATGGCCATGCACACGGCGACGTGGCGCTCGCGGGCGCGGGCGGCCCCACCGTGACCGTGCATCGCGAGGTGCACGATGGCGATCGCTTCGTGCCGCTTTTGCTCACGCTCTTTTTCTTCGTGCTGGGCTGCAACCTGCTCGGGATGGTGCCGTGGGCCGGCTCGCCGACGGCGTCGTTCTCGGTCACACTCGCGCTTGCAGGCGTGACGTTTCTCAGCGTCGTCGTGGCGGGAATGCTCAAATTCGGCTTCATCGGCTTCTTCACGAACCAGGTGCCGTCGATGGATCTGCCGCTTCCGCTGGCGATCCTCCTCAAGCCGATGATCTTCGCGATCGAGATGCTCGGCCTGTGCATCAAGCACCTGATCCTCGCCGTCAGGCTCCTCGCCAACATGGTGGCCGGCCACCTCGTGCTGCTCGGCATCATGGGGCTGATCTCCGCGGCGGCGTCCTACTCGATGGGAATGTGGGCCACCGTCACGGGCATCAGCGTCGTCAGCAGCACGCTGTTCAGCCTGCTCGAACTCTTCGTGGCGTTCCTGCAGGCCTACATTTTCACCTTTCTTTCCGCACTCTTCATTGGCGCGTCGGTGCACCAGCATTAGGCTTGCCGATCCTTCAACCGATCTCGTTTCGATTTTCCTTTTCTCTCCGGACACCCGTTCGGTTTCTCGTATCCCAAGGAGCTTGATCCAGTGATGATCCGATCCCTGTTCTCGACCCGTTCGCTCGTCACCGTGGCCGCCGTCGCCGTCGCGTTTTTCTGCGCCGACGTGGCCAGTGCCCAAGAAGCCACCGGCCGCTCGCTGATCGACCTGACATCGGCCTTCAGCGTGGGCCTCGTGGTCATCGGCGCCGCCTACGGCATCAGCAAGCTCGCCTCGGCCGCCTACGAAGGCATGTCGCGGCAGCCCGAGGTGGCCGGCAGCATCCAGACGGCGATGATCATCGCCGCGGCCCTCATCGAAGGCTTCACCTTCTACGCGCTGTTCATCTGCTCGCAGAAGGCCTGAGCCTCCGCCGGTCGGTCGGACGCCCTCCTTCCGGCCGGCAATCCGTCGAGGAGACGGGGTGCGGGCACTCGCACCCCGTCTCGCTCCGACGGTGATGTTTTGCCGACTCGGGATCGCCCGTTGCCGGTGCCATTCATGGCTCGTTCGTAATCGTCTCACCAGCGGAGTTTTCAGTGACCACCACAGCCTGTCTTCGAGCCTTGTGCCTGGCCGTCGCGCTGCTGCCCGCCATCGCCGCATCCGCGAGCGATGCCCACGGCCACGCGCCCGAGATCGGTCACAACGCCCCGGCGGGGGTGAGCCAAAAAGATTTCGAGAGCCCGGCCTGGTTTCAGACCGACCTGGCGGTCTGGTCGTTCGCGGTGTTCCTCGGCCTGCTGTTCCTGCTCACGAAATTTGCCTGGAAGCCGATCATGCAGGGGCTCGAGAAGCGCGAGGACGGCATCGCCCGGCAGATCGCCGAGACGAAAGCAGCCAACGAGGAGGCCCGGCGCATGCTCGCCTCCTACGAACGGCGGCTCGCAGAAGCGTCGGAGGAGGTCCGCGGAATGCTCGAGGAGGCCCGCCGCGATGCCGACGTCACCCGGCAGACGATCGTGGCCGAGGCCCGCAAGGCAGCCGACGACGAAAAGCTGCGGGCCAAGCACGAAATCCAGCTCGCAAAGGACGACGCCCTCTCACAGATCGCCGAGAAGGCCGGGCACCTGGCGGTCGAAGTGGCCGGCAAATTTCTCCGTGAGAAGCTCGGCAGCGACGACCAGGCCCGGCTCGTGCGCGAATCGGTCGCCGGCCTGTCGAGCCGCCCCAGCGTCAACTGAATCTTTCCCACCCCGCGCCCCTCACCACGCCTCATGCCCCGATCGAATTCGAGCCACAGCGAAGCCACCCGGATCGACATCACGGCCGATCGCGTGGCGAAGGTCTACGCGCAGGCGATTCTCGAGGCTGCCGATGCCGCGAAGTGCGCCGATACGGTGCTGGCAGAGCTCGCCGCCCTCGCTCGCGACGTGCTGCCCAAGGTGCCCGAAGCGCGGGCCGCATTCGCATCGCCGAAGGTGCCGGCCGAACAAAAGGCCGCCCTCATCGACAAGATCGGCAAGGGACGCCTGGCCCCGACCACCATCAACACGCTCCACGTGCTCGCGCAGCACGGCCGGCTCGGCATTCTGGCCCCGATCGTCGCGGCCCTCGAGCGGCTTGCCGATGAACGGGCCGGCCGGCAGCAGGCCACGTTCACGACGGCCACGGCCCTCGCTGCCGCCGAGCAGGCCAAGATCGTCGCCGATGTCGAGAAGGCTCTGGCGACCCGCCTGAAGCCGGAGTTCGTCGTCGATCCTGCCATCATCGGCGGCCTCGTCGTCCGCATCGGCGACACCATCTACGATCAGTCGGTCGTCACGAGCCTCACGCGGCTCGGCGGCCGTCTCAATCAGCGAAACATCGAAGCCATTCAAAACCGGGAGTACTCATGGCACAGTTGACCGACGAAATTGCATCCGTTTTGCGCGAGGAAATCTCCCGTTTTCAAGCGGGCATCGACGTCCGCGAAGTGGGCCGCGTGCTCGAAGTGGGCGACGGCATCGCCCGCGTGTGGGGCCTGTCGGGCGTGATGTCGGGAGAGATGGTCGAGTTTCCCGGCGGGATCACCGGCTTGGCCTTCAATCTCGAGGAAAACTCCGTCGGCGTGATCATCCTCGGCGACTATCTGAAGGTGACCGAAGGCGACGAGGTGAAGAGCACGGGCCGGCTCCTCAGCGTGCCGGTGGGCGACGCCGTGATCGGCCGCGTGCTCGATCCGCTGGGCAATCCGCTCGACGGCAAGGGGCC
>JAIXPT010000159.1 GCA_027486095.1 Planctomycetaceae bacterium | reverse complement strand
TTGCGCTCGACGAGCGCGATGTAGCCGCGCGAGTGGTAGCGCACGCGGGCCAGCAGCTCGAGCCGGTCGGGCAGCTTCACGATGTAGTCGTTGGCCCCGAGCGCGAAGGCCTCCGCCTTTACCGCCGCCTCCTCCTTCGTGGAGAGCACGATGATCGGCACGTCGCGAAACCGCTCGTCGGCCCGAAACCGCTTCACGAGCTCGAGCCCCTCGATCTCGGGCATCACGAGATCCTGAAGGATCACCGTGGGCCCGATCTCGGCCGCCATCTCGAGCGCTTTGGGCGCATCCTTGCAGTAGTGAAACGCCAGCCCTTCCTCGCCGGCGAGCATGCGGCGCACCGCCTCGCCGATGATCGGCTGGTCGTCTACGAGCAGCACCGTCACGCCGCGGGCGGCTGGAGTCTTCTGGGTAACCATGCGGCTAGCCTACCGTCTGTGTTCACGGCAAGTCTCGACATCCTGTCGAACGTGCCTTGGCCGACCTCCGTCGGCTGGGGGTAAACGGGCCCTCCGGGCCTCACGCCGCAGGCGTGGGAGGCGGGCTTTGCCCGGCGACCGTAAGCCGGAGACGACGCCGGGACGGCGGCGACGGCGCGACAGTCGCCCATCGCTTCCGCTCCGGGCTTCTAGGCCAGCGGCAACCGTGTGCCGAACAGGATTGGCTGGAGGCCCGTAGCGAACGTCCGGCGATGGGGCATGGGTAGCCCCGAGCCGGGTTGGAGGCGTTGGGCACTGCGAACGTGAACCCAGACAGGCTGAAGCCTGTCCTACAAAGTGGGCAAGCGCGTGTGGGGCGGGGGTGGCCCGCCCCACACGGTTGCTCAGGCTTTCTGCTTCTTCGGGCGGCATACCGGGGCTTCGGCGAGGGAGAACACGAGCAGCTCCTCGCCTGTTACCGTCGAGATGTCGTGGTGCACGCTCACGAGCTTCACGCCCACGGCGTCTTCCACGATCGACTCGAGCCGCGGGCGGCCGGTGCACACCATGTGCGACCGCACCTGTTTGAGCAGGGAACGGCCGTTGCCGTTCTCCTGCCCGTTGCCATTGCCGGTTCCATTTCCATTGCCGGAGCCATTTCCGTCATCTGCGGCCGCAGCTTCCTGGGGTGCGATCAGTTGACGTTCGGCCGGAGTCAGGACCCCCTGCAGACGCACCACCAGCAGCGTGCCGATGAGGTGCGAATGAATGTCTTTGGGGCCGCGACCGATGAATTCCTGCTGGAATCTCGAGATGCCGTCGCACACGGCCGCCTCGATTTCGCCTTGAGATTTCATGGTCGGTCCCCCGCTCATTTCGCCCGGGGAACGGCTTCCAGCCGGGTCCCGGTCTGCGGGGCGGCGCCGTTGCCGTTGCCATCGCCGTTGCAGATCCGGTCCCACACCTCGCGGCGGTGGATCGGCATCTTCGTGTCGGCCTCGAAGCCGAGGCGGACGCGGCCTCCCTCGATCTCGAGGATCGTGATCTCGAGCATCACTTCCAGGTCTTCCGGCCTGCCGATCACGACGCTCTCGCGGTTCTTTCTCGTCAACACCAACATGGGTCACCTCTTCATGGTTGTGGGTCCCTCCGGAGAAACTGCTCAGCTGCGGCCGGCTCCTCTGCCGGCCGCTCCATTGACGTGCAGATGGGCGTTCACCGGCACGCCCAGTGCCGGCAGCGCCTGCCCGAGGAGCACGAGCTCCACGGACGAGTCGGTGGTGAATGTCTTGAGGATGCTGCCTGTCGGCGCGTCGATGTGCACGAGGCCGGCGTCGAGCGTCACGCCCGTGGTCTCACGGACGTGGTCCACGAGCGCCTCGCGCGATGATGCGAACACGCCGTGATGAAATTGGTCGATGCGGCAGCAGCCACCCGGGGCGATGCTGAGCTGCCGCTCGAGCGGCGTGAACGCTTCGAGCAGCGTCACCACCAGATGGTCGGGTGTCGCGACCACCGTCACGCTGCGCGGCACCCGCGCGAGAATGGCGTGCTCGAAGCGGCCGATCGCCCGGGCCACGCGGCGGGCCACGGGGCCGCGGGTGGCGCGGTCGCGCACTGGAAGGGGAGCGTTCATCGGGAGACGTCTCGTCGGGGGTGGGGTGGGGCCGCGTTCGTGCATGGCTCGCATTTGCTTCGTCGCCGGTTTCGTTCCCACCCCCGAGGCCTCGGCCCGGGGGGTCGGACAAAAACAAAAAAAGCCGGCGTGTGAGAACACCCGAAGGCACTCTCTCGCGCCGGCTTACGCTGCGACGGACCACCCGGGCTCACGCCGGACTGCCCCTCGACTCGTCTTCCGAATATCGTTGTTTTCGTCGAATTTCAGCGGCTTAGCGGGTCGCTGCTGCCCTTCGACGAGCGAGATTATATTGGGCAAGATAGGAAACGCAAGGAAAATTTTCCGTCTCGCGCGGTCGTGCTCACGAACACCCGGATGCGGCGTCGAATTCACCGCCAGAGCACCCCCACGATCGTGGGGGTAGCCGGTGTCAGGGAAGGAGCCCGTCCATGGCCGAGATGCAGAGCGCGAAGTCGCAGGGGGAGATCGAGGCCGCGGTCTGCGAAGTGATCTCGCGGTTTCAGCAGGAGTACATGGGCCGCGGCCCGCGCGACATCCACACGCACCTCATCGAGAACAAACTCTTCGTGCATCTGCAGGGCGTGCTCACGGCCGCCGAGCAGCGGCTCATCGAGTCGCATGGCAACGGCCTGGGCAACGGCCGCGGCGCCGAATTGCTCAAACAGCTCCGCAGCCATCTCGTGCTCACGGGGCGGCCGCTGCTCGAGAAGCTCGTGCACGACGTGACCGGTGCGCAGCCCGTGAGCGTGCATCACGACATCAGCACGGCCACGGGCGAGGAAGTGATCGTGTTCACGCTCGCCGCCGTGCCGAGCGTGCGCGACAAGAAACGCAAGTGACCACACCACCGCATTGAGGCAGGTTCCCAGTCGGTTGCCGGAGGCGTTCGGCAGATCGAGCGGCCGGCGGCGCGGGAGAGCACCCGCCCGCCGGCCGTCTTCGTTGGCAGGCGTTCCACGGCGCGACGGGGCCGTCTGGCGGGGATGAAAAAAATAAAATTCATCCGCGCCCCCGAATGCCCGATACCCCACCAAAGGGGGGTAAGCACTGAAGCCGGCATGTGCCGGCGGCCCACCCCGATCTCGCCGTGCGGCCCTGTCACACCGGGCGGCACGGCCTCGCAGGCAAAGGAAGCGTGGGGCATGGAACGAACCTGGCAAGGGCAGTCTGCAGGACGCATGGCTGCGGGGCAGTGGGACGGCTGGGAGTGGCTGGTGGCCGTGACCATCGCCGTGTTGGTGGCGCTGGGATTCGTGCGCCGGGTGCAGGCCGCGGAGGCCGGTGGCGTGGAGCCCTTGGCCTTCACCGAGATGGCGGCGGAGCCGCTCTGCCCCCCGGCCTGCTGCCCGCCCGACTGCTGCCGCGTGCCGCACGTGCTCGATCCGCTCGGAGTCGATCCGCTCTGGTCGGGCCGCGCCGAGGCGCTGCTCCTGTGGCGGCAATCGCCGCAGGGGCTCGTGCTTTTCGAAAATGCGGCGGGGGCGACCGCGCTCGATGCCGGCCAGCTCGGCAGCGGCCTGGCGGCCGGGCCACGGCTCACGCTCTTCCGCCACACCGGCGACGACGGTGCGGTTGAATTCAACTATCTGCGGGTGCAAACGTTCGAGGCGGTGCGAGAGCTGCCCACGAATCCTGGCGGCTATTTCCAAACTTCGCGCGGCATCTATTGCTGCCCGACCGACATTCCGGCCGACAATGTGGCGGCCACCATGTCGAGCGCGCTGCAGAGCTTCGAGCTCAATCGGCGCTTTCCCACAGCCGGCGGCTGGCAATGGCTGACGGGCTTCCGTTGGGTGGAGTGGCGCGAGGCGATCGGCATCGACACGACGTCGTTCGGCGGCGCGTTTGCCGACACCTACTCCACCTCCACCTTCAACAATCTCTACGGCTGGCAGGCCGGGGCCGATTCGATCCTCTATGGCCTGGGCGGCCCGTTTCGGATCGAGGGCCTGGGGAAGGCGGGCCTCTATTACAACAACGCCGTGCAGTCGTCGGTGCGCACGACGAACACCACCGATCCGCCTGCCGTGCTCGGGGCGAGCTCGACGATTGGCCAGGCGGCGTTCGTGGGTGAGCTTGGGCTGACGGCGGTGTACGACGTGTACGACTGGCTTTCGGTGCGGGCTGGCTACGCGGCCTTCTGGCTGGGCGGCATCGCTCAGGGGCCGAATCAATTTCACGCGCAGAAGATTTGCCCGGGCCAGCCGCTCACGGCCTCCACCGACACCGGCGGCAGCGTGTGGGTGCAGGGAATCACGATTGGCCTGGAGGCACGCTATTGAGATCGAGCGGGGGCATCCTCTCGGCTCACGCCTCGGGCTTCCAGAAACCGAAGGGCACAAGCACAACGGAAGCCCGAGGCGTGAGCCGAAGGGAATGCGGCTCGCATCGTGAATCCCGGGCATCCTCTCGGCTCACGCCTCGGGCTTCCGTAGCGACAGAGCTCCAGCTTCGTCGAATAGAGACCGCATTCGACAGGCCTGGAGGCCTGCCGCTACAGGCCCGGCGCTACCGTGAGCGGCGCCGCTTCAAGAGCTGGCATCCAGCCACTCCCCCGATCCCGGCAGCGGCAAGGAGGAAGCTGCCGGGTTCGGGGGCGGCGAAATCGACCTGGAGATAGCGCACGTCCCAGCCCGCGTCGGCCGGGCAGTTCGAGCCCAGGTTCGCGTTGATCAGTCGCACACGAAAATCCGTGATCACCTGCAGCGGGATATCGAGGACCGCGACACTCGGCACGTAGGTGCCACCGGTGGGCGAATAGCCGGGCGTCACGCCGGTGAACGAAGCGCCTGCGTTGACGAGCGGGAAGAGGTCGGAATAGGTGCCCGACGGCGGCGTGAACGAAGGCACCACGAGCGTCGTTTGCCCCACGTAGGTGGGCCAGAGCGGGTTGGGGCCGAACAATGGCTCGGGGGTGTTGACGTTGCCGGTGGACCAGGCCGATTCCGCCAGCCCGACGAACGGCCCGCCGTTGATGCTGTAAACGATCTGCCCGGCCGCTGGCGGAATCGTGAGCGAGCTCGAGAAATTGAACTTGTGAGCAAAACTGATGCGGAAGGCGTCGACGGGCAGCCCTTCGAGCGGGCCGGCCGGATCGATCAAGGGGCTCGTGAGGTAGTTGCCCGTGGCCACGAGCGGCCCCGTCACGGGCGACCAGTTCACGCTCCACTGCCCGGTGCCATGGGCCCAGCGTTTGCCGTCGGTGGCGGGCGGCACATTGCCGGCGGGCTTGCCGACCGGGGTGGGCGTCCAGCCGAGCGGCCCGGTGGCGAAGTCGAACTCGTTGTTCACGATCGGCACGGCCTTGGCCTGCGGCAAGGCGGCGAGCAGCGCGACCGCGACCGCGGCCACGAGGCAGGCCGACCAGAGCCCGCCGCTCGCGGCCAGGGCCGCCCGCATGCGCCGCCGGCCGCGCCAGCCGAGCCATGCGATGCATGCTCCGACGAGCGTCGTGATCCCCGCCGGCTCCGGCACCGAGATGATGGATTCGGGGTCGGTGCCGAATCCGAACACCCCGTGCGGGCTGATCTGCGCGAGGCTGAAGCCGCCGAACCCGGCAAACTCGAAGTGGATCGAGTCTTTCACGAGCAGGCTGCCGTCGAGCGGCTGCGTCGAGACTTCGCCCACGAAGATCCCGAAGTCGAAGCCATCGACGATGTTGCCGTTGAAATTGTTGGGCGCGAGCGACGAGTTGCCCACGGTTCCCACGCCGAAGGCCAGCGGCGGCGTCGAGGCCACGAGGCTCAGCCCGTCGCGAAACTGCCAGGTGCGGTCGCCCGTGTTGAAGGCCTGGAGGTTCGAGAGCTCGGGCGGCGCGGGGTAGGTGACGGTGCCACCCGCCGGCGGCGGCGGCTCCCACGTCGCCGTGAAGTCAGGGAAATCCTTGAGCGTCACATACACCTGCCCGAGCGCGCTCTGGTAGGTGAGCGGCGGCGACGTGCCCGTCGTCGTGCCGGAGAGCACGTTGAAATAAAAGCTGGTGAGCAGGTCTTCGGGCGCCTTGCTCGCCGGAGGCGAGATGTTTTCCAGCAGCAGCTTGAGCGTGCCTGCGGTGCCGGAGGTGAAGGTGGCCCGGGCCCCGAGCGGGCCGTTCGAACCGGTGGTCGAGCCCTCGAAGATCACGCTCGTGCCGGTGTAGAGCACGGTGTTGGCGAGTGCCGGTGGCGTCGCAAAAAAGACGAGGGCTGCGGCTGCGGCCCAGCGTGTGAAAAAGTGCGGGGCCATGCCCCGCGTCGAGGACGGTTTCATCGGAAAAACTCCGCTGGAAAAATGTTTCCCGCGGCGTCCGCTGCACCCGAATGAGCGCCGACATGCCTGAATCAGCGCAACAAAAAAGGCCGGTGCGGGATGCGACACGCGTCGCATCGCCCGCATCGGCCTACGCTGCGCCGGGGCTTCGCCAGAGGGGCGAAGAGCCCAGCAACTCGTCTTCCGAGCAACCTCGGCCAGGACGTCCGTGCGGGCATGACACCCTCACGGCCGTCCCGGC
>JAIXPT010000374.1 GCA_027486095.1 Planctomycetaceae bacterium | reverse complement strand
CGAGAAAGTCCCAGGCCAGCCCGGCGCGGAAGATCGTCAGGCTGCGGGCCACCGGGGTGGTGCCGCGGTCGGCGAAGATCTCGCTCTCGATCCGCATCTCGACCGGCTCCGCGCCGCGCGCGGCGGAGCAGGCGAGCGCGAGCGCCACGAGAGCAGGCTGCAGGCAGCGGAGCGAGCGTGTCATGTCGGAAGCAGACGATAGCAGCCGGCCTCCGGCCGGCCCAAGCCCGAAATACGGCTGCTCGCCCCTGTTTTTCAGGGCGGAGGGTGGTCAGACTTGGGGGCATGTTTCTCGCCGACCTCCTCGTCGTGTTCGCCGTGACGGCTGTCGTCGTCTTCGTGTTCGGCCAGGCCCGGCTGCCGAGCGTCGTGGGGCTGCTCGTGTCGGGGGTGCTGGTGGGGCCTTATGGCCTGTCGCTCGTGGCCGACGTCGAGACGGTGAAGCTGCTCGCGGAGATCGGGGTGGTGGTGCTCTTGTTCACGGTAGGGCTCGAGTTCTCGATCTCCAGGCTCGTGGTGATGCTGCCCTTGATGGCCCGGATCGGGCTGCCGCAGGTCGGCGGCACGACGCTCTTGGTGGCGGTCGCGACATGGTGGTATCTCGGGACGGTGGCTCAGGCGGTGTTCGCCGGCCTGCTCGTGGCGATGTCGAGCACGGCCATCGTGCTCAAGCTGCTCACCGATCGCAGCGAAACGGGCTCGCCGCACGGCCGGATCGCCATCGCCGTGCTGCTTCTGCAAGACCTGCTCGTGGTGGTGGCGATGCTCGCCGTACCGCTCTTGGCGGAAGCCGCCGGCGCTCGCCCCGCCCCTCCCGTTCACACGGCATCCGCTGCGCATCCCGCAGCGCTCTTCGCCAATCCGGTGGCGACGATCGTCGCCGGGCTCGCCGTCGTGGGCGGGGTGATCGTCGCCGGGCGGCGGCTGGTGCCGGCGGTGTTGCATGAGGTGGTGAGGCAGCGCAATCGGGAGCTGTTTCTGATCACGATCGTCCTCGTCTGCCTCGGCACGGCTGCGATCACCGCCCAGGTCGGGCTGTCGCTCGCGCTCGGGGCGTTTCTCGCCGGGCTCACGCTCGCCGAGAGCGATTACGGCCATCAGGCCTTCACCGAAGTGCTGCCCTTTCGCGACACGCTCGCGAGCCTGTTCTTCGTGTCGGTGGGCATGCTGCTCGACATCCGCTTTCTCGCGACGCACGCCCCGCTCGTGGCCGCCACCGTGGTGGCGATCGTCGTCGCCAAAACCGTGGTCACCGCGCTGCCGGCGTGGCTGGCGGGCTTTCCCCTGCGCACGAGCCTGCTCGCCGGTGCGGGCATCGCGCAGGTCGGAGAGTTTTCTTTCGTGCTCGGATCGCGCGGGGCCGAAGCCGGGCTGCTCGGCGCCGCCGACTACCAGACCTTTCTCGCGGCGGCCGTCGTGACGATGGCGGCGACACCAGCCGTGACGGCCTGCCTGCCAAAGCTGCTCGAGCGGCTCGCCCGCACGCCCGGCTGGGCGCGGGGGCTGCTCCACATGCCCGCGGAGGCAGCTGCGGCCGAGCTCGCCGACCACGTGGTGATCGCCGGCTTCGGTCTCAATGGCCGAAACATCTCGGCCGCCCTGGGGGAATTCGGCGTGCCGCACGTGATCCTCGAGCTCGACCCGCAGGCCGTCCGCCGCGAGCGGCACGCGGGCCACGACATCCGCTACGGCGATTGCACGCGCCCAGCCGTGCTTGTGCACGCGGGCCTCGCGCGGGCCCGGGCCTACGTGATTGCCATCTCCGATCCGGCCAGCACGCGGCGCAGCGTCCAGGCCGCCCGCGAGCTCTCCCCGGCCGTGCGAATTCTCGTCCGCACCGAGCACGTGGCGGAGGTGGACGAGCTCGTGGCGCTCGGCGCCGACGACGTGATTCCCGCCGAGTTCGAGACGGCGCTGGCCCTCTTCGACCGGGTGCTCGGCATGTACGACGTGCCTCAAGCGACGATCGCCAGCCTTTTGACCGCGATGCGCGACGAGAACTACGGTGTGTTTCGCTCGGGCCCCCACCGGCGGCCCCGCCCGGGGCCGGCTTCCGCCGCGGATGCCGCCGGCGCATGATAGTGGTGGCAATCCCAGCGCCCTTCGAGAACAGCCCGATGCCCGCCCGGATGATCGTCTGTCTCGCCGTGGTGCTCGCGTGTGCCTGCCGGGCGGGTGTGGGCCGGGCCGACGGCTGGCCGCAGTGGCGCGGACCCGCCGGGCAAGGGCATGCCGAGGCGGCCCACGATCTTCCGGTTTCGTGGAGTGAGAGGGAAAACGTCGCCTGGAAGGCGCCGCTTCCCGGCCGCGGCTGGTCGTCGCCCGTGCTCGACGACAAGCACGTGTGGCTGACGACGGCCGTCGAGACCGCCGCTGCCGCAGACGAGAAGGCCGCCCTGCTCGCGGGCTCGCAGAACAGCCAGCCGGTCGAGGTGGCCCGCGCCGTCACGATGCGAGCCCTCGCGGTGGCCCGCGATTCGGGCCGGATCGCGCACGAGATCGAGCTGTTCACCGTCGAAAAACCCCAGCCGATCCACACGCTCAACTCGTTCGCCTCGCCGTCGCCCGTGCTCTCGGGAAACAGGCTCTTCTGCCACTTCGGCGACTACGGCACCGCCTGCGTCGATACGAGCACGGCGGCGGTTCTGTGGGTGAATCGCGAGCTGCGGCTCGACCACATGAACGGCCCGGGCAGCACGCCCGCGGTGTGGCGCGATCGGCTCGTGATTCCGTGCGACGGCAGCGACGTGCAATACATCGCAGCTCTCGATACGGCGACGGGCGCCGTCGCCTGGAAGACACCCCGGTCGGGCTCGCTCAAGGACAACCCCGATCTGAAGAAAGCCTACGGCACGCCGCTCATCGTACCCTTCGATGGCCGCGACGTCGTCGTGTCGCCGGGGGCGGACTGGGTGTATGGCTACGATCCCGCGACGGGCAAGGAGCTCTGGCGGCTGTCATACGGCACCCTCGGCTTTTCGATCGTGCCCCGGCCGGTGGCGGCACACGGCCTTGTTTTCATGAGCACGAGCTTCTCGAAGCCCGAGGTGCTTGCCGTGCGGCCCGGTGGCGAAGCTCGCGAGCCGGAAATCGTGTGGCGTCAGCCCCGCGGCGCCCCGAGCATGCCGTCGCCGCTCGTCGTCGGCGACGAACTCTACGTGGTGAGCGACAAGGGCATCGCCACCTGCCTCGATGCCAAGACCGGCGTTGTGGTCTGGTCGGAGCGGCTCGGGGGCAATTTCTCGTCGTCACCCTTCTGCGCGGACGGCCGCATTTACGCCGGCAACCGCGACGGCGCCACATTCGTGATCAAGCCCGGCCGCGCGTTCGAACTCATTGCGACGAACCGGCTCGACGGCCAGATCTTCGCGACACCCGCAGCGGTCGGCCGCGCGATCTATCTGCGTACCGACGAAGCGCTCTACAAGCTCGAACGCCCCAACCCCTGACCCGACAGAGTTGGAGCTCCGTCGCCACAGGAAGCCCGAGGCGTGAGCCGAGAGGATGCTTCCCGCATGGAAGCCCGAGGTGTGAGCCGAGAGGACGCTTGCGTTGTGCGCCGGCTCGGGGTTGCCCCGTACCGTCTCGCCGGACGCTCACTCCGCCCATCCTGGGCTCCAATCGCTCGGATGTGCCTGCGCTGCGGCATCCTGCCTGCGCTGGTCACATACGCCGGCTCAACGGTACGGGGGCAACCCCGAGCCTCCCGTATGGAAGCCCGACGCGTGAGCCGAGAGGACGCCTGTTCAAAAAGCCCCGGGCGGAAGCCCGGGGACTCCGCGTGGAAGCGGAGCCCGGTCTCCATGCGGCATGGGGAGCTGGCTCATCCGCAGCCCGGTGTCCCGTCGCTCCCGCTCCGGGCTTGTTGGTCCCAAGTTACGTCAGGCCTGGAGGGCCGGGTTCGAGCCAGCGGGCGGAGGCCCGCCAAGTGACGGGCGGCACGATGCCGCGCCGTCACGGAAACCAGTCCCGTCGCTCCCGCTCCGGGCTTGTTCTTCCCCGGGCTCGTTGGATCGCGGCAAGCCTCAGTGGGCCGCCGACTTCGAGAACAGGTTCAGCACGACGACGCCGGCCACGATCAGGCTCATGCCCACCATGGCAGCCGGGTCGAGCTTCTGGCCGAGAAACACCCAGCCGATCGCGGCAATGAGCGTCACCCCGGCCCCGCTCCATACGGCGTAGGCGATGCCCACGGGCACCTTGTCGAGCGTGAGAGAAAGGAAGAAGAAGGCGAGCCCGTAGCCGACGACCACCATCAGGCTCGGCACAAGCTTCGTGAAGCCGGCGGAGGCCTTCAGAAAACTCGTGCCCACGACTTCCGCCACGATCGCGATCGCCAGATAGAGCCAGTGCATCGAAGCGTCTCCGGGTGGATCGGCGGCTCGGGTCGGATGAATCGCCCGGGCTTCGATCGCGTAAAGTGTAGCGATGAAGAGCCCGTGATGGCAGGAGGCGGCGGATGACGAGCGCGCGAATCGAACACGATGGGGAACACCTCTCCCCGCCGACACCCGCCGGACAACGTTCGCTCGACGCGATCCTGCAGTCGGCGAGCGAGCACTCCCGTGAAACGATCCGGGTGCTGGGGCAGCTCCTCGGCAACCAGCCCGTGACCGTGATGCCCCCCGCCCAGTTCGCGATCCACCACCTCGGCATCGATGGCCTCGAGATCGCGAGCACGAAGTCAACCGGCCCCGCGACGTCGCTCCTGCTCCTGGGCAATCTCTTGCGGCTCGAGATGCACCGTCATGCCGGTCGGGTCGTGATCGGCTCGCCGGGCGACGGCCTGCCGCCCACCTGGACGCAGCTCGACATCGGCGTTGACGAGAAGCTCGTGGTGCCGGGGCGGCTGGTGGCATTTTTCCCGGCGGATACGATTGCATCTGTGCCCTTGTGCGCGGCGATCGACGACCGCAGCTGGCAGCGCGAGTTTTCCATCCTCTCCTCGACGGCCCACAAGGCCGAGGCCGAGCGCGTGCTCGCCGACCTCCAGCGGCGGCTCAAGACGGGCGAAAATCCGCTGCGCGGCCGGGTGCTCGAGGCCCGCGTCGATGACGGCTGCCTGCGGATCGGCGCCAGCCGTGCCCTCGCGAACGAGCGGGCCGACCTCATTTTGCCGGCCGCCGTGTGGCGGGAAGTAGACATGTTTCTCGCCTCGGCGACCGAACGCCGCGAGCTGCTCCGCTCACTGGGCCTCGGCACCAACCGCGGGCTGCTCGTGGCCGGGCCGCCCGGCGTCGGCAAGACGCACCTCGTGCGCGTGATCGCGACGGCGCTCGCCGGACGCTACACCACGATCCTCGCCGACGCCAACTCGGTGCGGCACCATATCGCCGACATCTACGCCGAGAGCGACACCTTCGGCCCGACGCTCGTCGTGCTCGACGACATCGACCTCGTGCTCGGCCATCGCGACGGCAGCGGCGACAACACGGGCCTCGCCGACTTCCTCGCCACGCTCGATGGCGTCCGCCAGCGGGAAGACATCCTCACGATCGCCACCACGAACGATCCCAAGTCGATCGATCCCGCCGCCCAGCGATCGAATCGATTCGACATCGTGATCACGTTGCCCAAGCCCGACGAAGCCTCTCGGGAGGGAATCCTGGCGCGACACCTTGCACCGCTCAGCCTGCCGCTCGACCTCGCCGAACTGGCCCGCGTGCTCGACGGCGCCACGGGCGCGGATGTCAAAGAGGTGATCCGCCGCGCCGTCCTCGAACACGGCCGCTCGTTCACGCAGGCCGAGCTCCTCGAGATCGCCGCATCGGGCCGCTGGAAGGCCACCGTCAACCGCCGCAAGTATTTGTGACGTGGCGGGCGTCCTCTCGGCTCACGCCTCGGGCTCCCTGCGGCGGGCGTCCTCTCGGCTCACGCCTCGGGCTCCCTGCCCCAACAAGCCCGGAGCGGAAGCGACGGGACACCGGGTGGCGGGCGATCTCGTTTTCTATTCCACATGGAGACCGGGCTCTGCTTCCTCGCGGAGTCCCCGGGCTTCCGCCCGGGGCTTTTTGGAAAAGCGTCCTCTCGGCTCACGCCTCGGGCTCCCTGCCCCAACAAGCCCGGAGCGGAAGCGACGGGACACCGGGTGCCCGACGAGTACGCGATCTTTTCAGAGAAGCCCCAGCAGCTTCACGCTCGCGATCGCGAGCACCGCCGTCATCAGGAGTTGGATGGCCCTCACCGGCAGATGGAACGCGCCCAGGGATGAGCCGATCGCGCCGCCGACTACGGCAGCGATCATCACGGGCAGGCTCAGCGGCGGCAGAGTGCGTCCGGCGATGATTCCGCCGGCGAGGCCGGCGAGCGAATTGACGAGGATAAAGGGGGCCGTGGCTGCGGCGATCTGCTTCACCGGGGCGGCCCGGAGAGCGAGGAGCACGGGCGTGAGGAATACTCCGCCGCCCACACCGGTGAGCCCCGAGAGCAGGCCGATGCCGCCGCCGAGCGCCGCCAACACGAGCGGCCGCGGTGGCGAGAGGCCGTCGGCGGCGGGGGGGGCGGTGGCGGCCACCGGCCAGGCATCGCAAAAAAGTTTGAGAGCCGACGCGGCCAGCACGATACCAATGAGCTTTTCGAACGCGTCGGTGGGAAGCTGCATCGCCCCGCCCAGGCTCGCCGCCGGCACGCTCGCAGCGGCAAGGGTCCAGAACATGTGGCCGCGGAAATGCCTGGCACGGACGAACTGCACCGTGGCGATCGTCGCCACGAGCACGTTCAAGACGAGCGCCGTCGGGCGGATGACGTCGGGCCCGATCCCAAACAGCGTCAGCACCGCAATGTAGCCCGTCGCCCCGGCGTGCCCAACCGAGGCGTAGAGCAGCGCCACGAGGCCGATCGCGACCGGGATCGCCGCGTTCATGCCGGAGGAGCGGCGTGCTTTTTCAGGAGCTCGAAGGGCACGACATCGAGCGACTTTTCGTGCGTCGCTTCGAGGACGACCGGCGGCGCCCGGCCCGCCCGCGCGGCTTCGAGCCAGCGGGCCGCGCACAGGCACCAGCGGTCGCCGGCCACGAGCCCGGGAAAATCCCATTCCGGCCGCGGGGTCACGAGGTCGTTGCCGGCGGCCACGGTGAACTCGAGGAAGTCGGCTGTCATCACGGCGCACACCGTATGCACACCTTCGTCGGCCGGCCCGGTGCGGCAGCCGCCGTCGCGAAAGAAGCCCGTCAGCGGCTCGCGCGAGCAGGCCGTGAGCGGGCCGCCGAGCACGTTGCGGTCGGGCTTGCGGGCGGAGTCGTTCGCCGCCGGTGGGATCGCGATCATGGCAGTATGATGCCTGCTCATTCACCCTCGGACAATGACCGGCGATGCTGAGCCTGCAATCCGCTTCCACCGCCCGCTGGCTCGGCCAGGTCGATGCCGGCCTCGACGACATCCTCATCGACCACGCCCACTGCGAGAAGAAGGCCGCGGGCGTGGCGATGAACCTGCTCTTTTCCTACGTCGATCACGGGCCGCTCGCCCGCGCGATGACGGAGATCGTGAACGAGGAGCTCGAGCATTTCCGGCTCGTCCTCGACCTTCTGGAGCGGCGTGGCATCGCCTTCAAAAAGCTCTCGCCAAGCAGCTATGGCGGCCGCCTCCACGAGCTCATCCGCAAAGACGAGCCGGCCCGGGCCGTAGACAGGCTGCTCGTGGCCGGCCTGATCGAGGCCCGCAGCTGCGAGCGGTTTCAACGGCTGGCCGACCACGTGGCCGACCAAGAACTGCGCAGCTTCTACCGCAGCCTCTTCGAATCGGAGGCCCGCCACCATTCGACCTACGTGCGGCTCGCCTGCGACTTCCAGCCGGAGCACGCCGTGCGCGAGAGGCTGCACGCACTGTCGGCCAGGGAAGCCGAGATCATCGAGATCGGCGACCCTGTCCCGCGCATGCACAGCTAGACGGCATTGATATGCACCGGCTTCGGGCTCCCCATATCCCGTCGCCGGACGTTCGCTGCGGGCCTCCAGCCCTCCACTCACTCGACTCCGACTGCGCTCCGCCATCCTGGCTTCGCTTGTCTGCTTACGCCGGCTCCCGGGACACGGGGAGCCCAAAGCCTCCTCCGACGTAGCGACAGAGCTCCAGCTCTGTCGATCGACAGGGCCGGAGGCCCAGGTCAGTACCAGCCGACGGATGTCGGCCAAGGAACGGGCGGCACGACGCCGTGCCGTTCCGTGAAGCATTCTTCGAGCATGCCTTCCGCCGGCTCCGAATGCGGATAGTCACTCCCTGCCCTACCGTCCGGCCACGGGATTCAGGGAGCCCGGAGCCGGCGCAAGCCTAGGCAGTCCACATTCAGACCGTGAGTTTTTCCCGGCCGGCGAGCCGCGATACGATGCTGTCATGACCGCGTCCACCGCACCTTCGCACGGCCGCGGGTTTCCGCTCAACGAGGCGATCGCCGGCGGCGCGATTCTCGCGCTCGCGGCCTGGGGCGCCATCATGCTGTTCGGGCGGGGTGGCGATCCCGTGCCGCTCGGGCCCTTCGATCCGGGCCGCTGGGTGCCCGGCCGCGGCCTCACGCGCGCCGAGGTGCCGCTCGTCGTGATGCTCGTCATCGGCGGCGCGCCGCTCGTGTGGGATCTGCTCTCGAAGCTCGCACGGGGCACGTTTGGTTCCGACCTCTTGGCTGGCCTGTCGATCGTCACGAGCGTGGTGCTCGGCGAGTATCTGGCGGGCGTGCTCGTCGTGCTCATGCTCTCCGGAGGCGAGGCGCTCGAGAGCCGGGCGGTGAGCCGGGCGGGCGACGTGTTGAACGCCCTTGCCCGCCGCATGCCGACGCTCGCCCACAAGAAGCACGCCACGGGCTTCACCGACGTGGCGCTCGGCGAAGTTGCGATCGGCGACGTGCTCGTGGTGCTGCCCCACGAGATCTGCCCGGTGGATGGCACGGTCGTGGCGGGCCGCGGCTCGATGGACGAGAGCTATCTCACCGGCGAGCCCTACCGCATGGCGAAGGCGCCGGGATCGGCCGTGCTCTCCGGGGCGATCAATGGCCAGGCGGCGCTCGAGATTCGCACCGAGCGGGTCGCCGGCGACAGCCGCTATGCGAAGATCATGGAGGTGCTCAAGACCAGCGAGGAGCGCCGGCCGCCCCTGCGCCGCCTCGCCGATTCGCTCGGGGCGTTCTACACGCCGCTGGCCGTGGCGATCGCCGCGGCGGCATGGTTCACGAGCGGCAGCGCCACGCGGTTTCTCGCCGTGCTCGTGGTGGCCACCCCCTGCCCGCTTCTGATCGCCATCCCGGTGGCGATCATCGGCGCGGTGTCGCTCGCGGCCAAGCGAGGAATCGTGATCCGTGATCCCTCGATTCTCGAGCGGCTCGACACCTGCCGTACGGCGATCTTCGACAAAACCGGCACGCTCACCTATGGCACGCCCAAGCTCACCGATATCGTCACCTTCGACGGCTGGAGCGAAGCCGATCTCCTGGCGCTGGCGGCGAGCCTGGAGACCTATTCCAAGCATCCGCTGGCCGCGGCGGTGATCGAGGCGGCCGCCGAGCGATCGGTGCGGCTCCTGGAGGTGGAGGAACTCGCGGAAAAACCCGGCCAGGGGCTCACCGGCCGGGTCGCGCGGCTCAACGGCGGCAGTGAGACCCACGCTGTCGTGATCACCAGCCGCCAGAAGCTGCCGGGCCTCGATCCGGCGGGCGGCGAAAAGCTGCCGGCCCAGGTTGGTGGGCTCGAGTGCGTGGCGGTGATCGACGGGAAGACAGCGGGGCTGCTGCGGTTTCGCGATACGCCGCGGGCCGACGGGGCCACGTTCGTGAGCCATCTCGAGCCTGCCCATGGGCTCACGCGCGTGATGCTCGTCTCGGGAGATCGCGAGAGCGAGGTGCGTTGGCTCGCCGACATCGTGGGCATCACGGAAGTGCATGCGGGCATTTCTCCCGAGGGCAAGCTCACGATCGTCGAGCAGGCGACGAAGGAGGCTCCGACGGTGTTCGTGGGCGACGGCATCAACGATGCGCCGGCGCTCGCGGCGGCGACGGTGGGGGTCGCGATGGGCACGGCGAGCGACGTCACGAGCGAGGCTGCGGGGGCCGTCGTGATGGATTCGGCACTCGAGCGGGTGGACGAACTCTTTCACATCGGCCGGCGCATGCGGTCGATCGCGCTGCAGAGTGCTATCGGCGGCATGGCGGCGAGCCTCGTGGGCATGGGCTTCGCGGCGGCGGGATTCCTGCCGCCGGCGGCAGGTGCGCTGCTGCAGGAAGCGATCGACGTCGTCGCCGTCGTGAATGCCCTGCGGATGACCTGGCACGCCGGGCCACTTTCAGACTACAGAGCGTGAATCGTTGGCGAGTGTCAGGCCGATGCCGAGCGGCCGGATTTGAGGGAGGTGCTGGCGATCCACATGACGGCCGCCGCGGCGAGCGTTACGGCCGCCTCGACCTGCCGGCTGCGGTGCCGCCCGGTGGCGCACCAGGTGGCGAAGTGCTCGCAGTTATCGACCATGGGGCAGTACCCGTCACGGCCGACGCGGGCCTCCGCCCGTCGGGCAACCTCCTCGGCAGCGTGCGTGGCCTGCGGATTGGTCACGACGACGACGGCATGCCCATCGGCAAACTCCTCGACCGACGTGCGCACCACCCGTCCGCCGCCGAACGGCCTGCGAAAGTCGTCCGGACGGGCATGCACGACGGTGCCGTCTCCCAGATCGATGCCCAGGTGCTGGTAGGCGATGAGCCCACCCAAAAACCTGCGCTCCACGCCGAGCCGATCACCCCGTGCCATACGAGCAAGAGCCTCCGGTGTGTCCAAATCATGAGTACGCACCGGCCCTGACCACTGTTCGAAACCGGCCGACGAATCGGCAAATGTGAGAATTCAATGCGGGCCGACGCGACGCTTGTTCCCGACCGCGCCGCCGCCTACGTTCAAGCCTCTCGCAGGACGCTGTGCCCATGGAATTCTTCGACGCCGTCGGCTCGCTCGGAATCGGGCAGGTGATCCTGCTGCTCGTGGCGCTCGTGATCGCCTTCGGCTTCGAGGTGATCAACGGTTTTCACGACACGGCCAACGCCGTGGCGACGGTGATCTACACCAAGTCGCTGAAGCCCACGCCTGCCGTCGTCTGGTCGGGCATCTGGAACTTCATCGGCGTGCACGCCGGCGGGATCGGCGTGGCCTTCAGCATCGTGCACCTTCTGCCGGTCGATCTGCTCGTGAACATCAAGACGGGCCGCGGCCTGGCGATGGTGCTCTCGCTCTTGGGCGCCGCCATCATCTGGAACTTCGCCACCTGGTATCGCGGGCTGCCCGCCTCCAGTTCGCACTCGCTGATCGGCTCGATCATGGGCGTGGGCATGATGAACGCCTGGCTCGAGCAGGGCTCGGTCTTCCAGGGCATCAATTGGCACAAGGCCGCCGAGGTGGGGGTGGCGCTCTTGCTCTCGCCGCTGATCGGCTTCGGCCTGGCCGCGCTCACGCTGGTGGCAGCCAAGAAGCTGATTCCCGCCAAGGAGCTCTACGAGCCGCCCCACGGCGACAGCCCGCCGCCGTGGTGGATTCGGGCGCTCCTGATCGGCACCTGCACCGGCGTGAGCTTCGCCCACGGCTCGAACGACGGGCAAAAGGGCATGGGGCTGATCATGCTCGTCTTGATCGGGATCGTGCCGGCCGCCTACGCCCTCAACATGACCACGTCTTCCGATCAGATCACGGCAACCGCCGCCGCCGCCCGCCAGCTCGAAGCCGAGCTCTCCGAGCCGCAGCTGGCGATGATGATGACCGCGCTCAAGGAACAGCATCTGGCCGACAGCAAGGTCGCGCGGATCGCCCGCCGCGATGGCGTGGCGGCAGCCGCCGTGCTCGAATCGGACATGATCGAGGACGTGTTCGATCCGTTCCCGCGCGACGACGTCGTGCTCGCCACGCTCGACCCCCTCCCCCTCTGCAAGGACGTGCTCGCGAGCCTTGACGGCCGCACGAGCTTCGCCGATCTCCATGCCGACGATCGTTGGAAGCTGCGCACGCAGCTCGTCGAGCTCGGCGCATCGGTCCGCACGCTACTGCGGCAATTCGGCGACACGCTCGCCGACGACCGGCGCAAAGTGCTCAAGAGCCTGGCCGGGCAGCTGGCCAGGCCGGTCGAATATGTGCCGGAATGGGTCGTGATGGGCGTGGCCCTGTGCCTCGGCCTGGGCACGATGTTTGGCTGGGAACGGATCGTGGTCACGGTGGGCGAAAAGATCGGCAAGACACATCTCACCTACGCCCAGGGCGGGGCCGCCGAGCTCGTGGCCGCCTCGACGATCGCGATGGCCGATTCACTCGGGATGCCGGTGAGCACCACGCACGTGCTCTCGAGCGGCGTCGCGGGCACGATGTGGGCCAACAAGTCGGGCATCCAGCCGGAGACGGTGCGCGAGATCGCGCTGGCATGGATCCTCACGCTGCCGGTGGCCATGGCCCTCTCCGGCAGCCTCTACTGGCTGGCGACGTTCTTCACAGGCTGACGCTGGGCTTACCGTGCGCGGCACTGGCTTCGGCATCGACTCGCCCGAGCCGGCTTCGGGCTCCCCGTATCCCGTCGCCGGACGTTCGCCTGCGCCCTCCAGGCTTCGGCTCACTCGACTCCGACTGCGCTTCGGCATCCTGCCTGCGCTTGTCTGCATACGCCGGCTCCCGGGACACGGGGAGCCCGAAGCCTCCCGTATTCGGAGGCGCAGCGCAGCGTTGTTCCACAGGAAACGCTCGCGTGCACACCCTCGCCGCGGAAGCGGCAACGGCCGCCCCGGAGGGCGGCCGTCTGGAGGTGGAGGAAACCTTGGCTTTCCTCCACCGGCTCCGTGGCTGCACCGGCCATGGATGACGGTGCAGCCACAGCATTGCTCAGCGAGCCAGAGGCCCGCTGAGCAATAGCGAAGCTAGTAGCGGTAATACTCGGGCTTGAACGGCCCTTCGACGGGCACGTGCAGATACTCGGCCTGCTCCTTCGTGAGCTTCGTCAGCTTCACGCCGAGCTTGTCGAGGTGGAGGCGAGCCACTTCTTCATCGAGCTTCTTCGGCAGCAGGTGCACGCCCACGTCGTAGCTGTCGGGGTCTTGCCAGAGGGCGAGCTGGGCGAGCACTTGGTTCGTGAAGCTCGTGCTCATCACGAACGACGGGTGGCCCGTGGCGCAGCCGAGGTTCACGAGCCGGCCCTCGGCCAGCACGATCACGCTGTTGCCCGAGGGCAGCGTGTAGCGATCGACCTGGGGCTTGATTTCCACCTTCTTGATGCCCTTGGTGTCGTTCAGCCAGGCCACGTCGATCTCGAGATCGAAGTGCCCGATGTTGCAGATGATCGCGTCGTTGGGCATCTTCTCGATGTGCTTGCCGAGGATCACGTCGCGGCAGCCGGTGGCCGTCACGAAGATCTGCCCGCGGGCGGCGGCTTCCTCCATCGTGGTGACTTCGAAGCCTTCCATCACCGCCTGCAGGGCGTTGATCGGGTCAACTTCGGTGACGATCACCCGGGCACCGAGCGACTTCATCGAGTGGGCCGAACCCTTGCCCACGTCGCCGTAGCCCGCCACCACCACCACCTTGCCGGCCACCATCACGTCGGTGGCCCGCTTGATGCCGTCGGCGAGGCTCTCGCGGCAGCCGTAGAGGTTGTCAAACTTGCTCTTCGTGCACGAGTCGTTGACGTTGATCGCGGGCAGCTTGAGCTCGCCGTTTTCGTGCATCTGGTAGAGGCGGTGCACGCCCGTGGTGGTTTCCTCCGAGAGTCCGCGGATGCCGCCGAGCAGCTCCGGATACTTCTGGTGCACCATGGCGGTGAGGTCGCCGCCGTCGTCGAGGATCATGTTGAGCGGCTCGCCGTCGGGGAAGAACAGCGTCTGCTCGATGCACCAGTCGAATTCCTCGTTCGTCATGCCCTTCCAGGCGTAGACGGGGAAGCCCGCCTTGGCGATCGCCGCGGCGGCGTGGTCTTGCGTGGAGAAGATGTTGCAGCTGCTCCAGGTGACCTCGGCGCCGAGTTCCTTGAGCGTCTCGATGAGCACGGCCGTCTGGATGGTCATGTGCAGGCAGCCGGCGATGCGAGCCCCGGCCAGCGGCTTCGAGCGGCCATACTTTTCACGCAGCGCCATCAGGCCGGGCATCTCGTTCTCGGCCAGCATGATCTCCTTGCGGCCCCAGTCGGCGAGCGAGAGATCGGCAACCTTATAGGGCAGACGCGTTTCAACGTGGGCCACGGGAACCTCCTGAAGGGATCGAAGAGCTGGTGAAAAGGGCCGGATGTGCGGTCAAGGGAGCGACCACATGATATACGCTCACCGCAATTTGGCAGTAGCCGCGAAGGCCGTGCGGGCGGCAGCCACGAAGGCCCGCACTTTTTCGGGATCTTTGCAGCCGGGGGCCGATTCGACGCCGCTCGCCGTATCGACGGCTGCTGCCATGCTGGCATGGATCGCCTCGGCGACATTGCCGGGGGTGAGCCCGCCGGCGAGAGCCGTGGGAATGCCGAGCGGCCGGGCGTGAGCCAGAGCCTGCCAGTCAACGAGAGCCCCGGTGCCGCCCAGCTGGCCGGGGGCGGTTTCACGTGTGACTGCGGCATCGACGATCACGAGGTCGGGCTCGGCGCCGAGGGCGGCCGCCTCGGCGAGCCAGGTGCGGGCGGCGGCGAGCGGGTCGGAAGTGTCAGGCGTGTCTGTGGCCAGGCGGGACGCCTGTCCTACGGCTGCAAGCCGAACCGCCCGGATGAGCGTGAGCCCGGCGAGCTCGGCGCACCGCTCGGGCGGATCGACCCCGGGCCCGTCGCCGCAGAGATGCCCGTGCAGCTGCACCGCATCGAGGCCGACGGCCTCCACGGTCCGGCGGATCTCGGCGGCCGTCGCCCCGGCAAACACCCCCACCTTGAGCACTCCCTCGGGCACGGCGGCGGCGGCGGCCCGCGCTGCCTCGAGGCCGAGGGCCCGGGGCGAGCCGGCCACGAAGTTGAGCCCGATCGCGTCGGCCCCGGCGGCGGCCGCGAAGGAGGCGTCGGCCGGCGTGGTGATGCCGCAGATTTTGACGGTGAAGAGCATGGTGGCGGTCGTGAACCGTAGGGTACGGAGGACAGGCTTCAGCCTGTCATGGCTGCGGGTGCTTGCGACAACGATTGACAGGCTGAAGCCTGTCTTACCCGGAAAAGTCTACGCGGCCGGCAGATGGTGCAGGAAGCGACCGCCAATGGACGACACCATACCTGTCGCGCGTCCGGGATCATCCGGGAAGCGCGGGTCAGATCTGCACTCCCTCCGGAAGCCGTCCCCCTCGATGATCGCCCCGCGCCGCTACCCGTCGAGCCGTCCGTTTCTCGCCGCCCCCCGCGTCGATTTTTACCACCCCGCGAAGGGCATCGATGCGGGGCTCCATGGGCTCGACCGGCTCGTGCGTCGCTCCGAGGGCATCGGCCTCGTGGTCGGGCCGCCGGGCACCGGCAAGTCGCTCCTGCTCGCGAAGGTGGCCGACAGCGTCCGCGAAGACTTCGACGTGGCGCTGCTTTCGGGCGCCCGCATCTGCACGCGGCGGGCGCTTTGGCAATCGATCCTCGCCGAGATCGGGGAGCCTTATCGCGGCATCGACGAAGCCGAACTGCGGATCGGCATCGTGGAGCGGATCCGCGGGCTCGCGGCCACCGGAGCGGGGCTCGTGATCCTCGTGGACGAGGGGCACACGCTTCCCACGCGGCTGCTCGAAGAGCTGCGCCAGCTCACGAACATCCCCACGCCGATGCCCGCCGTACACATCGTGCTCGCGGGCACGCAGGAGCTCGAGGAGATTCTGGGCAATCCCAAGATGGAGAGCTTCGCGCAGCGCATCGGGGCCCGCCACTATCTCGAGCCGCTCGACCACGCCGAGACGGCCGCCTACGTGCGCACCCAGATGAAGGCCGCGGGGCTCGACTGGGATGCAGCCTTCGAGGCGGGTGCCGACCACGCCGTGTTTAGCGCCACCGACGGCGTGCCGCGGCTGGTGAATCAGCTCTGCGATCACGCCCTCGTGATGGTGGCCGAGGCGGGCCGGGCCCGCGTCGCAGCCGCCGACATCGCCGCCGCCTGGGCCGAGATTCAGCGGCTGCCACCACCCTCGGCGCTCGCGCACGGCGCAGCGGGCCTGCAGGCGGCGGCGGAAGACTTTCACACCCAGCACGACGGCATCGAGATGGCCGACGAGCTCGTGGGCGGCTTCGGCGGCGAGATGTCGCTCGAGTTTGGCAGCGAGGCGGGAGTGGTCGAGTTTGGCTCGTTTGGCGACGACACGGTGCCCGAGGCAGAGGCGGCCGGAGCGGCGGATGCCGCAGGGCAGGCGCGTGTCGTGCGGGCTGCGGGCACGGCCGGCGATCCCTGGCAGGGCCCGGAGGTGGAGCTCGTGTTCGATGCGGCGGCGGATCCCTTCGAGGAATACTTCGAGCAGGAGGAGCGAGTCGTGGAACGCTACGTGATGCGCGGTCCGGAAGACTTCAGCAGCCACCGCCACGTGGCCAGCCGCGAAGGGGCGGCGATGGCCCGTCAGCTCGATTCGTGCGAGCGCGTAGGGCAGGCCGTAGCACAGGCCGTAGGACAGGCTTCAGCCTGTCAGTCTCCTCCCTGCCTTGCTCCTCTTCCCCTGCCCTCGGCCCACCACGCCCCTTCGATGCACGCCCCGGCCGCGCCGGCCGTCGCAACGGACGATCTGCCCGAGCCCGACGACTCCGACATGGTGGTGATCGAGGAAGACATCCTGGAGCATCCGGCGGAGGTGCACCGCAAGGCGATCTTCACGGTGCGGCCCGGCGACTACCGCAGCCTGTTCGCCCGCCTCCGCCGCGGCGAGAGGTAACGTCCGATGTGGCGACAGAGCTCCAGCTCTGTCTTCACGCGAAACATCGGCGTCGTGCCGATTTTCGCTTGGCCGACTCCGTCGGCTGGAGCCAACCCGGCCCTCCGGGCCTGGCGCTCCTCGTAGCGACGGAGCTCCAGCTGTGTCGAAAAAGGGCCGCATTCGACAGGCCTGGAGGCCTGTCGCTACGTTAGCGGCCATCTCCGGGCTAAAGCCTGTCTTCCTCATGGCCACCGACCTCCACTCTCGCGATGATTGGCCGCCGGGCCGCGTGCTCGTGCAGGCCGCCACGTACAACGAGCGCGAAAATATCGAGCCGTTGATCGAGGCCGTGCTCGCCGCCGACCCCGACGTGCAGCTCTTGATCATCGACGACGATTCGCCCGATGGCACGGGGCAGATCGCCCGTGAGATCGCCGGGCGCGAGCCGCGGCTCCACGTGCTCGTGCGCCGCGGCCGCCGTGGCCTCGGCAGCGCGATCCTCGAGGGGTTTCAGGTGGCGCGGGGCCGGGGCTTCGAGGTGAGCGTGAACATGGACGCCGACTTCAGCCACGCCCCCGCCGACATCCCGCGGCTGCTCGCGGCCCTCGATCCGCCCGGTGGCAAGCCCGCCGACATCGCGATCGGCTCGCGCCGCGTCGCCGGGGGCCGCACGGTGGGGTGGCCCCTCTCACGGCATGCGGCGAGCTGGCTCGTGTGCTGGTTTACGCGCTGGATTTTGGGCGTGCCCGTGAGGGATTCGTCGGGCGGCTTCCGCGCCGTGCGGCTCTCGATCTTCGAGCGGATCGATGCCGCCAACTTCGCGCAGGGCTATGCCTTTCAAGAAGACTTTCTCTGGCGTGTGCATCGGGCGGGCGGGCGCATCGTGGAGATCCCGATCACATTTACCGATCGCACCCGCGGCTCGAGCAAGGCCGACTTCGCCGAAAGCAAGCGGAGCATCGGCGAGCTTCTGCACCTCGCCCGGATCACGTGGTTCGGAAAGTAGCGACGGAGCTCCAGCTCTCTCGAATACGGGCCGCATTCGACAGGCCTGGAGACCTGTCGCTACGGCAGCGCGGCGGGCCCGAGCGTCGGCGACGTGGGCGGCGGCCCGAGCTGCAGTTGCCCGCCCGGGGGTGGCGGGGGCGCGGGCTGATTCGCCGAGGGATCGGGCTTCTCGCCCGTGGCCACGGCCAGGCTCTCGCGGGCGTCTTTCATATTGGGCGCGATCTCGAGGGCCCGCTTGAACTGCACGATCGCCTCGTCCTTCTTGCCCTGCTTGTACAGAGCCACGCCGTAGTTGTTCATGAGCGCGGGGTTGCCCGGCTCCTTGCCGAGCAGCTCTTTGTATTTGTCGCCCGCCTCCGCAAACCGCCCCGCGGCCGCGAGCGCGTTGGCGAGGTTCACGTGGATCGCCGGCACGTGTGGCGTCACGCGGCAGGCCTCGGCGAATTGCTCGATCGCCGCGTCCATCTCGCGCTTGGCCGCGGCCTGGTCGCCCCGCTGGGCGAAGGCCTGGGCACGGGCCGAGAGCGTGGTGCCGAGGTTGTTGTGCGTCTCGCCGAGGTCGGGCCGCAGCCGCGTGGAGTTTTGAAAGTGGAAGTGGGCGCCGTCCACGTCGCCACGGGCAAACTTTTTGGCCCCGAGGCGGTTGTGGGCCTGCCAGGCCTCGAAGTTGTGCTTGAGGGTGTGCTCCCACATGTGGTCTTCGTCCATCCAGCTCACCGCACCGTAGAACGAGAGAATTCCCAGCATGGTGACCACGAGCGCCCCGCCGGCGAGGAAGGTCGGCTGAGATTCCTCCTGCGCCCGGTCAAACCACGCCATCGCTCCCGCGCAGAGAAGCGCGATGATGCTGATCATCGGCAGGTAGATGAAGTGGTCGGCCACCCACGTGATCCGCATGTAAGAGATCGTCACGAACCCGAGCACCGGCGCCACCATGAGCAGGAAGAAGCCGAAGGCGAAGAGGGCGTGGTGGCCCCACCGCGGCGGAAACACCGCCTCGCGGTTCTTCCACATCCACCACACGCCTCCGCCGATCACCGGCCAGGCGAGAAACATCCAGGCCTTGGGCGGATCGACTTCCCAGCGCGGATAGATCGGCAGCAGGTTCACCGGCCACACGATCGAGGCCAGATAATGCAGGATCGCGAGCCCGGCGATGGCCGTCCGCGAGGCGAAGCCGCCCACGGAGAGGAGGTCGCCGACGATGATCTTCTCTTGGCCGATCGCACGGCCCCATTGATAGGAGATCGTCACGAGGCCGAGCACAAGGGAGATCGCGAAGAGCGGGGCGGCGAGGATCAGGTCTTTCGTCGTCACCGTGCCCCGCTTCCACCAGGCATAGAGCAGCGTGACCACGGGAAACGCCACGACCGACGTCTTGGCGAACATCGAGAGCAGAAAAAACACGATTGCGCCGGCGTAGAGCCGCTGCCGCTTGGCCTGATCGGCCTCGTCGTCTTGGCCCACCCAACAGAGGCAGGCCAGCAAGAAGAGCGGCAGCGAGAGCGTGTTTTTCGTTTCCGACACCCAGGCCACGCTTTCCACGCACACCGGGTGCACCACGAACACGAGGGCCGAGAGCCACGCCCCCGGGATCTTCATCTTGGCGAGCAGCGCCCAGAGCAGGAGCGCGCCGGTGATATGCAACAGGATCGTGGTGACGTGGTAGCCGGTGGACCTGAGGCCGAAGAACGGCCACTGGGCCCAGAGCGCCGTGTAGGAGAGCGGAAAGTAGTCGGCGCCGTCGGGGTTGAACCACAGCTTGGCGAGCGTGCGCAGGCTGTCGGGCGGCACGCTCGGATCGGGCGACACGCGGTGCTGCACGGTGAGGTTTTGGGTGAGCAGCTGGTCGTCGTCCCAGAGCCAGTCGCCGTGATACGAGGGCGAATAGACCCAGAGGCCGGCGAGCACGATCAGCGCTGCCTGGATGATGCGATCGCGCCAGCGATGCACGCGGCCTGCGGGCACAGCGGGCTGTGCGTCGATCTCGGCGTCGTCCGGGCCAGGCCGGTGGTCGTCGTCGCGGCGGCGTTTCAGCAGTTTTTTGCTCGACCCCATAGCCACCCGAGTGTAATAAAAGCCTGCGAGAAATGTAGCGACAGGCCTCCAGGCCTGTCGAAATCGGGCCGCATTCGACAGAGCTGGAGCTCCGTCGCTACTTCGGCAGTCGCGAGAGCAGCCGGCCCCAGTCCTCCGCCATCTGCCGCTCCATCGCGAGGGCCCGCACGCGGGCCTCGGGATCGGCGAGGTTAGGCTGCACCGCGACCGCCTTCCCCGCCGCCTCGAAGGCGTCGGCCTCGCGGCCCTGGGCGTCGAGGATGAGGGCGAGCGTTGCGAAGGCATCGCCGCGTTTGCCATCGGAGAGCCGAATCGCCTCCCGGGCCGCCCGCTCGGCCTCTGGAAATCGCCCCGCTTCGCGCAGCGAATCGGCGAGCCCCGAGGCGGCAGTGTAGGCCACCGGGTTTTTGCGGAATGTGTCGTCCCAGAGGGCGAGCGGATTGGCCCACACCTTCTGCCGCTCGACGCACACCATCGCGAGGGCCACCGCAGCCGCCATGCAGGCGATCGTGGCCTTTTCGCGCAGCCGCGGGCGGGCGGCGAGCCACGGCCCGTCGAGCAGCCAGCCGACGGCGAGGGCCACGCCGGCCATCGGCAGATACATGTAGCGGTCGGCCGCAGCGCGGTAGATCGGAAACAGGTTCGACACGGGCACGAGCGGCAGCACGATCAGCGCGCAGGCGAGCGCCATCCGCCGGTCGGCCCGAATGGCAAGCGCGGCGGCGGCCACGAGCCCGGCAAGGATCACGAGGGCCGCCGGCAAGGGCAGGTGGCGCACGGAATAGAGCCCGTAGTCGGCGCAGAGATTCGCGGGGAAGGCCACGAGCTGCGCATAGAGCGCGAGAATGCGGGGCTCGAGCGCCATCGCGCCGAGAAACGATCCGCCCGGATACTGCGGCTTGGCCTCGAAGATCGCCGATTGCGCCGGCTCGAGCAGGAATCGCGCTGCGAGAAACGCCACCGCCGCCGCCTTGCCGCCTCCGACGGCTATTGTCCAAAACAAGCGGCCATCCCTTCGGCTCACGCCTCGGGCTTCCGTTGGAGGTGAGTTTTGAAAGCCCGAGGCGTAAGCCGAAGGGATGCTTCGCTCCACCCACCAATACACCGCGAGCACGCCGGGAGCCGCGATCCCCGATTCCTTGCTCGCCACGGCGAGAAAGCAGAGCCCGGCGCACGCCAGCGCCCGCCAGCGATCACCGCCCGGCGCCGCCGGATCGTGCCGCATCGCGAGCAAAAGCGCTCCGAGCGTGCACGCGGCCACGAGCAGGTCTTCCCGAAACGTCGGCTCGCAGACGGCCTCGGTCACGATCGGGTGCACGGCAAACAACAGCGCCGCCAGCCCCGCGACGAACTCCTGCGCTCTTCCACCCGTCGGTCCCAACGCAACGGCCCGCCCCTCCCCAACAAGCCCCGGGCGGAAGCCCGGGGACTCCGCGCCGAAGCTGATCCCACCATCCATGCCTCTCGATAAGCCGCGCACGAGTTCCCA
Organism: Planctomycetaceae bacterium; assembly: GCA_027486095.1. GTDB lineage: Bacteria > Planctomycetota > Planctomycetia > Pirellulales > UBA1268 > RGVT01. The sequence continues at coordinate 1,850 of JAIXPT010000374.1, read as the reverse complement.
CACCATCACCACGTTCGCTGCATGCAACAGCACGCTCGTGAGGTGGTATCCAAACGCATCCCGCCCCCAGATGGCCGAGTCGAGCATGAGCGAGGCGAGCTGCACGGGCCGGTTGAAATCGAGCACGTCCATCGCGAGCACCTGCCCCGAGAGCACAGGCACCCAGTTGCCGGGGTCGTGGATAAAGTCGCCAGTGAGAATCTGCAGCCGCGCGTCGTAGACGAACTGCGCCGAGAGCGTCGGCCAGAAGACGGCGAGCGTGATCGCTGCGAGGGCGAGTGCCTGCTTCCCTGATGTCGGCACGGTGCGTGGGAATCCCTGCAAGAGGTTCAGTCGGCCGCGATGCCGCGAGGAAACGCGAGCAGGCATCCATGCTTCTCAATCAACCGCCTCGCCGCTTCGCCTGCCCGGTAGCCGAAGAACAACACGCGCACGTCGTCTGCCGCGATGGACGGCCGCACGCGTTCCACGATCGCGAGAAACTCGCGCACTTCGGGCTCGGTGATGTTCGTCTTCACCTCGCAGAGCACGACGATCGGCCGGCCCTCATGCCTGCCACGGTACACCACGTCGATCTCCGACGTGTCGCCTTCCGGCCCCAGGAATTCGGGTATGGCCGACTTCGTGACGTATCCAAACTGCTGCTCGAGCAGCGTGGGGATCCTCTCCATGGCGTAGGCCTCGAGTCCCTGGCCCACCGAGAGCGTGACGCCGCCCACCTGCTTCCGCAGGTCGCCGATGCCCCACACCACTTCCTTCGTGATTTCTGCCAAGTGCTCGATGTCGGCCCGCATGCTTTCCTGGGAAGTTGCGAGTTGTACGATTCGGGCTTCGGTGCGGTCCTGAGACTCCGTGAGCTTTGCGATTCGGGCATCCGTACGATCTTGGGATTCCGTGAGCTGTGCGATTCGGGCTTCGGTGCGCTCCTGAGCCTCTGTCAGCTGTGCGACTCGCGCTTCGGTGCGGTCCTGAGCTTCTGTCAGTCTTTCGATTCGGGCATCTGTGCGTTCTTGAGCCGCTGTCAGTCGTTCGATTCGCGCATCCGTGCGGTCTTGAGCCTCGATCAGTCGCTCGATGTGGGATTCCGTGCGTTCCTGGGCGAGTGCCAGGCGATCCTGAGATGCGGACACGCTTTTGAGCGTGTCGCGGATCGCCGCCATTTCCCGCTGGTGCACGATCGGCTGGTAATACTCGTAGAGGCACGTCGCGAGCGTGTCGGTCTGCAGTTCGGTGAACGCCGGCTGCAGGGTTCGCTTGAGTTCTTGGAGGTCGTGAATCATGGCGGCATGCTCCCAGGGCGATTTTCGCTCCGGCCGTGACGGTCGGCAATCGGTTGCCTGAGTATGTACATGCGTTCACTACCTGTCAAGGACCTGGCTTCTTGAGCACGAAGCAGGCCAGGTCGCCCGTGGCGTTTCGGATCGGGGGCTGCTCGTAGCCGAGCGCCAGCAGGGCCTCTTCGAGCCCCTTGCCGCGGTCGGGGAAGCCATTGCGATTGACGTAGATCGCCGAGAAGCCCAGCCGCTTCAGTTCATCGACGGCCACCTTGGCGTTGGCCTCGTTCACGCGGATGATCCCCGCCTGCTGGTCCAGCGCTGCCCCTTCGAAGAACTTCCCCTGCACCGCCGGCTGCCAGCGCTCGCGCTCGCGGCCTTTGTGTGTGCCAAATGAGAACCGCAGGTGGTTGGAAAAGATGTAGGGTCGGAAATGGTCGTAGGGAGGCACGCCCGGAATCGGCGCCTCCGGAAACTCCATCACGGGCAGTTGAAACACCATCGCTCCGTTGGGCAGAGCCGCTTCCATCTTCTCCGTAAACTCCCGGTCGGCTACCACCTGCCGCTCGATCGCGG
>JAIXPT010000322.1 GCA_027486095.1 Planctomycetaceae bacterium | reverse complement strand
GTGTGCGCACACCACCGCCACCCTTGTAGCCCCTGATAGCCTCGGCCGGTGGATCTTTTCCATCGGCAACGGAGGCATGGCATGGCACGGGAAGTGGATCGGAACAAGCTGGCCGCGTGGCGGCGACGGCTGGCGCGACACGCGAAGAGCGGCCTGACTGCGGCCGAGTTCTGCAGGCGGGAGCAGGTGAGTGTCTCGCTCTGGAAGTATTGGCGGCGGAGGATCGAGCGGGCTGCATCGCCGGCGGCGCGGATTCCGCCGCGTGCGGCCGAGTCGTTCCGGCCCGTTGAGATCATCCCGAGGCGATCGGTGCTCGTGCGCTTCCCTGGCGGTGCGACCCTCGAGATCCCGGATGATCGCGTGGACCTCGTGCGCGTGGCGATCGATCGCATGGCCGCGCAGGCGGAAGCGGCCCGATGCTAAGCGTCTCCCCGGCCCCCGCGATCTTCCTGCACACCGACGCCACCGACATGCGCAAGAGCTTCACGGGCCTGTGCGGGCTCATTCGGGGCGTCTTTGGCGACGATCCCGCCGATGGCAGTCTCTTCCTGTTCATCAACAAGCGGAGGGATCGCATTAAGGCGCTCTGGTGGGACGGCGACGGCTTCGTGCTCTGGTACAAGCGACTGGAGCAGGGAACGTTCGAGGTCGTGCCCACGCGCGATAGCGCGAAGCGAGTGCGCATCGACTCGACGCAGCTTGCGATGATCCTCGGCGGTGTGCGGCTCGAGACGGTGCGGCGCCGCAAGCGATTCAGTCGCGCGAGTTGAGCGAAGGCGCATCGTGTTTGGCACGCGATTATTTTTCGTGCGCGAGTGAATCTGCTCTTGCCAGGCGTGGCGCGGCGTGCATGATGCGGTCATGCACGAGACGACGGCGTTTCCGAGCGACATCGAGGCCTGCCACAGGCTGCTCCGCGAGCAGCGCGGCGTGATCGCCGAGTGCCACACAGCGATTGCTGAACGTGATGTCGTGATCGCTGAGCGCGACACCGCGCTGGCCGCCAAGGACGCGCTGGTCGTCCAGCAGAACCAGCAGCTGGCCGAGCAGAAGGACAAGCTTGCGGAGTACCAGCTCCGCCTCGCGGCCGCGCTCCAGGCCGCCTTCAAGAAGCGGATCGAGCGATACCTCGCCGACCCGAGTCAGCTGAAGATCGACTTCGGGGATTCGCTCGACGTGGCGGACGCCGCCGAGGGCATCGCCGACGCGGCCTACGAGAACATCGAAGGCTATCGGCGCCGCCAGCAGCAGCCGCAGAAGGCCCGGAACGAGCAGCTTCCGGCGCACCTGCCGCGGATCGAGGTGAAGCTGCCGGTGCCCGAAGACCAGAAGGCCTGCCCAGAGCACGGCGAGCGGGAGGTGATCGGCTACGACTGGCAGGAGACGCTCGAGATCGTGCCGCCCAAGCTCGTCGTCCGTCGCACCGGCATTCCCAAGCTCGCCTGCCGGAAGCACGAGGAGTGCGGCGTGACCGAGGCCCCGCGGCCGGTCGGCCTGGTCGAGGGCAACCGCTACGGCACGAGCGTGGCCGCACAGATCGTCGTCCACAAGTACGGCTTTCACCTGCCGGTGTACCGCCAGCAGGATCTTTTCGCTTCCTGCGGCTGGACGCCCGCCCGCAGCACCCTCCAGAACATCCTCCGGGCCACGGCCGAATGCCTCCGGCCGCTGGTCGCGCACCTCCGGGAGGTGGTGCGTGTCGGACCCGTCATCGGCACCGACGACACGACGCTGACGCTCGTGACACCGAAGGATCTGCCGCCCCCCGACCCGTCCGACCCCAAGTCCGCCCGAGTTCGCGAGGTGATCGCCGCTGCGCATGCAGAAGGCAAGAAGAGCATCACCGCGCGCATGTGGGCGTATCGGAGCATCACGGCGCCGATCGACGTCTTCGACTTCACCGTCAGCCGCCATCGCGACGGTCCGGAGCTGTTCCTGGACGGCTTCACCGGCACGCTGATGGCCGACTGCTACTCGGGCTATGACGCGGTGCAGACGCAGAGTGACGGGCGGATCGTCCGCGGGGCCTGTGTGGCGCACGCCCGGCGGAAGGTGTTCAACGCCCGCGACAACCACCCGCGACACGCCGCGGTGCTGCTCTCGATGTTCCAACAGCTCTACGACATCGAGGATCGTGCCAAGGACTCCTCCGCGGATGACAGGATGGCCTTGCGGCAGGCCGAGGCCAAGCCGATCTGGGGGCGGATGTGGGAATACATCGCGAGCGAGACGATCGCCGACGTGCTGCCCAAGGAGACGTTCGGCCAGGCCCTGACCTACATCCGGAATCAGTTCGATCACCTGCTCGTCTATCTCGATGACGGCCGCGTGCCGATCGACAACAACCTCACCGAGCAGTTGATGAAGAAGGTGGCGATTGGCCGCAAGAACTGGCTCTTCGTCGGGGAAGTCGAGCCCGGCTATCGCGCCGCCGACCTGTTCACGATCGTCAGCAGCGCCGTGCGGAACGATCTCGATGTGTTCGCCTACGTGACGGACGTCCTCGACCGCGTTCTGGCCGGCGACACCGACTATGAGTCGCTTCGGCCCGATGCCTGGAGGGCGGTGCACCCAGAGGCCATTCGCACCTACCGCGAGGAGGAGCGGGCCGCCCGTGCCGACATCAAGAAGACCCGCCGAGCACGGCGACGGGCGGTGCGGAAGTAGACGTCTTCGGGCATTGCCGCCCGGTCACCCCGGCAGGGCAAGGGGTGGGCGTGGTGTGCGCACACACTGTTTTGCGGGACTAGAACGGTCAGTGAAATAGGATGGCTGCAGCCCTGGCCCGTGTTGAGATCGAGCCCTTCGAAGATGAGTGACGCAGGTAGGGCACAAGCGTCGCTGGCCGACTCAGCCAAATGACAGGGCATGCGATAACCACCCGCATTCGGAGTCGGCGGTAGGCATGCTCGCCTCCGGTCGTGTTGAGAGTACAGGACTCGTGGGTTTTGATCAGACGCCCATAGTCCTCAACGACTCCCTACGTCTGCGCGTGCCCACCGACCGACTCCGCCGAAAGTTCTAGGCACCTACGAGTGGAGGAAGTGAGGTGCTGGCCTGTCCTCCCTCACTCAGGAAGCCCGAGGCCTGAGCCGAAGGGAATACGGGTGGAGGTTCGCCACCGGGGCATCCGCTCGGCTTACGCCTCGGGCTTCCTAGAACCGGGAGCCAGAAGCCGGCGCACCGGGCATGGTCGCGCGAGAATCGCGTCGGACTCGGCTGGCCAGCCATCGCATATGAACAGTACACTCCCGTCACGGTGTTGGCCCCCTCACGAGAATGGGTTCGGCCCATGTTTTTTGATCCCAGTGGTGCTCCGGCGCGGTGCTAGAAACCCGCGCCGGCGACCAGAGCCTCCATCGTGAAAAACAGCCGTTGCGTTGTCGTCGTCAGGACTGTTTCCTCTGCGATCCATGCCGCTGCCACGTTTTATTCGTCGAGTCGATACACCGGTCACCGTCGTCATCAATAATCGTGATCTGGTGACGTGGCCGCGGGAAATGGTTTCGCGAATCGAGCGCTATCACTGCCTGGCGGGCATCATCATCGTCGATAATCAGAGCTCTTATCCGCCGTTATTGGATTGGTATCGTCATGTGCCGCACCACGTGATTCGTCTGGATCGCAACGTGGGCCACGAGGCACCTTTTTCGAGGGAGGTGCTCGACGAAATCCGCACACAGTTTTTCGTGGTCACCGATCCTGATTTGGGCTTGCTCGGCACCCCCGATGACACGCTCTCGACATTGTGCCGCCATCTCCACAGTCATCCTGCTTTGGGCAAGGTCGGCCTGTCGCTCGAGTGGACGACCGTTCCGACTGAGTCGCGATATTACGCGCATTGCCACAGCTATGAGCGGGCTATGTGGCGGCGGCCACGCATTGGCTGGAGAGGATTGAGACGTGCCGAGGTGGATACGACGTTTGCCATGTACGACAAGCAGATCGCCTCCCACTACTTCGTCGGAGGCGCCAGAGCCCCTCGCCCTTATACCGCTCGTCATTACCCGTGGGAGGTCATCGATCCCACACCTGAATTCCAATACTATTTGGATCACGCCTCGTCGTCGTGTTCGTTCAAATCGTTCGTAGACTGAGGCTCCCGCAAGGTTTAGACCATGATCGACACCACACGAAACGTTACGAGACACGGAGTCACCTTCAAAGTCCATTGCGACTCTGAGAATGCCGACTTCTGGAAACTGGATGACTGGGAGGCAGGCAACTACGCTATCGTCAAACGGCATGCGTCAGAGTGCCCTGCGTTCGTCAATGCGGGGGGCTGGATCGGTCCCTTTACGCTCTTTGCCGCCAAGCTCTACCAGCAGGTTCATTCACTGGAGCCAGACCCTGTGGCGTTTGCCGAATTAAGTCGGAATGTCATGCTGAATGGATTTGCCAATACGACGGTGGAAAACCGCGCCTTCTACCGGGAAAAAGGCACGATCCGGATCGGCAGCGATCATTCACCCATCGGCCGGAGCGGCACGAGCATCTTCCAGCAACAAAATGCCGTGGTTGTACCCTGCGAAACACTCCGTTGTTTCTTCGAGCGACACGAGATCCCCAGCGCATTCCTCATGCTCGATGTCGAGGGGGCGGAATGGGTGCTGTTTGATGACACCGAATTTTTCAAGGAACACCGCCCGATCGTGCTGCTTGAATTGCATCTCGATTTTTTGGATGAGCAGAAGCGATCCCATCTCGCGGGTGCGTTGCAGCGGCTGAAACCCTTCTACGAATCGGGTCTCGATCAGCTCCCCGCAAGTGGGATCTGCCATCGTCTGATGATTCCCGCGTCGTGACGATTCGTCACGACGCCAGCTCGAGTTCGGCCCAGGTCGTGGGGTCGCCGTCCCAGGGGTATTCGGGCGGGGCGCAGAAGGGCACGTGGCCGAGGCGGCGGTCTACGAGGGCGGCGCAGAAGCCCAGCCTTGGGATGTCGGCGGGATCCCAGCCGGGCAAAGCCTCGGCGGAGAGGAAAGCCTCGATCTGCCAGCCGTCGGGTGCGAGCTTGCCTTCGATGGAGACAGCGCCGGGCGGGAGTTCGGCCGGCATTTCGCTCGTGCGCGGGATCTGGGCGGCCACGGCCACGGCCTGGTCGGCCATGCGGCCGCCGCCGGTGGGCAGGAGCGCGAGCCGCCGGCAGAAGCGGCCGGCGCGGTGGCTTTCGCCCGTGGGCCGCGTCGCGATCCAGAGATGAAGGCCGTCGCTGTCTTCCGGCTTGGTCGGGTGGCACCAGCGGGAACTGCCCACGCCCTTGGCCACGCCGCGCACGCCGAGGCCGGCGTCGTTCCAGGCGACCCAGAGATCGAGCACGTCGGGCACGTTGGCGAGCGGCGCGAGCGCGGGGAGCCGGCAGGCGTCGTCGAGCTGCGCGGGCGTGCGCGGCCAGAGCGTCGCGCGTCTGGGGCAGACGAGGC
>JAIXPT010000037.1 GCA_027486095.1 Planctomycetaceae bacterium | reverse complement strand
GAGATGGTGCCGAAGCTCTGGATGGCCGCCGACACCGTCTGGGTGCTCGTGTGCGGCATGCTTGTGTTCTTCATGAACCTCGGCTTCGGCTGTGTCGAATCGGGCTTCGCCCGCTCGAAAAATGCGGTCAATATCCTCTCGAAAAACTTCGTGGTGTTCGCGGCGACATCACTCGCCTATTGGCTCGTCGGCTGGGACTTGATGTTCGGAGCCGGCGATGGCGCATGGATCGGTAGCTCGGGCTCGTGGATGGTCGGCGGCGCCGACAACAGCCCGGCCGTGGGTGACCAGTATCAGGGCGTGTATGGCGCCCTCAGCTGGGCCAGTGTGCCCCTGTGGACGAAGTTTTTCTTCCAGCTCGTGTTCGCTGGCACCGCTGCCACGATCGTGTCGGGAGCCGTGGCCGAGCGAATCAAATATCATGCCTTCATCATCTTCAGTTTCTTGATGGCGCTCGTGATCTACCCGGTCACCGGCCACTGGGTGTGGGGCTTCGGGTGGCTCGCCAAGGACTGGAATTTCTGGGACTTCGCCGGTTGCACGGCGGTGCATTCGGTCGGCGGCTGGGCGGCCCTCACCGGGGCGCTCATCCTCGGCCCACGCATCGGCAAATACGGCTCGGACGGTCGCGTGCACGCGATCCCCGGCCACAACATGATGGCCGCCTTCATCGGCTGCCTCGTGCTGTGGTTTGGTTGGTTCGGGTTCAACCCGGGCAGCACTTTCGGTGTCGCCGCCGACGGCGGAGCGTTGGCCGCCCAGGTGGCCGTGAACACCAATATGGCCGCCGCCGCGGCGACACTCACGGCCACGCTCACGGCCTGGCTGTTGCTCGGCAAGCCGGATATCGGGATGACGCTCAACGGCTGCCTGGCGGGGCTCGTGGGCATCACAGCCTGTGCCGCGTTCACCAACATCACCTGCTCCGCCATCATCGGCGCGATCGCCGGCGTGCTCGTGGTGCTCTCGGTGCTATTCTTCGACCGGATCAAGGTTGACGATCCGGTGGGCGCCACGAGCGTGCATCTCGTGTGCGGAATTTTCGGCACGCTCTGCGTGGGTCTCTTCACGACGGCCGACCTCACGGGCACCGTTGCCAACACGCCGTTCGGCTCGGCCGCCGTCGGTGGCCCGGCCGCCGGGCTCTTCTTCGGCGGCGGCACGAAGCAGCTGCTCGCCCAGCTCGTGGGCGTGCTGGCAGTCGGTGCCTACGTGGTGCCGGTGTCGGCGATCGCGTGGCTGATCATCAAGGCCCTCGTCGGGCTTCGGGTCGGCCCCCAGGAAGAGATCGAAGGCCTCGACATCGGCGAGCACGGCAACGAGGCCTACCACGGCTTCGTCATGGTGCGGACCGAGTAACGTCCAGAAGGATGCCCCAACGGCTTGGGTGGGCACTCCGCCTAGCTCACCCAGGCCGGGGCATTCTGGATATACGCCCGCCGGGCCATCCATGGCCCCGGCGGGCTTGGGCGGCTGCGGGGCAAGCCAAGGTTGCCCCGAGCCGCCGCGGCCGGCGTCCAGCCGGCCGTGGGCACGGCCTTCGGCCGTGCCGGGGCACTGCGGCGGCTTTGCCGCCTGTGCCTGCAGCGTGTCGGACCGTGCGGCGCAGGGCCAATGGCCCTGCTGCACGGCGGTCGAAGGCGCGTAGGCCAGGCGGCTCGCCTGTCTCTAACTGTCGATTCTTCGCATGTTCGTTCGAGTGAGTCCGGCTACGATGTGGGGCCAGCCGGAGCACACTTCATGAAACTCATCATCGCGATCATCCAGCCCAACAAGCTCGAGGCCGTCAAGCAGGCGCTCTCGGATGTGGAGGTGTTTCGGCTCACCGTGCTCGACGTGCAGGGCTTCGGCCGGCAGCGTGGGCATGCCGAGGCCTATCGCGGCCACGAAATCGCCGTGAACTTGCTCCGTAAGGTGCAGCTGCAGATCGCCGTCAACGACGACTTCGTCGAGCCCACCATCGCCGCCATCGTGAAGGGCGGCCGCTCGGGCGACGAGGGCGAGATCGGCGACGGCAAAATCTTCGTGCTCCCGATGGACGAGTGCGTGCGCATCCGCACCGGTGAACGCGGCATCGAGGCGATATAGTCGTTCCGCCTGTTCGGGGCTGCCCATGCCCCGTCGCCGGACGTTCGCTCCGGGCCTCCAGCCCTCCACTCACTCGGACCTGCCTGCGCTGCGGCATCCATGCCTTCGCTGGTCAGCTACGCCGGCTCTCGGAGCACGGGCAGCCCCTCACGGTCAACGATCACGCACCAAACCCTAGAACCCAGTTCCCCCTCCCAATGCATGACATCACACTGATTTTGACGCTCACGACGGCGCTGACGGCGGCGCTCGTGCTCGGGTTTATCACGCACGCGCTGCGGCTCTCGCCGATCGTGGGCTATCTCCTGGCGGGAATCGCGGTGGGGCCGTTCACGCCGGGCTTCGAGGCCGACCACGGCGTCGCCGAGCAGCTCGCAGAGGTGGGCGTGATCCTCTTGATGTTCGGCGTGGGGCTGCATTTTCACATTCGGGAACTCGTCGCCGTCAAAGATCTCGCCGTGCCCGGTGCGCTCGTGCAAAGTGCCGTGGCCACGCTGCTCGGCGCGCTCGTCGGCCGACTCGTCGGCTGGGACTGGCCCACGGCCGTCATCTTCGGCGGGGCGACCTCCGTGGCGAGCACGGTGGTGCTCGTCCGTGTGCTTTCCGACAGCCACGATCTCCACACCCGCACGGGCCATGTCGCCGTCGGCTGGCTCGTGGTCGAAGATCTGCTCACCGTCGTGGCCCTCGTGCTCCTGCCCACACTCTTGAACGCCACCGCTGGGGCGGCCGGCGTGCCGGCCGCTCTCGGCCTGGCGGCCGCCAAGATCGGCCTCCTCGTGGCGTCGCTCGTGGTCGTGGGCGGCCGGGTGATTCCCTGGGTGCTCGACCGTGTGGCGGCGACCCGCTCGCGCGAGCTGTTCACGCTCGCCGTGCTCGTGGTGGCGCTCGGGATCGCGGTGGTGTCGGCGAAGCTGTTCGGGGTGTCGATGGCCCTGGGGGCTTTTCTCGCCGGCATGATCGTGGGCCGCAGCGATTTCAGCCAGCGGGCCGCTTCGGAGGCGTTGCCGATGCGCGACGCATTCGCCGTGCTGTTTTTCGTGTCGGTGGGCATGCTGTTCGACCCGCGCAGCATCTTCGAATCGCCCGGGCTGATCGCCGCCACGCTCGGCATCATCCTCGTCGCCAAGCCGCTCGCCGCGCTTCTGATCGCGGTCGTGTGCGGGGCTCCGCTGCGGGTCGCCTTGCCGGTGTCGGCGGCCCTCGCCCAGATCGGGGAGTTTTCCTTCATGCTGGCCGCGGTGGCCCGTGAATTCGGCGTGATGCCCGATCGCGCCGTCGATGCCCTGGTGGCCGCGTCGATCGTCTCGATCACGCTCAATCCGCCCCTTTACCGCGCGGCCCGTCTGATCGAGCCGCACCTCGCCCGCTGGTTTGGCTCGGCGCCCGGGTCGGCCGGGGATGGTGATCAACCGCCGGGCGATGCGGCGCACCGGGCCGTGGTCGTCGGCTACGGTCCGGTGGGGCAGACAGTCACGCAGTTGCTCCTCGACAACGGCATCGAGCCGATCGTGATCGAGCTCAATCTCGACACCGTGCGCCGGCTGCGCACCTTCGACGTCAGGGCCGTCTACGGCGATGCCACCCGCTCCGACATTCTCGCCGAGGCCGATATCGTGCGGGCCCGCCACCTGCTTCTCACGGCGGCGACGGGCGCGGCCGAGGCGGAGATCGTGCGACGGGCGCGAGAGCTGAATCCGGCGATTCGCGTGGTGGCCCGCACGCAATACGTGCGGCAGGTGCCCGCCGTGCGCAAGGCCGGGGCGACGGATGTGTTTGCCGACGAGGGAGAAGTGGCGCTCGCGATGACGACGAGCATCCTCGGGCATCTGGGCGCGACCGACGAGCAGATCGATCGCGAGCGGGCCCGCGTCGAGGGAATTTTTCGTGCCGGGTAGTGCGACGGCGGCGCTTAGGGGAGACGGAGCTCCAGCTCTGTGTTCACGCGAAACATCGGCATCGTGCCGATTTTCGCTTGGCCGACTCCGTCGGCTGGAATTTACCCGGCCCTCCGGGCCTGGCGTCCACGTAGCGACCTCGTAGCGACAGAGCTCCAGCTCTGTCGGATGTGGGCCGCATTCGACAGGCCTGGAGGCCTGTCGCTACGAGCGGGCGCGTCAGGCCTGCGGGTGGAGCCGCGGCGTCGTGCCGAGGGCGAGGCGGTTGATCGCGGCGAGGAAGGCCTTCGCCGAGGCCTCGAGTGAATCGGTCGAGACGCCGCGGCCGCGTTGCACCTGGCCGGCGTGCTCGAGTTCCACCGTCACCTCCGCCTGGGCATCCTTGCCGACGGTCACGGCCTGCACGCGAAAGTCGCGGCAGACGGTCGTGATGCCCGTGAGCTTTTCGATCGCCAGGAAGATGCCGTCGATCGGGCCGTCGCCGGCCGTCACGGTCACCGCAGCGGGCGTGCCGCTTTGCAGCACATGCAACTCCACGGTCGGCGTCGCCCCGCTCGCGCTCGAGAGCACGTAGCGGTCAAACGTAAACTGCTCCGGAAGTTGGGAGAATTCCGACTCGCAGAGGGCCGCGATGTCGCCGTCGTAGATCTCCTTCTTGCGGTCGGCGAGCACCTTGAACCGCTCGAAGAGGCTCTGCAGCTGTTCGGCAGTGAGCTGGTAGCCGAGCGCCTTGGCGCGGTCGGCGAGGGCCGCCCGGCCGCTGTGCTTGCCGAGCACGAGATCGGTGCGCTCGAGGCCCACGTCTTCCGGCCGCATGATCTCGTAAGTGCGTCGCTCCTTGAGCATGCCGTCTTGGTGGATGCCGGCCTCGTGGGCGAAGGCGTTGCGGCCCACGATCGCCTTGTTGCGCGGCACCTGGATGCCGGTGATGTTGGCCACGAGCCGGCTCGTGGGCACGAGCCGCTGGCTCACGATCCGGGTGTCGCAGCCATAGTGGTCGCTGCGCGTGCGCAGCGCCATCACCACCTCTTCGAGCGAGCAGTTGCCCGCCCGCTCGCCGATGCCGTTGATCGTGCACTCCACCTGCCCGGCCCCGGCCTCCACGGCCGCCAGGCTATTGGCCACCGCCAGGCCGAGGTCGTCGTGGCAGTGCACGCTGATCACGGCGCGGTCGATCCCGCGCACGCGGTCTTTCAGGCTCTTGATCACATGGTGCATCTGCAGCGGCGTGGCATAGCCGACGGTGTCGGGGATGTTGACCGTCGTCGCGCCGGCGTCGATCACGGCCTCGACCACGCGGCAGAGAAAGTCGATCTCGGTGCGGGCGGCATCCTCCGGGGAGAATTCCACGTCGCCGCACGCCGCCCGGGCCCGCTTCACGCCGGCCACCGCCCGGGCCACGATCTCGTCTTCGGTCATCCGCAGCTTGAACTCCCGGTGGATCGCGCTCGTGGCGAGAAACACATGGATGCGCGCCGCCTCGGCGTGCCGCAGCGCCTCCCAGGCGCGATCGATGTCGGCGTCGTTGCAGCGGGCGAGGCCGCATACCACGGCCCCGCGCACGGCCTTGGCGATCTCGCGCACGCTCTCGAAGTCGCCAGGCGAGGCGATCGGAAAGCCGGCCTCGATCACGTCCACCCCGAGCTGCACGAGCGCCTGCGCCACCTCCATCTTTTCGGTGAGGTTCATGCTCGCGCCGGGCGATTGCTCGCCATCGCGGAGCGTGGTATCGAAAATCCGGATCGAGCGGGCGGTGGGCATTGGGGGGGCGGCCTGGGGCGGAGTCGGATCGGCTTCATGGTACTGGCCTGCTTGGCCCTCCGACACCTCCGCGGCTCTCGCCGCGGGCTTTTGCCGCGCGGTAGCCTCGCGCAGTGGCTCGCGCGGTAGACTGGAAGTGGAGGTGATGCCCGATGTCGATCTCCGCCCAGCCCATCCGTGCCGCCGTGCCCGCCTCTGCCGGGGTGCGGCCTGGCCGGCTCGTGCGCGGGCTCTCTGGCGCCGCGGTCTTGGCGGCGGGCGGGCTCGCCTGGTGGTGGCTCGCCACCCACCACTTCACGGGCATCGAAGGGCAGGTGCACGAGCCGCGGCCGGCGGCTGAGCCGGGCTCCGGGGCCGCGTCAGACGCCCTCGTGGAGCTGCCTCCCGGCACCGCCGGGGCCGCCGAGATCACGCTCGCGCCGGTGGAGGTGCGGAAGATGCGGGAGCATCTCACGGTGCCGGGGCGGCTCGACTACGACGCCCGCTATCGGCTCGACTACGCCTCGCCCGTCGATGGCATCGTGTCGCGGGTGCTCGTGCAGGTGCGGCAGAAGGTGCGCAAGGGCGATTCACTGGCCGAGGTCTCGAGCCCCGACGTGGGCATGGCCCGCGACGAGGTCCGCAAGCGCGAGGCCGATCGCGAGATCGAAAAGAAGGCGGCCGAATGGGCGACCACGATCGCCGACAACGTCGCCGCGCTGCTCGAGGTGCTCGTCGGCCATCCGCCGCTCGAAACGATCGAGCAGCAGTTCAAGGGACGGGTGCTGGGGGGCTACCGCGAGAAGATCATCGGCGCCTACTCACGGCTGCTGTTCGTCGAAAAGGTGAATGCGAGCACGCGGCAGCTCGGCGAGGGCGGCGTGCTCTCCGGCCGCATCGTGGAGGAGCGCACGAGCAATCTCGAAGTGGCCCAGGCGAGCTTCGCGGCCGCCTGCGAAGAGGCGCGATTCCTGACGCGGCAAGATCGCGATCGTGCGATCGCGGCGCTGGCGCAGGCCGAGCGGCTGGTGCAGATCTCGAAGGAACATCTGCGCACGCTCGTGGGCAGCAAGCTCGATGCCGACGTCGGCGGGAAGGGGGCCGCGGAGGGTGTCGTGGAGGCCGACGGCGAGGAGGCCGCGGCCGGCGCGCTGAGCACGATCCTCTTGCGCACGCCATTCGACGGCCTCGTCGAAGACATTTTCGTGGCCCGGGGAGAACGGGTGAAGAGCGGCGATCGGCTGTTCGTCGTCGCCGACACCTCCACGCTCTGGGTCCGGGCCCAGATCCACGAGCGGCAGTGGACGATGGTGGACGTGGAAGAGGGGCAGGAGGTGAAGGTCAACGTGCCGGGCTCGGCCGAGCACAACACCACCGCCCGGATCAGCCACGTGGGCGCGACGGTAGAAGCGGAGTCGCGCAGCGTGCCGCTCGTGGCCGAGCTCCAGAACGACGACGCCCACTACAAGCCCGGGATGTTCGTGTGGGTCGATCTGCCGCAGGGGCAGTCGCGCGACGTGCCGACGGTGCCGGCCGCCGCCGTGATGCGGCACGAGGG
>JAIXPT010000148.1 GCA_027486095.1 Planctomycetaceae bacterium | reverse complement strand
CTGATCCTTGCTTCCGCGCTCTTCGGCGCTTCACTGAGTCTCTCGATCGCCCAAGGCCCCGGCGGTCCCGGCGGGCAAGGTGGACAAGGCGGCGACCGCCCGGCTCCTCCATCGCCAGCGGAAGCTGCTGCGGAGCTCAGCAAGCGCTACGCTGCCCTCGCCGCCTTCGATGCCGACAAGAGCGGCAAGCTAGAGGCTGCGGAACTCGACAAGGTCGCGGCGGCCATCGAAGACGGTTCCCTTGAAATGGGGCCTCCCGGGGGTCGTCCTCCTGGTGGACCGGAAGGTGGCAAAGGCGGCAAGCCCCCCGGTGGTTCCGAAGGCGGCAAAGGCGGCAAGCCTAACGGGAAGCGCGCCGCGACCGGAGCCGCGAAGCTTTTTGAATCCCTCGCTCCATACGACAAGGACAAGAGCGGTACGATCGACGAAACTGAACAGGCTGCTGTGGCCACGGCCATCGAAGACGGTTCCCTCAAGCTCCCGCGTGGTGGTGGCCGCGGCCAGGGTGGTCCTGGTGGCCGCCCGCCCGGTGGTCCAGAAGGCGGTCCGGAAGGTGGTCCACAAGGCGGACGCGGCGGACGTGGTCCGGGCCGCCCTCCCGGTGGTCAGTAAGCGTTTCAGCAGCGCTCCCGCTTCCCAACCCTGAAGCCAATGGCGCCCGCCGGGAATCTCTGCCCGGCGGGCGCTGCCTGTGATAGATTCCACGGTCATGACTGCGCTCCGTTCATGGAAATCCCTGATGCTCGCCTTCGTGGCGCTGGCGTCCGTGTGGGGTGCGCTTGTGACGTTCTTCGCCGCGCAGTTCGTTCTCACCGGATCGCTTGAGTGGACGGAAGCCCTGCGGCGTTCATCGGTCTTCTGGATGCCATGGGTGCTGCTGCTCCCGCTGACATGGGGAATGACCCGCTGGCTGCTGCACCGCGAGACACCGCTGGCATGGAGTCTCGGTGCCCACGTGCTCGGCTGCACGACGGCTGTCATGGCCTGCCACCTCTACACTTCGGAACGCACGCCATTCCGCGATGCCGAGCGGCCCCGCGACATTCCCGGGTCACCCGGGGAAATGGGGGAACGAGGAGACCGCCCGCGCGACTTTCAAGGACCGCCGCCCCGCGACGGCGGTGAACGTCCGCGTGAGTTCCAAGGGCCGCCGCCAGGATCGTTCCGCAACGACGGCCCGGGGCCGCCAAGGCAGGGCCGCCCGCCCGGTCGCCAAGGCCGCCCAGACGAACCCGGCCGCCCGCGCAACGGATTCGGGGCATTCGGATTCCGCACGGTCATCGATACTGTCATTTACGGAGGCGTCGTCAGCATGACCTGCGCGCTCGCCTTTCTCCGGCGATCACGTCAGCGCGAACGCCGCACGCTTGAACTGGAAGCGAGTCTGTCCCGGGCCCGACTCGATGCGCTCCGGCTCCAGATCAACCCGCACTTCCTCTTCAACACCCTCAATGCCGCTGCTTCGCTGGTCCACTCCCGCCCTGATGCTGCCGATGAGATGATCGGGAGCCTCAGTGAGCTACTGCGCGCTTCGCTCCAGGGGACTGGCAGCCACGAAATCACACTCGCCCGCGAACTTGAATTGCTAGGTCTCTACACGAGCATCGAACGCACCCGGTTCGGGGAACGTATCGAATTCACCGAGTCTATCGCCCCCGAAGCCCGCGCCGCGCTTGTCCCGGCATTGGTGCTGCAGCCGCTCGTCGAGAATGCCGTGCGCCACGGTCTGGAACCTCGCCCCGGACCCGGCAAAGTTGCCGTCAATGCGCGCAGGGAAGGGGATCGGCTCATCCTGACGGTTTGCGATGACGGTATCGGATTCGATCCCGGCCGTCCTGCCCGGGGCAGTGGTATCGGGCTCGCTAACACCAGAGACCGGATCCGCGCGCTTTACGGCGACGCGCAGCACCTCACGATTGCCGCCGCGCAGGGCGGTGGCACCTGCATCACGCTTTCGCTGCCATGGCATCTCCCGTGACCCTTCGCGCCATCATCGCCGATGACGAACCGCTTGCCCGCGAGCGCGTCCGCCACCTTCTCCGCAGTCACCCTGACATCGAGGTCGTCGCGGAATGCGAAGACGGTCCCGCCGCCGTCACCGCAGTTGGAGAACACCGCCCGGATTTGCTCTTTCTCGACATCCAGATGCCCGGGCTTGATGGATTCGGCGTCTTGGAAGCACTAGACCCCGCGCACCTGCCGACGGTCATCTTCACGACTGCATGGGACCAGCACGCGCTCCGCGCCTTCGATGCCCATGCGCTCGACTATCTGCTCAAACCCTTCAAGCCCGCCCGATTCAGCGAAGCCGTGCAGCGTGCCCGCGACCTGCATGCACGCCGCGACGCGGGAGCCGAAACCCGACGACTGCTCGGTTTGCTGGAGCAGCGATCCGCCCGCCATCTCAGCCGCCTTCCGGTGAAGAACGGCGAGAAGATCACCTTCGTGAAGGCCGCGGACATCGAGTGCATCGAAAGCGCGGGCAATTATGTCGTCGTTCACTCAGAGGGCCGCGAGCATGTTATCCGGGAGACACTATCTGAACTGGAAGCGCAGCTGGATCCTTCACGATTTCTGCGTGTCAGCCGCGGGGCCATTGTCAATCTCGACCATGTGCGCGAGTTGCAGCCGCTCTTCAAAGGCGACCATGTGGTCATCCTTCAGAGCGGCCGCAGCGTTCCGATGACGCGCGGACTCAGGGAAATCGAGCGGGCACTGCGCTACAGCTGAAGCATCCTGCGGTCCCTGCCTCACGCGAGGAATTTCGCGCGCAGGTATTCGAGATGATAGTCGGCGCGGGTGGGCTCGCCGGTGGCGTTACGCATCAGTTCGGGCGCGGACCAGCGGCGGCCATGCGCATGAACCCGGCTGCGCAGCCAGTTCAGCAGCGGGGCGTATTGGCCGGACGCCAGCGAGCTATCAAGTCCCGGATCGTCGCGCCGTGCCGCCCGCATCAGTTGCGAGGCATTGAGGTTCCCAAGGGTGTAGGTGCAGAAATATCCGAAGCCGGCGAAACTCCAGTGAATGTCCTGCAGGCAGCCCCGGGCGTCGTCGGGCACGGTGAGCCCGGTCAGTTCCCGGAACCGCGCGTTCCATGCCTCCGGCAGATCCTTGACTTCGAGCCCGCCGTTGATCAGCAGGTTCTCAATTTCGAACCGCAGAATGATGTGCAGGTCGTACGTCACCTCGTCTGCATCCACGCGGATGAAGCTCGGGGACACCCGCCGCGCCGCAGCCGCAACCTGCTGCGGTGTGAAGGCGGCGAGCCCCGGAAAATGCACAGCCGCGCGCGGCAGCCAGTGGTTCCAGAAGGCTTCGCTGCCGCCGATGTGGTTTTCCCAGAGACGGCTCTGACTCTCATGAATACCCAGCGAGCAGGCGTCGCCGGCGGGGAGGCTCCATTCGCTTTTGTTCAGCCCTTGTTCGTAAAGGCCGTGCCCGGCTTCATGGAGCACGCCATACAACGAAGACAGGAAATCTCCCTCATCATAACGGGTCGTCAGCCGGGTGTCTTCAGGCCCGAGGCTGGTGCAGAACGGATGTGTGGTCGTGTCGATGCGGCCGGCGAAGAAGTCGAATCCGAATGCTTCCGCGACCTCGCGGTTGAATGCCTGCTGGGCGGCAATCGGATAGTGACCCGCGAGCAGATCCGCCGGAGTCCGCGCGGAAATCTCCGTGGCGGGACCGACCAGTGCGGCAATCTGCGGCGCCAGTTCGGCAAAGAGCGCACTGATGTCCGTGGTGCGTGCGCCGGGTTCGTATTCGTCGAGGAGCGCGTCGTAACGGCACGCCTCCCAGCCTAGCAGATCCGCCTTCTGCCGGGTCAGCGACACCAGTTTTTCCAGCATCGGGCGGTAGTGCGCAAAGTCCGAACGGCGGCGGGCCTCTGCCCACACGTGAGTGGCCTCTGAAGTGGTGCGGGACAGTTCCTCCACGAATGCCGAGGGGAGCTTCGCTGCGAGGTCGTAATCACGGCGCCAGCCGCGCACATTGGTGGATTCGACCGTGTCCGCGGCAAACCCGGCGGCTTCGCAGGCGTCGATGCCAGCTGCTGTTTCCGGTGCGGTCACCAACCGATGATGCGCCCCGGCAAGCCACGAGAGTTGCTCGCCGCGCCACGCGGCCGCTTTGTCCGGAAGGAACGTTTCCTGATCCCATCCGAGGACCGCCTGGATGGACTTGATGCGGGCGGCTTCGCGGAAGCGGGCGGAAAGTTCCTCGTAGGGTGTCATGCCGACACTGAGACCACGGGCAGCAGCCGCTGCAAGCGCCGGGCGAGCCGTTCGGGCTGCCGCGTTTCGCATTCCCAGATCACCGCCACGCGCCATCCAGCTCGCTTCAGGACCGTGGTATTCCGGCGGTCGCGAGCTGTGTTCGCATCGAATTTCGTCTGCCAGAAGGCTGCGTTCGCCGACGGCGTAGAGGCCATCCGGCAACCCCGGTGCCGATGCCAGAAACACCCGTGAACAAACAACACCAGACGTCGCGGACCGAAGACAATGTCAGGTTTTCCAGGCAGATCGCGCCGGTGCAGCCGGTAACGCAGCCCCATCTCCGTGATCAGGCGACGTACAATGAGTTCCGGCTGTGTATCCTTGCTTCCGATCTGCGACATGTTCCACGACCGCCGTTCCGGAGAAAGGCGGTCGCGGCCAGCCGATGGCGCGGCCTCAGGCTTTTTTACTGCTCGCGCTGCCATGAACGCGTTTGAGCAATTCCGTCTTCAGCGCGGCAATCCCGTCGCCTTCCTGCGCGGAAACTGGCAGGACCTTGATCTTCGGAAACCGGGCCTTGATCGCCGCGAGATTGTCCGCCGCCTCCGGCAGGTCCGTCTTGTTAGCCAGAATGATCCACGGGCGCTTCGCAAGGCTCTCGTCGTAGAGCGAGATCTCCTTGCGCAGAATTGTCAGGTCGGAACACGGATCGCGGCCCTCGCTGCCAGCCGTATCAACGACAAACAGCAGAAAGCGGCAGCGCAGCAGGTGTCTCAGAAATTCATGCCCCAGCCCGATGTTCGCGTGCGCGCCTTCGATCAGCCCGGGAATATCCGCAACCACCACGCGCTTGTACTCGGGGTATTCGATGACGCCCACCATTGGATGCAGCGTCGTAAACGGATAGGCCGCCACCTTCGGGCGCGCCGCGCTCAGTTGCGTGAGCAGTGAACTCTTCCCCGCATTCGGAAAACCCACAAACCCCGCGTCTGCTATCTGCCGCAGTTCGAAATAGAAGTGCCCGCCCTCACCCTCTTCGCCGGGGGTGAACTCGTATGGCACCCGGTGCGTAGGTGTCTTGAAGTTGTTGTTCCCTTTACCGCCCTTGCCGCCGCGGCAGAGGATGAATTCCTGACCGATTTCCGTGAGATCAGCAGCCAACTCGAGTTCATGACCGGCATCAATGCGTTCCTTGAGTGACCGGCGCACCGTGGCTGCCTCTTCGGTCTCGCCGCCTTCCTCCTCATCCACCAGAAAGTCATCGCCGGAAGCGTCGGCAGTGCCGTCATCGGCCGGAACGTCCGCCGTCTTGTCACGGTACACCAGCGTTCCCTGCGGCACGAGAACCACAAGGTCTTTGCCGCTGCGGCCGCTGCGCAGACGGAACCCGCCTTTCGCGCCATGCTCGGCTTTGAGGTTCGGATTGTAGAAAAACGGCCGCAGGTTGTCGATGTGCGGATCGACACGGAGGACGACGTCGCCGCCCTTGCCGCCGTCGCCGCCGTCCGGGCCGCCTCGGGGGATGAACTTCTCGCGGCGGAAACTGACCGCACCGTCGCCGCCGTCGCCGGCCTGAGCTAGAATGCGGAT
>JAIXPT010000393.1 GCA_027486095.1 Planctomycetaceae bacterium | reverse complement strand
CTCCGGCTCCGGGCTTGTGGGGGCAGAAGGCGTGAGCCGGGCCGCAAGCAAGCCCGAGGCGTGAGCCGAGAGGACGCCCCGCTCTCAAAAAGCCCCGGGCGGAAGCCCGGGGACTCCGTGTCGCCGCGGAAACCGGATGCCATGCGGCATGGACAACGGGATCGTGCGCCACCCGGTGTCCCGTCGCTCCCACTCCGGGCTTGTGGGGGCAGAAGGCGTGAGCGGGGCCTCATACGTTGAACGCCAGGCCCGGAGGGCCGGGTGAACACCAGCCGACGGAGGTCGGCCGAGGCAAGTTCGACAGGATGTCGAGACTTGCCGTGAACACAGACAGGCTGAAGCCTGTCCTACTTCGCCCAGCCGCGTGCCCGGCCGACGGCGTCGCTCCAGCGGTCGAGCAGCGTGCGTCGCGCGGCGTCGTCGAGCTGTGGCTCGAAGACGCGGTCTGCGCGCCGCACCGCGGCCACGGGATCGGCGTCGGCATAAAACCCGACGCCGATGCCGGCCAAGAGCGCGGCGCCGAGGGCGGTCGTCTCGAGCATCGCGGGCCGGTCGATCGGCCGGCCGAGCACGTCGGCCTGGATCTGCATGAGCAAATCGTTGGCCGCCGCGCCGCCATCGACGCCGAGCCGCGGGAGGGGGGCGCCCAAGTCGCGATCCATCGCCTTCACCACGTCGCCCACGGAGAGCGCGATCCCTCCGAGGGCGGCCCGGGCGATGTGGGCGGCGGTGGTGCCACGGGTGAGGCCCACGATCAGCCCGCGGGCGTGCGGGTCCCAATAGGGCGCGCCGAGCCCCGTGAGCGCCGGCACGAGCATCACGCCACCCGTGTCGGCCACGCCGCGGGCGAGCGGCTCGATATCGCGGGCTTGGCGAATGATGCCGAGGCCATCGCGGAGCCAGCCGACGAGCGAGCCAGCCACGAACACCGAGCCCTCGAGCAGGTAATTCGGCGCGGGTCCGGCCGCACAGCCGAGCGTGGTGAGCAGCCCGGCCCTGCTCTCCACGCGCCGGCTGCCCGTGGAGCAGAGCAAAAACGCGCCGGTGCCATAGGTGCATTTCGCGTCGCCGGCCGCGAGGCAGCCTTGGGCGAAACCGCCGGCCTGCTGGTCGCCCGCGCACCCCGTGACCGGCAGGCTGGCACCGAAGAGCTCGGGAGCAGTCGTGCCGAAGGATCCCGCCGAGGGCCGCACCTCCGGCAGGATCGCAGGCGGGATCTCGAAGATCGCACACAGCTCGTCGCTCCAGGCCTGGCGATCGATGTCGAAGAGCAGCGTGCGGCTCGCGTTCGTCGGATCGGTGGCGTGCACGCGGCCGCCGGTGAGCCGCCAGATCAGAAATGAATCGACAGTGCCGAAGAGCACCTCGCCCGCAATGCACCGCGCCCGCAGGCCGGGCATCGTCTCGAGCAGGTGCACGATCTTCGTGGCCGAGAAGTAGGGATCGAGCACGAGGCCGGTGCGGCGGCGAATCTCCTCCTCGAGCCCCCGGGCCTCGAGCCGAGCGCACACCGGCGCCGACACCCTGCTTTGCCACACGATCGCCGGCGCGACGGGCCGGCCCGTCGCGCGTTCCCAGAGAATCGTCGTCTCACGCTGGTTCGTGATGCCGATGGCGGCCACGGCCTCCGCCGGCGTGCCCGACTCGGCGAGCACCCGCCGCGCGCAGTCCAGTTGCGTGCGCCAGATATCCTCTGGATCGTGCTCGACGATGCCGGCGTCGATGCCTCCCGCCCCGGGCCGGGTGTGCTGGGGAAACTCTTCCTGCGCGGTGGCCACGGGCACGCCGCGCCGATCGAAGAGGATCGCGCGGCTCGAGGTCGTGCCTTGGTCGAGCGCGAGCACGCAGGTTTTTTCGGTGTGTCGGGCTGTCATCGCCGCGGCGTCTCCTCAGGTGACCTGTTTTCCATAGCGATCGTGGAGCACGTTCGCCACACGCTCCACCTCGGCGGCCACGCGCTCCGCGGGCAGCCTGCCGAGCCGCGCAAGCTCGGTGGCCAACGCGGCCAACGTCGGGCGGGAGAGCGGCATTGCAAACAAGAGCATCAGCCGGCGTTCGACGAGGTCGTCGAGCGTGGCCGCCCACTCCTCGCGCACACAGAAGCCGACCACGGCCGTCGGCAGGTCGGTGCCGGCCACGAGCGGCGGCACGTCGGGCGCGGCCGCGCGGCACGCCTCGGGGCCGCGGCAGCCGAAGAGCGCGACGATGTGTGCGGCCGCGATCGCCGCCCGCGCGGCGTCCACGCCCGCCGCCACGAGCGCGGCGGCCGCCTCTGCCACGCACGCCCCGCGGGCCTCGGGCGCGAGGCTGCCCGGCAGCGGCCGCTCGCGCGACGAGCCGGCCACGGGCAGCCCGAGCGTGGCGAGCACCTCGCGCGCCGCCTGCTCCGCAAGGCTGCGGCAGGTGGTGAGCTTGCCGCCCACGATCGACCACGTGGGCTCCGGCGCCTCCGCATGCCGCACGAGCATGTGCCGCCGCGTGACCGAAGCAGGCATCGCACTGTCGGCCGCCGGCAGAGGCCGCACGCCGCAGTAGTGCTGCACGAGGCTGCTCCTGCCCGGCGGGACGTGAGGAAACAGCCGGGCGACTGCCGCCAGCAGGTAGGCGATCTCGCGGTCGTCGGCCCGTGCGGTCGCCGGGTCGCCATGAAACGGAAGGTCGGTCGTGCCCACGAGCACGAGCCGGGGCCCGAAGGGCAGCACGAACACCGGCCGCCCGTCGTCGGCCTCGGCATACACGCCGCGCGCACCGAGGGCCTCACGCAGCGGCCGCGAGTCGAGCAGAAGATGACTTCCCTTCGTGCCACCGATCAGCGTCCGCGTGTCGCCGGGCACGAGCTCGGCCCGCGTGCGATCGACCCAGGCCCCCGTCGCGTTGATCACCGCCGCCGGCCGCACCCCGAGGCTGTCGAGTGCATTCGAAATGCCGAGGCTGCCATCCGGCTCGCGGGCGAGCGACGCATGCGTGAGAAGCGTGAATGGCGTGCCCTGCGCCGCGGCGCTGCGGCGGGCATCGACGGCGAGCTCCACGGTAAACCGCTCCGGAAAAAGCATCTGGGCGTCGGCATACACCGCGGCGTAGGGAAAGGCCCGGGCATCCACGGTCGGCAGCCCGGCCCCGCCCGGCCGCACCGCGCGATGCCGCGGCCAGCCCGCGCCGCTGGCGAGCGCGTCGTAGAGCGTGAGGCCGATCCCCACGGCGATGCTCCCCCGGCCCGCCGCCGGCCGCCAGCGTTTCGCGAGCGCTTCGCACCCCACCAGCCGCGCCGCGGCCGCCGCCAGCCCGCCGGCCCGCGTGCGCATCGGCAGATAAAATTCGAGCGGCGCTACCAGGTGTGGGGCGAGCCGCACCAGCCGGTCGCGCTCGGCGAGGCTCTCGCGCACGAGCCCGACCTCGCCATATTCGAGGTAGCGCAAGCCTCCATGCACGAGCCGCGTAGACCAGGCCGTGGCCCCGCACGCGAGATCCCCGGCATCGACGAGCACGACGCCCACGCCCGAGAGCACGAGCTCCCGGGCAAGCGCGGCCCCGTTGATGCCCGCGCCGAGCACCACCACCGTCGTGTCTCGGGCCGCCCGCCTGGGCATCAGCTTCCTCATGAATGGGACGGCTGAAATATACTGTCACGCGAGATGTTCGGCCGGCGCACCACGCCCGGCCGCTCGCACGCACTTCCCTTCACGAACGAGTCGCCTCGCATGCGCCGGTTGTGGCCGATGCCGTTCGCGTGGGTGGCGCTCGTGTGGTCAGCGCTTGCGGGCTCCGGGCTGCGGGCCGGCGCTGCCGAGCCTGTCTTGCGCGCGCTCGCCACGCCGGTCACGGCCGACTGGGCGGGCCTGCCGCTGCGGCAGGCGGCTGCGCGGCTGACGGCGGCGGGTGGCGTGGCCGTCGTGATCGACCGGCGGCTCGACCCCGACACCCCGCTCTCGCTCCACGCCTCCGCCGAGCCGCTCGAACGCGTGCTCGCCCGCGTGGCCGATACGGCCAGAGCCGAGGTGGCCGCGTATGCCGGGCATGTCAGGCTCGTGCCCCGTGGCGGGGCCGGCCCGCTCGCCGCTGCGGATCGCCTGCGGCACCAGGAACTCGGACGCCTGGCCCGCGCGCCCAGCGCCCGCGTCCGAACACCGGCCGCGTGGTCGTGGCCCGACGGCGCCGTGCCCGCCGAGCTCGTCGCCGCGGCTGCGGCGGAGGCGGGGATCACGATCGAGGGGCTCGAGCAGCTGCCCCACGATCACTTTCCGGGGGCCGGGCTGCCCAAGCTCTCGCTCGCCGACCGGCTCGACCTCGTGCTCGCCCACTTCGACCGGCGGGTGGAGTGGCAGCCGCAGCCTCGCCGGCCCGACGAGAAGCCTGCGTTCGCGCTCGTGGCCCTGCCGCACGATGCCGCGGCAGCCCCCACCGCTCCGCGGCAGCCGCCGCCGCGCCGGCCTGCGCCGCCGCCCGACGCGGCCTCCACCTACACGCTCACGGTGGCCGCGCCGCTCGACGAGCTGCTCACGACGCTCGCCCGCCGGCTCGGCCTCACGCTCGCGCTCGATCGTGCCGCGCTCGCCCGCGCTGGCGTGGCACCGGCCGAGATCGTGCGGCTCGAGCTCGAGGATGCCTCGCGAGAGCGGCTGCTCGATGCGATTTGCAGGCCGCGCGGGCTGGCCTGGCGGATCGAGGCCGGCACGCTCTCCGTCAGCGCCGCCGGCCGCTGACCATCCGCTCGGCCGCGGCCTGGTTTTTCCGCGAGGGCTCGTGACGCGGATCGAGCTCGAGAGCCGCAGCATACGATTCCACCGCATCGCCGTAGCGGCCCTGCGCGGCCTGGGCCACGCCGCGATTGAACCAGGCCCGCACGTCCTTCGGGTTGTGGCGGATGGCGAGATCGAAGTCGAACTCCGCCTTTCGCGGCTCACCCGCCGAGAGATAGGCGAGGCCCCGATTGAGATACGCGATCATGAACGTGCGGTCACGGCGAATCGCCGAGGCATAGGCGTTGATCGCTTCGAGCGGCCGCCCCAGCTCGACGAGCGCGAGCCCCCGCCACAGCTCCGGCCGCGGATCGTCGTAGGCGATGCCGGCGGCGTCTTCGAAGTCTTCAAGCGCGATCCCGTGGAGCCCGAGATGAAACCAGGCGATGCCGCGCCGCAGATAGAGCTCGGGGTCTTGCGGATCGATCCTCAGGCCGGCGGAGCACGCATCGACCGAGCCGCGGAAGTCGCCGAGCCGCCGCCTGATCACCCCGAGCGCGAGGTGCGCGATCGTCAGCTTGGGATCGAGCTTGACGGCCTTTTCGAGCACCGCGCGGGCCTCGGCGAGCCGGCCGGCGCGGTCGAGCCGCTCCGCCTCGATGAGCAGCTCCTCGGCGGGCGATGGCTCCACCTCCGCCGTCGGCGAATTCGCATCGGGAAAGGGTTCGAGCCCGCGCAGGTCGAGTTGCGATTCGGGCCGCGCCGGCGGCCGCGGGGCCGACTCGCGCCGGGGCGGAGGCTGACGATCGGCGGGGTCACCCGGCAGCGTGCGTTCGGGAAAGGGCACGGGCAGCTTGATCGGCGGCGGCTTCGGCGGCTGGGCCGGCGCCGCAGGCGGCGCGGGCTGTTTGCCCGACCCGAAGGGATTGAGCTCGTCGGCGAAGGGATCGTCTTCAGGGATGCCCACCACGCCCGACTGCCGCGCCGCGGCGCGGCCCGGCGCGAGCGACGCCGCCACGACACCCACGACGACACCCATGACGAGGCCCACGCGGGCCAGCCGCGGGCGGGTGAGTGACGAATTGTGCAGGATCGCGTCGAAGAGCATGGCCGTGTGGGGGAATCGCCGCCGGTGCGCACTCCGCCGGCTTCGCTAGGAATCGGCTGCGAGGCCGTCGCGAATGGCGTCGCGCCGCTACACCTGCTGCGACCCCAACAACCCTCCCAATCGTTCCTCGATGCCCGACTGAATCCGCCCGGCAAACAGCCCCGCCATGCCCGGCAGCGTGAGCGACACAAGCAGCTCCTCGACGAGAATCTGCACGCTGCCGTCGAAGTTCATCCCCATCGCCGCGAGCTTCACGCGCAGCCGCTCGTCGGTCTCCCAGGTGGCGTCGATCGGCCCCACCGTGTCGGCGTATTGCGTGCGGGCGCGCTCGACGGCGTCGTCGAGCCGACGCTTCACTTCGGTCGGAGGCAGGCGGTGCGGAATGCGAACTTCGAGAGGCTTCATGGAGATGGATGGTCCGAGGGCTGGTCTGAATACTGGTGCTGGGTGCGATCGAAGGCGAGGTCGAGGCCGGCCGTGCACTCCGCGGCCGCCGCGGCCACGAGGTTCGCCGACACGGTGCCGAGCCGCACGTCACCACTGCCCGCATTGGAGCAGACCGCCGTGCGGAGTGCGACCAGATCGGGGCCGTGCGCCGTGGCGAGCCGGATTTCCGGGATCGTGATCCGCCCCGCGAGGGCCACGCCGAGGCCCGCGCGGCGGGCG
>JAIXPT010000282.1 GCA_027486095.1 Planctomycetaceae bacterium | reverse complement strand
CATGGCGATCAGATGGAGCACGGCATTCGTCGAGCCGCCCAGCGCCATGATCGTGACCATCGCGTTCTCGAAGGCGCGCCGCGTCATGATATCGCGTGGCTTGAGGTCTTTTTCGAGGAGCGTGCGGATCGCGGCCCCGGCCCGCAGGCATTCTGCGAGTTTGTCGGGGTGCTCGGCCGGAATCGCGGCACTGTCGGGAAGAGACATGCCCATCGCCTCGATCGCGGTGGCCATCGTGTTGGCGGTGTACATGCCGCCGCAGGCCCCGGCGCCGGGGCAGGCGTGCCGCACGATGTCGCCGCGGCGGGCGTCGTCGATCCGGCCGGCCACGTATTCACCGTAACACTGAAATGCCGACACGATGTCGAGGGCCGTCCCGTCGGCCAGGTGGCCGGGCTTGATCGTGCCGCCATAGACCATGAGAGCAGGGCGGTTGAGCCGCCCCATCGCGATCAGGCAGCCGGGCATGTTCTTGTCGCAGCCGGGAATGGCCACGAGGGCGTCGTACCATTGGGCGTGCATCACCGTCTCGAGCGAATCGGCGATGATGTCGCGGGATGGTAGTGAGTAGCTCATCCCTTCGGTGCCCATCGAGATGCCGTCGCTGACACCGATCGAGTTGAACCGCATCCCCACCATGCCATCCGCCACCACGCCCTCGCGAACCTTCGCGGCCAGAGTGTTGAGGTGCATGTTGCAGGTGTTGCCCTCGTACCACATGCTCGCGATGCCCACTTGAGGCTTGTCGAGATCGGCCGGCTGCAGGCCGGTGCCGAGAAGCATGGCCTGGGAGGCTCCCTGCGAGCGGGGCTGCGTGATGCGGGAGCTGTAGCGGTTGAGGACGGCCATGCCTGGGATTCCTTCGGGGCGGCTGGGCGATATGGTGGCGGCGATGGAACTCGAGGAGCCCACTGGTCGCCGGCTCCCCGGGCAGAATAGTATCTGGGCGAACGCTTTCAAAGCACCTGCCGCCGGTCACTCGCACCACCGCACTTCGATGCCCCGTCGCCCCGCTTTCGTGTTCCTCGATCTCGGCAACGTGATCGTCATGTTCGACCGGGCGCGCGCCCATCGGCAGATGGCCGGCGTCGCCGGCGTCCCCGTGGAGATGGTGCAGGCCACGCTTGTGGCCACGCGGCTCGAACAGCGGCTCGAGCGAGGGCTGATCGACTGGGCCGGTTTCCATGCGGAGTTTTCCCGGCACGTGGGCACGTCGCCCGACCAAGCCCTGCTCGCCGAGGCCGCCAGCGACATGTTCTCGCTCAACGTCGAAATGCTTCCGGTGATCGCGGGGCTCGAGCGGGCGGGCATTCCGCTCGGCATCCTTTCGAACACCTGCGGCATCCACTGGGATCACCTGCTCACACGGCGCTACGCGATCCTGCCGGGCAACGTGACGGCCACGGTGCTGAGTCATGAAGTGGCCACGATCAAGCCCGAGCCCGCCATCTATGCCGCCGCGGCCGCAGCTGCAGGCGTGGCTCCGGAGCAGATCTTTTTCTGCGACGACATCCCGGCCCACGTGGAGGCGGCGCGGGCCTGCGGCTGGGATGCCGAGGTGTTTCGATCGGCCTCCGGGCTCATCGACGCCCTGCACCATCGCGGTCTGAATTTGGGCGTATGACGTCGAGCAGGCGGTGTTCAGCGAACCGCCCCTCCAGCACGGCGACCCCGTCGATCACGACGACCGGAACCCGGAGCCCGTAGGCTCTCGTCTCCTCCGGCTCGCTATCGACGTCGATGATGGTCGCGGCCGGCGCGTGAAACCGCAGCCACTCCTCCGCTTGCTCGCACAAGTGGCAGCCGCGGCGGGAATAGAGCATGATTTGCATGGGCGGGGTACGATTCACGGAGTCACCGGCGATTCATCCACCATGAGCGATGCCACACTTCCCGTCCAGACCCTGCCCGACTTCCTGAGGGTGCTGCGCGCCAGCGGCCTCGTGCCCGAGGATCGTCTCTCGCCTCTCGTGGAGCCATTTCGCGAGGACACAGGCCCGGTTCCGGATGCCCTGGCCGCGGCGCTCGTGGAGGGAGAGTTGCTCACGCAGTGGCAGCTCGAGCAGCTCCGCAAAGGCAAGAGCAAGGGCTTCACGCTCGGAAAATACCGTCTGCTCCGCCTGCTCGGTGCCGGCGGGATGAGCAGCGTCTATCTCGCTGAAAATCCGACGCTCCGGCAGCGGGTGGCGATCAAGGTTTTGCCGATCAAGCGGGTTGAGCAGAGCTCCTACCTGGCCCGGTTCGAACGCGAGGCCCAGGTGGCCTATCGGCTCAGCCACCACAACATCGCGCGGGCCTTCGACCTCGAGACGTCGGGGGCCGTGCACTTCATCGTGATGGAATACATCGAGGGCACCGACCTCCACGCCACGGTCAAGGCGGAGGGGCCGCTCGACGTGCGTGATGCGGCGGAGTATGTCCGCCAGGCGGCGATCGGCCTTCACTACGCGCACGAAGAGGGGCTCGTCCACCGCGACATCAAGCCGGCGAACCTGATGCTCGACAAACGTGGCACGATCAAGATTCTCGACCTCGGCCTGGCGCTCGACGACGACGATGAGCAGGCGTCGCTCACCCGCGAGCACGACGAAAAAGTGCTCGGCACGGCCGACTACCTGGCCCCCGAGCAGGCGCGCGACAGCCACAAGGCCGACCGCCGCTCCGACATCTATTCGCTCGGCTGCACGCTGTACTACCTGCTCGTGGGCCGGGCGCCGTT
>JAIXPT010000108.1 GCA_027486095.1 Planctomycetaceae bacterium | reverse complement strand
GGACGTTCGCCTTCGCCGGAAGCCCGAGGCGTAAGCCGAGAGGATGCCCGGATTGCAAACAGCCACGCGTATTCCCTTCGGCTCACGCCTCGGGCTTCCTCTGAGGAGGCAGGGGTAACTCCGAGCCTCCTCAACCGTAGCGACAGAGCTCCAGCTCTGTCGATCGACAGGCCTGGAGGCCTGTCGCTACAGGGGCGTCGGCGAACGCTTCCTGAACTTTTGGTCGCCGCGGCCTGAGTGAGGAGCCAACAGCGAAAATCGGCAGGATGCCGATGTTTCGCGTGAAGACAGTCGCCGCTCCCCCGAAGCCGGCTTGGGCGCGTTGGGATCAACCGAGCAACCCCGTGGCGAACAGCAGCAAACCGTTACGGGGCAGTGAGGCCCGGGGAAGGTTCGCGGTCCGATTTGAGGGGCTTCGTCACGTGCAGCGTCACGGAGCGCTCGGCCGCGAGGCCGGCTTTGTCGGTGACGACGACCGTGAAGGCATAGAGGTTCTTCGCCTCGCGGTCGGGCGGGCTCTTGAGCGTGACGACGCCCGTCGCGGCGTCGATCACGAGCAGGTTGGCGTCGTCGTCTTGATCGGGCTTGAACGAAAACGTGAGCGTGTCGCCGGGGTCGGCATCGGTAGCGGCCGCCTGGTACACCACTTCTTCCACCGGTGCATGATCGGTGACATAGGCCGAGTCCTTGCCCGTGGCCACGGGCGCCTGGATGACCGTGAGCGGCAGCCAATGGCCGATGCGGTAGTGCTCGAGCAGGCCGATATCGCGCCGGCCGTTGCCGTTTACGTCGGCGGCCGTGAGCTCCGGCGTGAACGAGCCGCTGGTGTCGGTATCGACGAACGCCTCGCCATCGCCGCGGGTCAGGCTGCCGTCGGCATCGACGAAGGGCTCGCTCCAGGCGGGCCGGGCGACGGGGCCCGAGGCGGCCGTGCCCGGCTCACCGCGCAGGAGCACGTCGCGAGCCTTGGCATCGCCGCCCAGGCAGCGGGCGAACACGTCGAGCATGCGCGAGCCCATGTCGAACGACAGCCGGCTGCCGTCGATCCGATAGGCGGGCGGGAGCGGGGCGATCGAGAGGGCGAGCAACACGCCGCCGGCCGCGAGGAGGCCCGCGAGGCCGCCGACGATGAGGCCGCCAAACTGGTCGATCCGTGGCGGCAGCTTCACGGCGTCGGGCGGCACCGCCGCGCCGATCGCGAGGCGGATGCCGATCCCCGCGACCGTGAGCATGCCGAGAAACGCCCCGGGCAGGGCGTAGTGCCGAGGCACGTCGGCCAGTTCGAGCCATGCAGCGACCGGGCCCGTGAGGCCGAGGGCCCCCACCACGGCTGCCAGGGCATGCAGCCCCGCGAGCGTCGCCAGAAACACGCCGGAGCGATAGCCGTAGAAGGCGAGGGCGGCCATGAGCCCGAGCACGAGCGGCGCTCCGAGCGGCTGGAGCAGCGTGGCGGCGAGTGGGAGGGCGAGGCCCGAGCAGAGGATCGTGTTCATGGCAGAGATCAGGCCTTCGTCACCCGAATGACTTCGTTCACGCTCGTGATCCCGGCGATCACTTTCTGGAGCCCCGCCTCCTGGAGGCTGCGCATCCCGCCCCTGCGAGCGGCCGTACGGATCGCCTGGATCGAAGGCCGGCCGACGAGCAGCTCGCGGATGGCCTTGTCGATGATCATCAGTTCGTGAACGCCCGTCCGGCCGCGATAGCCGGTGCCATTGCACGCCGGGCAGCCCTTTTCCTTGTAGAACAGATTGACTTTGTCGGCGGGGATCCCGGCCGATTTCAAAAACTCGGCCGTCGGCTTGTAGGGCTCCTTGCATTGCTGGCAGAGCACCCGGACGAGCCGCTGGGCGAGCACGGCCGTGACGGCCGACTGGATGAGCGTGGTGTCGATGCCGATGTCGAGCAGCCGCGTGACGGTCGTGGCGGTGTCGTTGGCATGCAACGTGGTGAACACGAAGTGGCCGGTGAGCGCGGCCTGCATGGCGATCTCGGCGGTCTCCTTGTCACGGATCTCGCCCACGAGGATCACGTCGGGGTCTTGCCTGAGCACGCTCCGCAGGATCTTCGCAAACGTGAGATCCGCCGCCACGTTGACGGCCGTCTGCGAGATGTTGTCGAGGCGGTATTCGATCGGGTCTTCGATCGTGACGATGTTCCGCGAAAACACGTCGATCTCACCGATCGCGCCGTAGAGCGTGGTGGTTTTTCCCGAGCCGGTCGGGCCGCACACGATGAGCATGCCGTGTGGCCGGTGGATGATCTCGCGGAGCTTGGCGAGCACCGTGGTGCCCATGCCGAACTTTTCCAGGCCCTCCTTCACGATCTCGCCCTCGGCATCGAGGAGCCGGAGGGCGATCTTTTCGCCGAAGTTCGTCGGCCCCGAGGCGGCGCGAATGTCGAACTTGCGGCCGTCGAAGAGCACCGCGAACGTGCCATCCTGGGGCCGGCGCCGCTCGGCGATGTCCATGTCGCCGAGCACCTTGATCGCCGACACGGTGGCCCGGCCCGCCGCGCCGGTCACGGTGCCGGCATTCTGCATGATGCCGTCGATGCGATAGCGCACGAGCAGCTCGTCGCCGCTCTTGGGCTCCAGGTGCACGTCGGTGGCCCGCACCTGGATCGCCTTCGTGAGGATCGACTGGGCCGACGTGATCGCCTCGCTCGTCTCATGGTCGAGATCGCCGGCCTCCCGGCCGTCGTAGGGACGGCCGTCTTTCTTCAAGAGCGTGAGCCGGGGGCCTGCCACGGCTCCGCTCCGCCCGGCGCCCGGAACGACCGCCCCCGACGACGCCCCCCGGCCACAGGCCTGGCCCACGATTTGCAAAAGCCCGTCGCACTGTTTGGGGAGAATCTTGCCCGCCGGCGAGACGTTGAGATCGCGCCAGCACGCATACCACGCCACGAGGCCGAGCAGCGCCGGGAGCATCAGGTTTACGGCCGACAGGCCGGATCGCAGGCTGGCCAGCAGAAATGCCACGCCGAGGCCCACGAGAATCGGCGTCCAGGGCCTCGTCCGCCCGAAGACCTCCTCGGCATCGCGGTCTACCCAGACACACGCCGCCGCCCAGGCCGCGGCGAGCACCAGCCAGATCGCGCCCCAGATAAAAAAATGCTCGCTGACCGCGCTGCCTGTCATCCGCCACACCTGTAGACGAATTCAATCACCCCACCATGCTACTATGTCGGAAGAGGGAATGCCGTATGACCACCCACAGCCTCCCGTCCCCCACGACCGAATCCGCCGTCCCGCCCCGGGTGGCCAAGAAACGGTTTTTGCACGACGCGGCGGAGCACGTCCGCGACACCGGCCACCGGGCGTTCATCCGCAAGGCCCTGGGCGGCTACTACACGAGCCGCGACACCCAGAAATCCCGCTACCGCGACTGGGAACAGGCCCGCGACGCGGCCAGCCTCGCGAAATGGTCGGCCGTCAACAGCCTCGATGAGCTCCTGCCCCGGTTCGTGGCCAACTTCGAGGCCAATGGCGGCATCGTCCACTGGGCCCGCGACGCCGAGGAGGCCCGGCAGATCGTGCTCGGGCTCCTGCGCGACGCGAAGGCACGGGCCGTGATCAAGAGCAAGTGCATGACGAGCGAGGAGATTCATCTCAACGCCGCCATGGAGCACGACGGCTACGGCGTGGTCGAGAGCGATCTCGGCGAATTCATCCAGCAATTGCGGGGCGAACCGCCCTATCACTTCGTCTTCCCCTGCATGCACGTGCGGCGCGACGAGATCAGCGATCTGTTCGGCAAGCATCTGGGCACCCCGCCGACCGACAGCCCCGAAGAGCTCACGATGATCGCTCGCCGCCACATGCGCGGGCTGTATGTCGGGGCCGACGTCGGCATCACGGGAGCGAACTTCCTGGTGGCCGAGACGGGGCAGATTTCGATCACCGAAAACGAGGGCAACGCCCGGCTCACGGCGGCTTTGCCGCGGCTGCACATCGCGATCTCGGGCATCGAGAAGGTGGTGGAGCGGCTCGACGATCTCTCCGTGCTCCTGCCGATGCTAGCCACCGCGGGGGCCGGCCAGCCGATGACCTGCTACAACACGCTCTACTCCGGCCCGCGCCGCGAGGGCGAGGCCGATGGCCCCGAGGCAATGCACCTCGTGCTCCTCGACAACCAACGCTCGGCGATCCTCGCCGATCCGGAGCAACGCGACAGCCTGCACTGCATCCGCTGTGGGGCGTGCCTCAACGTGTGCCCGATCTTCAAGAATGTCGGCGGCTTCACTTACGGCACCACCTATCAGGGCCCGATCGGCTCGGTGATCACGCCGCACCTGCGGGGCCTCGCCGACTGGAACCACCTCTCCGGGGCGAGCTCCCTGTGCGGCGCCTGCACCGACGCCTGCCCGGTGCGGATCGATATCCATCACCACCTCCTGCACAATCGCCGCAACGCCGCCCGCACCGCACCGAATCGTCTTGAAAAGCTCGGCCACAAGATCTTCGTGGCCGTGGCCTCGCGCCCCTGGCTGTTTGCGACCGGCGGGGCGATGTTTCGGCGCACGCTGGGCTTCTTCAAAGCGATCCGGCCGCCGCTCTTGCGCGACTGGCTCGCCACGCGCGATCTGCCGCAGGCTCCG
Organism: Planctomycetaceae bacterium; assembly: GCA_027486095.1. Classification (GTDB taxonomy): domain Bacteria; phylum Planctomycetota; class Planctomycetia; order Pirellulales; family UBA1268; genus RGVT01. The sequence continues at coordinate 1,536 of JAIXPT010000108.1, read as the reverse complement.
GCCCGAAGTTTTCGCGATCAGTGGAGCCGACGATGATCGCGCGCGACCCACCGCAGCGCGTGGGCAACGCTCGCGACACGATTCTGGCCCGGGTGCGCGAGGCCCTGCGGGTGCCGGCGCCCGCGCCCCATCTCGCGTCGCACGCCGCCCCGCCGGCCACGCCCGGCCCGAACGGCCACCCCCGGCTCAACGTTCTCCCCGAACAGGCCGCGCGGCCGTGGCTGCCCGACGGCGGCACGACCCCCTCCGAGCGGCTCGCAGTGCTCGTGGAGAATCTCGGCAAACTCCGGGCCATCGTGCATCGCGTGCCCGACCTCACGGCCGCAGCCGATCTCGTCGGCACGCTCGCCCGCGAGCGCGATTGGAAACAGGTGGCCTGGCACGACCATCCGCTCGTCGCCCCGCTCCAGGCCGGCATCCCGTGTGGCAGCTACGAAGTCCGCCCGGGCGCGTTCGACAAATCAGCCCTCGAGGGCTGCGACGCCGGGATCACCGCCTGCGAAGTGCTCGTCGCCCAGACAGGCTCGATCCTCGTGTCGAGCGCCACCTGCGGCGGCAGGGCCCTCTCGATCCTGCCGCACGTGCACGTGGTCGTGGCCACCTGCGACCAGATCGTGGCCACCCTCGGCGACGCCCTCCACCTCACGCAGACGCGCAATGCGGGCCGGCTGCCGAGCATGCTCTCCTTCATCACCGGCCCCAGCCGCACCGGCGACATCGAGCGGATCCTCGTCCTCGGCGCCCACGGCCCGAAGGAACTCATCGTGATCCTCGTCGGGTAAGACGGTCTTCGGGCTGTCACGCTCGGTTCAACTCGCCAAACACGGCTTCGGGGGAGCGGCAAAAGTCTCCTCACTCAGGCCGCGGCGGCCCTCGTTCGGGAAGCGTTCGCCGACTCCCCCGAAGCCTCCCCCATTCCAGTTGAGGAGGCTCGGGGTTACCCCTGCCGTTGAGACGGCGTATTTGACCAGCGCAGGCAGGATGCCGAAGCGCAGGCAAATCCGAGTGAGCCGAAGCCCAGGAGGGCGGAGGCGAACGTCCGGCGAGACGGTACGGGGTAACCCCGAGCCGGCGCGCCTAGTGGGAACCTGCCTGAATTACCCGCGCCGGTTACACTCGTCGCCCATGAGCCAGCCGCGTTGTCCTGTATGCCACGGTGAGACGTTCGAGATCCGGGCGAAGCTCATGTGCCGGCAGTGCGGCATGATCCTCGAGACCTGCTGCGAAGGCGGCCCGATGGGAAATTCTCCAGCGTGCGAGCGGGGGCCGGCACAGCCCGCAGATCCGGAAAGATCGCACGATTTTCGCGACAGCTGAGTTTTTCGATCCGGAAAGATCGATCTTCTGCTGTGAGTTTGCCGTCTGCGCAAACCCTCGCGATCGCGGAACAACGCCACGGATGCGTTCCGCGAGATCGGGGGCAAGGCGGCACGCTCGGCCGGGCTCGATTGCGGAATGCCACCGACTGGGGATGGCCTCCTCGAAAGCCTGGAAAAAGTGCGTTCGCGAACCGTTTGGGACAAGTTCTTTTTCCTC
>JAIXPT010000002.1 GCA_027486095.1 Planctomycetaceae bacterium | reverse complement strand
GGCCCGCGCCGAACGCGGCGCCGGCAAGGGCGGAGCCGACGTGGGCTTCGGCGATCTCTTCGGGCTGTTCTTCGGCAGCGACCGCGAGGTGCGGCTGCGGCGAATCATGGCCGAGCAGTTCACCGACATGGAGGTGCTCACGGCGGCCTTCGGCGGCGAGGAGGGCTCGTCGCTGATCACCGACCGCAACGCAGCCGCGCTCGACGTGCTGCGCGACCAGATCGGCCGCGGCCGGCGGCGGATCGCGATCTTCTACGGGGCGGCCCACATGCTCGACTTCGACGAGCGACTCCGCCAAGACTTCGCGATGGAGCCCTTCGAAACCGACTGGCTCGAAGCCTGGGATCTGCGCCTGCCGTAGCGACAGGCCTCCAGGCCTGTCGAACGACAGAGCTGGAGCTCCGTCGCTACACGGGCACGCGCACGAGCCGGCTCCACGCCGCGGCGGTGGTGCTCGCCTGCCGCAGGACTTCGTCGTAGCCGAGCGACTCGACCGCCTCGCCGACGAGCGCCAGCTCGAACGGCCCGCCGAAGCCCTGCTCGACGAACTCCGCCACGAGTGCCGAGAGCGGATGGGTGCCCTGCCCCGGCGGCAGCCGCTCGGAGTCGGCCAGCGGGGCGCCGCGGCCATCGGCCACCTGCACGAGCGCCGTCAGGGGCGCGAGGTGGCCGAACTGGCCGAAAAGGCTGCGGTCGTGGCCGAAGTGCCAGAGATCGAGGGCCAGCCGCACGGCCGGATGGTCGAACCGCTCGACCCAGTCTGCGGCAGAAGCCGGGCTCGTGAGAAAACTCCCCCCGGCGGCAGCCGCCGGGTGCATCGGCTTGAGTGCGAGCATCACGCCGCGGGCGAAGGCCTCGGGCGCGACGACGTCGAGCGCGTCGGCGAGCAGGCGGTGGGCGTGGCTGCGGGTGTGGCCGCCGCGACAGCCAGCGTGCACCACGAGCACCTCGGCCTCGAGTTCAGCCGCGGCGTCGATCGCCTCCAGCGCGTCATCCACGCTCTCGCAAAACGACCGTCCCTCTGCCCCCGTGAATCCGCCGGCCCACTGCAGGCTCGCCACCCGCACGCCCGCCTGCTGCAGCAGCGATTTGGCCGACGCCACGCCGATGTCCGACACTTTCGTGCGCCACAGCGAGATCGAGTCGAACCCATGCCTGACGAGGTGGTCGATCTCGTCGGCGAGATCCCAGCGAAATGTCGTGAGCTCACTGATCGACACGTGCATCATATCTCGCACTCTCTCCTGCGCGGGGCGATTGCCCGAGCCAGCAGCCACGAAGGCCCGCCTCGAACGGGGAGGAGTATGAGACGGCCGCGCGCGGACTGTCCAGATGAGGTTGCCGCATCACGGCTGACGCTGTACGCATGTGCCGCTTGCCAAAATCGCGGGTGTTTTTCGCGCGGCCCGTTTCGCGCTATTCAGCCAGCAGATCGACGCAGCCCAAGCGGCCCGCGCCACGCACGAACAACCGCCCGCGGGCCACGACCGGCGCCGCCCAGCACGGCGGCGCCAGCATGGGCGTGCTGTCATCGACGAGCAGCCGTGCCCGCGACACTTCGCGATAGCGATCGGGCGCGGCCTCGGCGAGCACGAGATCGCCAAACTCACCGAGGATCACGAGGTGGCCGTCTACGACCACCATGCTCGCCCGGCCCAGGCCCGGCTCGGCCCACTTCACCGCCCCCGTCGCCCACTCCACGCACACGGCGAGCGCGTCGCCGGCATGGCGGCCGCTCGAGCCATACACATGCCCTGCGTGGAGCACCGGTGTGGCCCAGTGGGCCATCAGGGCCGAACGGGGCCGGGGTTTGCCGTCGCGGCGGACCACGCGCGGATCGCCGCCCCCGAGATCCAGGAGCACGCTCCCCGGGCCGTAGCATTCTGAAAGCAGCACTTCAGCGCCGTTGACGACCGGGCTCGCCGCGATCGCGCTGAAGAGCTCGTCGGCCCGCCAGCGGAATTCCGCGAGCACGGCCCCCGATTCGGGATCGACCACGATCAGGTCGTCGCGCATCCAGGCCACGATCCGCGGCCGCCCGCCGATCGTGGCCAGCACCGGCGCGGCATAGCTTGCCAGCTGGCTCGAAGAGCGCCAGCGTTCGCGGCCCGTGGCGAGATCGAAGGCCACGAGCCCGCTGTCGAGCCCTTTCACGAGATCGAGCCGCTCGGGTGCCGCGGGCGCCGACCCCGGCCGGCTGCCCCCGACCTGCACCACCACGAGGTCGTCGGTGCCGACGCGCACGACGACGGGCGCCGCCCCGACGCCGAAAAAATTCTGCACGACGTGATACTGGGCCGCGGTCTCGACGCTCCACAGGCTCGTGCCGTCGGCGAGCGAACGGCATTCGAGCCGCCCCTCGGGGCCGAAGGTGAGCACGCGATCGCCGTGGATCACCGGCGCCGCCCGCGGCCCGCCGTCGTAGCCGAAGGAGTCGCGATAGCGGCTCGTATACGACGCCTCCCAGAGCTGGCGGCCCGTCTCGGCCTCGAGGCACCGCACACGCATCCGATCCTCCACGCGATCGAAGGCCACGAGCCGCCCCCGCGCCACCGCCGGCGCGCAGTAGCCCTCGCCGAGCGGCACATGCCACACCACGCGCGGCCCCGCCGCCGGCCACGGCACCGTGATCCCGGTGCATTCGCTGCGGCCGTTACCCGCAGGCCCGAGGAACGCACCCCAGTCTTCACCGGGCCGCGTGGAGAGATCGGCCAGCTCGGCCGCCGGCACTCCGAGCGTCGCGCACGCCACCGCGGCGGCAAGCAGGGTTCGTATACTCATCACTTCCCAGTTTTCACCCCGGAACACCGCCGATGGCAAGCGAAAAAGAGGTCCGCGTCGGCCGGGTGGTGATTCCGGCCGCGGCCCTCGAGTGGCAGTTCGTGCGGTCGAGCGGGCCGGGCGGGCAGCATGTCAACCGCACGAGCAGCAAGGCCGTGCTCCGCTTCGACGCGGTGCATTCTCCTCATCTGCCCGCCGACGTCAAAAGCCGCCTCGTGGAGCGCGAGAAGGCCCGCCTCACCCGCGACGGGGCGCTCGTGATCACGAGCCAGCGGCATCGCGACCAGCCCCGCAACATCGCCGACTGCCTCGCGAAACTGTCCGAGATCGTGGCCCGTGCCCTCGTCGCCCCGAAGAAACGCCGCCCCACGAAAACTCCGCGATCGGTCGTCAAAAAACGGCTCGAAGGAAAACACCGCCGCTCGGAAACCAAGCGGCTGCGCGGCCGGATCGGCGATTGACATCCCACCGTCGCGAACGCCGCCGCGGGCATTGGTATACTTCGTGGAGCAGTCGGCACGACGCCGGCGGCACCGCCCGCGAAGGATCTCTCCATGCCATCGCCCCGCGATATCGACACCGTGCTCAAGGGCTGGGAATTCAAGCCCGGCGAAGTGAGCGCCCGCCTCTTCAAGGCCCGCAGCGGCCGCGAAGTGCTCCAGATGCGGGTCGATATGGGCGTGCTCCAGATGGAGACAGACCTGCGGCCCGACGGCACCCGCCCGCACGGCGCGGAAACGTATTACGACTATCTCGTCGGCGAGGCGATCCGCGAGGGTGGCTCGTTTCGGCTCTCACGCGAGCAGTGCGCCGAAGCCGACCGCGAGTTCGTGCAGTTTTACCACCGCCGCATCTG
>JAIXPT010000271.1 GCA_027486095.1 Planctomycetaceae bacterium | reverse complement strand
GCTGAACTTCGTCGCCGTGCCGGAGCCCTCGACCTGGGCCATGGCCCTCGCGGGCCTGGCCTGTGGCGGCTTCTTGATGCGGAGGCGACACCGTTCCCCATAGACCGTGGATTCCACCATGAGATTCATCACGCAGCGCAAGATCCCGGCCTTTATCGTCTTTCTCGTCGCCCTGTGGGCGGCGGCCCGCCCAGCCCGCGCGCAGACGAGCTGGAGCGTCTCGACCGCCAGTGAGCTTTCAGCAGCCCTCGCCGGCGCGTTTGCCAACAACGTCGCCAATCCGAGCCTCGTCAACACGATCACGCTCGCCGGCACCATCTCCGGCTCGAGCCAGTGGATCGTGAATGCCAATGTCAACATCGTCGGCAATGGCTCCACGATCGACATGAACAACGCCGACCGGGCGTTCTTCATCGCCGGCGGCACGGTGGGGATCAGTAATCTCACGATCCAAAACGGCAATGCCACCGGGGGCACGGGTGGCCTGGGCGCCGGCGGCGGGGCTGGGCTCGGTGGTGGGATCTTCATCGGCAGCGGCACCTACATGGGCTGGACGACGACCGACTCGATCCAGCCGATCGTGTCGGCCCTGGGCATCTCGGCGCCAGCCGTCACGCTCACGAACGTGGCCTTTCAAGACAATCGGGCTGTCGGGGGCAACGGCGGCGCGGGCTCGAATAGTCCGCAGGCCGGTGGCGGTGGTGGCATGGGGGGCAACGGTGGCAATGCAACCCAGGCCCAGGGCATTCAAGGCGGCGGCGGCGGTGGTGGCTTCGGCAACGGGGCCGACGGAGGAAACAACTCTAACTCGGGGAGTGGCTTCGAGTCTGGTGGGGCCGGGGCGTTCGTGAACGTGATCGCGGGGGCCAACGGCACGAGTGCCGGAGCCGGCGGCAACGGCGGCGGGGCCGGCGGCATCAACGGCGGCGGCGGCGGCTCGGGCGCACTCAGTGACGGCATCGGCTCCGGCGGCGGCGGCGGCGTGGGCGGTGGCCGCGGCTACTTTCAAGACGGCACGCCGCCGGATGTCGGCGGCTTCGGGGGCTTCGGCGGCGGTGGCGGCGGCAATTATGAGTATTACGCCGGCCCGGGCGGGTTTGGCGGGGGCGGTGGTGCGGCCAGTGGCTACAACGGCGGCAACGGTGGCTTCGGGGGCGGTGGCGGCAACCGCTACGGCACCGGCGGCGACGCGGCAAACAGCAGCGGCGGGTTTGGCGGCGGTGCCGGCACCTACGTCTACTCGGCAGGTGGCGCGGGCATGGGCGCGGGCGGGGCCGTGTTCGTGATGGCGGGCGCGACGCTGACCGTGACCGACGGAAGTTTTTCCGATAACGCGGTGACGGGGGGCATCGGCGGCACCAATGGCTCGGCGTACGGAGCGGATTTGTTTCTCGGAGAAAACGTCGCCTTCACCGTGAGCGCGGGCCAGACCGTGTCGGTGTCGAGCCTCGGCGGTGCGGGCAACCCTGCTGATCCCAACGTGGCAGCGCACTCGAGCGACCCCAACGCGCAGGGGGGCATCCTTAAGTCGGGCCCTGGCACGCTCACGCTTACCGGTACGAGCTACTACGTGGGGGCCACCACGGTGCAGTCGGGAACGCTCGCTCTCGGAACGTCGGCGAAGGAACAGGGCACGTCGAGCGTGACGGTCGCACCCGATCCGGGCGACACCGCGGCGTTGCAACTCGGCAGCAGTTCGTTCCTCATGCTGGGGGGATGGAACGCCGGCGATCCGGTCGCTTCGACCGACCAGCCCGTGGCGATCGCGCCTGTGGCGGGCTCCACCGGCTCGGTCGTGATCGGTGCCGGAGCCGGTTCGAGCGGGGCGTTCGTCGCGGCGCGGGTGTTTTCCGGCGGGGCTGGCGACGCGAGCGTCGTGTTCGCGCAGCAGTATGCCGCCGGCTCCACGACCGACACGACGTATCCGTTTTATACGACGCTCACGGGCAGCCTCGACCTTGTGCAGGACGGGCTCGGCACGACATCGCTCGCGCCGGCGTACGGGCCAAATACGTTCGTCGGCTCCGTAACAGTGAACTCCGGCACGCTCCTGACCACGGGCACGGTGGCTGCGCTGCCAAACGTGACGGGCATCGACCTCAATGGCGGTGCGCTCAAGCTCGGGCAGGTGGGCGGGATCGCGAACCTGCCGACGATGGCGCTTGCCGGCGGGGTGCTCGAGACCACCACGAGCCTGACGCAGAATTTCGGGCCGCTGACCGTGACCGGCACGGCGTCGGTAATCGATTTCACGACCTTCGCGACGACGTTCAACTTCGCCACGCTCGCGCTCGCCTCCGGGAGCCGGCTCTCGATTTGGAACTACGCCGGCGCCGACGACGTGCTCCGGATCGCGACGGGCACCGCCACGGGCAGCCTCGCGCAGATCGCCTTCTATTCCGACTCGGGCACGACCTACCTCGGCGAAGGCGGCTTCGTCGGCACGGCGATCGTGCCCGTGCCCGAGCCGGCCACGATCGCGATGGCTGCAGTTGGTTTCGGTGGGTTTGTCATCCATCGCTGGCGGCGGAGGATGCGGTCGAATCGCGGTATGCGTGATTCAATCCTCACTCGCATCGCTCTGTTCGTGATCTGCCTCGGTGGGCTCTATGCTTGGGCCTGGCCCGCTGCCGCGCAGTCAGTGAATGTGACGACGGCGGGTGACCTCTCGGCTGCAATCCAGACTGCGAATGCGTGGACGGGCCCGGGCCCGTTCACGATCAACTTCCAGACGAGCGGCACGATTCAGCCGACCGCGCAGATGGTGATCGGGCTCACGCTTTCGAACACGTCGGGCCTCTTCATCAACGGCAACGGCGCGACGATCGACATGTCGCAGGCCAACGGCGGCACGGGTGACCGGGCGTTTTTCATCGCCAACGGCAACATCGCGATGTCGAATTTCACGATCGCCAATGGCAAAGCGATCGGCGGCAATGGAGCCGCGGGCGGTGGCGGCGGTGCGGGGCTCGGCGGCGCGATCTTCGTGGCCAACAGCGGCTCGATTCCGGGCGTGCCCCAGCTCCCCTCGAGCCTGTCGCTCACGGACGTGTTCTTCACGAACAATCAGGCGATCGGCGGCGCGGGATCGTTCGGGAATTCCTGGAACAGCCCGTATGCCAACGGCGGCGGGGGCGGCATGGGGGGCAATGGCGGGATGTCGTATTACGACGACTACTCCACCTCGGGCGGCGGCGGCGGCGGCTTCGGGTTCGGTGCCAATGGCGGCGCGGCGAGCAGCGGTGGCAACGATGGCGCGGCGGGAGCGCTGACCTTCGGGAATGGCAATGGTGCCTCAGGCGGCGGCGCCGGAGGCAGCAGTGGGGGCGATGGCGGTGCGTTTGGCGGCGGTGGCGGCGGTGGCGATTCGGGAGTGAGCTGGGACGGGGCCGGCGGCGGCGGCGGAGCAGGAGGCTTTGCGGCGAGCGGCGATTTCGACGACATCGGCGGCGACGGTGGCTTCGGCGGCGGTGGTGGTGGCGGCGGCTACACGGATCAGCCCGGCGGCGATGGTGGCTTCGGCGGTGGCGGCGGCGCCGGGTCTTCGTCGCCCGGCAACGGCGGCTTCGGCGGCGGCGGCGGTGGTTCGGCTTCGGGCGGCTCCACGCAAGCCGCAGGCAGCGGCGGCTTCGGCGGTGGCTTCGGGCTGCAGTACTCGGCGTCGGAGAGGCCGGGCAACAATGATTCCTTCGCCGTGGGCGGCGGCGGCGCGGGGCTTGGCGGCGCCGTCTTCGTGATGGGCGGGGCGACGGTGCAGATCACGTCGTCCGGCTCGTCGGCGACGCCCCTGTTTGCCAACGGCAGCGTGTCGGGCGGGCAGACTGCCAATTACACCAACACCGGCGCTGCCTACGGCCCGGCCATGTTTCTCGGGGGCGATGTGACGTTCACCGTCACCTCCTCGACGCTCGCGGTGTCTGGCCTGGGCGGGGCGGGCAACCTTGCGGATTTTCGCGTGGCGAACCACGCCAACGACCCCAACGCCAACGGCGGCCTCGTCAAGAACGGCAACGGCACCCTCGCGCTTTCCGGCTGGAACACGTACTCCGGCCCCACGACCGTGAATGCCGGCGTGCTCGCCACGAGCGGCTCCGAGGCCGCGATGATGGGCACGAGCACCGTCACGATCAACTCCGGCGCCGCCGTCGTACTCGGCCAGAGCAACGGTGTGAACGCGAATGCCGGGGTCACGTTCAACGGCGGCAGCCTCCAACTGGCCACCACGCTCACGCAGACATTCGCGGGCTTCACCGTGTCGCAGCCCTCGGTGCTCGACTTCGGGAGCACTATGTCGGCACTGACGATGGGCACGCTCTCGCTCGCCGAGCCCCTGGCGATCTGGAACTTTACTTCCACCGCGCGAGCGGTCAGCGTGACGAGCGGCACCTACTCGGGCAGCCTCGCGAACGTGACGTTTTATTCCGATGCCGGCCAGACGTCGCTCGGCCAGACATACCTCGTCGGCACCTTTCTGACTCCTCAAACCATCAACGTCGCCACCGGAGCGGACCTCACCGCAGCGGTTGCCTCCGCCAACGCCATGACGGGCTCGGTGACGATCGTGCTGGCCGCCGGCGCGACGATCCAACCCGCGGCCCAATCGGTCATCAGCCTGAATGCGGCCAACACCGCCGGGCTCACGGTCGTGGGCAACAACGCCACGATCGACATGTCGCAGGCCAATGGCGGCGCGGGGGACCGGGCGTTTTTCATCGCCGGAGGCTCCGTCACGATGTCAGATATGACGATCGCCAACGGCGTGGCCCGCGGTGGCGCGGGGGCCGATGGCGGTGGCGGCGGCGCGGGCCTCGGCGGTGGCATCTTCGTCGCGGCCGGCAATCAGATTCCTTCCTCGACGATCACGCTGCCGACGGACGTCACGCTCGCGAACGTGACGTTCACCGGCAACTCGGCCGTGGGCGGCGCAGGCGCTCTCGTGACCGCCCACGCGGCGGGCGGTGGTGGCGGGCTCGGTGGAGCCGCGGGCGACACGTCGGGCCGCGGCGCCGGCGGCGGTGGTGGATTTGGCTTCGGCGCAAGTGGCGGCAGCGACGGCGCAGGCGCGCCTGGAGCCGCGGTGTTCACCGCGAGCGGCGGAGGGGCGGCGGCCTCAGGACAAAGCGGCGGAGCGAACGGCGGTGGCGGTGGCGGCTCGGGCACCGAAGAGCGGTCGGGCGGAGGCGGTGGCATCGACGGGGCCTCCGCGACGAATGACAACGTGCTTGGCAGCGGTGGCTGGGGCGGCGGTGGCGGCGGCGCGTCGTTCATGGGAAACGCTGGGTATGGCGGGTTCGGCGGCGGAGGCGGTGGCGGTTTCTCCGACGCGGCGGATGGCAACGGCACGAATGGCGGCTGGGGCGGCTTCGGCGGTGGCGGCGGCTATGGCCTCTATGTGCCCGGCAGCGGAGGCCCGGGGGCGGGCGGCTTCGGCGGCGGAGTGGGCGCGAATGAATCGGATGTCGGTGGGCCTGGCGGCGGCGGTGGCATGGGCGCCGGCGGTGGTGCATTCGTGATGGCAGGCGCGACGCTCCGTGTGGTCGGCGGCGCGTTCACGGCCAACTCGGTCGTGTCCGGGAGCGGCAATGTGAATGGATCCACCTATGGCACTGACTTGTTTCTCGGCGCGAATACGACATTCGACGTGCCGACAACGCTGACCCTGAGGAGCCTCGGCGGCGCGGGCAATGTCAATGATGCAAATGTCTACAACCAATCGGTGTCGGCTGCTCAGTTGGGCGAGGCCCAAGGCGGCCTCATCAAGACGGGCAATGGCACGCTCACGCTCACGGGCACGAGTTTCTATTCGGGCATCACCACGGTGCGTTCGGGCACGCTCGCGCTCGCGGCCGGAGCCAAGGAGCAGGGCACGACGGTCGTGACGGTCGGGCAGAACGCGGGCGACGTGGCCACGCTCGGGCTCGGGGACGGTGCCACGCTCATTCTCGGAGGCTTCAATGGCACGAGCGGCACCGATGCCCCGCTCGTGATCGCCCAGGCCGCCGGCTCCACCGGCACGGTCGTGATCGGAGGCGGGGCCGGCACGAGTGGGGCAGATATCGGCGCCCGCGTGTTCACCGGCGGGGCCGGGAACGCCACGCTGCGGTTCACGCAGCAGTATGCCCCGGGCTCGGGCAGCACCGCAGTGTATCCGTTCTCCACGACGCTCACGGGCACGCTCGGCATCGTGCAGGAGGGTCTCGGCACGACATCCCTCCAGCCGCTCTACGGCGCGAACACGTTCTCCGGCCCCGTCACCGTGAACTCGGGCACGCTCGCGACCACCGGCACGGCAGCCGCGCTCGGCAGTGCGACGAGCATCGCGGTGAACTCCGATGGCGCGCTGGCCCTCGGGCAGACCGGCGGCGTGAACGATCTCGCGTCGCTCACGCTTGCGGCCGGCATGCTTCAAACGACCACGAGCCTCTCGGAAACGTTCGGGGCCTTGAGTGTGACGGGCAGCACGTCGCTCATCGACCTGCTCGGGAATGCAACCCTCGGCTTCAGTTCCCTCACGCTCGGCGGGCCGCTCGCGATCTGGAACTATTCCGGAGCGAACGATTTTCTGACGATCGCCACCGGCACCGCGACAGGCAGCCTCGCGCAGATCGCGTTTTATTCCGATGCCGGCACGACCTACCTCGGCGAGGGCGGCTTCGAGAGTACTCGCCTCGTGCCCGTCGCGGTGCCGGAGCCCTCGACGATCGCGCTGGCCCTCGCGGGAATCGCCGCGGGCAGCGTGTTTGCGCGTCGCCGCTCCCGTTTTCGCTGCCTCGCGATCGCGTGGCTGGCATTCATAGGCGGCGCGGCCGCCAGCCTGCCGGCTCACGCGCAAGGCTTCTCCACGATCACGACCCCCGTCCAGGTGCCGCTCCACTGGCGGCATGTCAACGGCGAGACGAGCGGCCAGCGGAAGCTCGGCATTTATGTGACGCTCGGCGGCGGCTCGATGCCGCAGCTCTTCGAATTCGACACCGGCGGCAACGGGTTTTACGCCACCTATGCCAGCGGCACCGTGAGCCCGTGGTGGGGCCCCGCCTGGACGACCACCGGCGGCACGTTTTCGCAGAGCTTCGACAGCGGGCATGTCTACACCGGCTCGGCCGCGACCACGACGGTGCGGGTCTTCGCCAGCGGCACGGCGACCACGCCGCTGTTGACTGCCGCCGACGCCACCGTCGGTCAGACCACCTCGATCATCGACACGAAATCCGGCACGCAGCAGCTCTGGCCGCTGCCGAGCGGCACGAGCCCGCCGCCGATCGAGCAGGTCTTCTACGGCGACTTCGGCATGGCCCCGAAGCGCGGGCAGGCGGGCATCGACCAGCTCGCCGCCCAGCTGCTCTACGGCCCGGGCGTGACGGCCGGCTTCCGCGTGCATGCCTCCGATGAAACGCCCTGGGTGCAGTTCGGCCTCTCCGCGGCCGACACGGCCCTCGCCGCGACGGTCGCCACGTCGTTCGCGCTCAACGTGGCGAGCGGCACGTCGCCGGCGGGCGTCTTGTATTACGACAATCTCGTTGTCACCGGGTCGTTGTCGGTGACCGACGGCAGCCGGGAGTTCAAGCAGCCGACCGGCTTCATCTTCGATACGGGCGCCTCGACCACGATCCACTCGGGTACGAACGTCACGTTCCCGCTCGACCTCACGAAGGACGGTGAGGGCACGCGGGTCAAGGACAACGCGGTCTTC
>JAIXPT010000175.1 GCA_027486095.1 Planctomycetaceae bacterium | reverse complement strand
GAATCTCGTCGAGCGTGCGGCCTGTGCGCGTGGTGCGCCGGCGCTCGATCTCCTCGACGCTCAGCGGCGATTCGAGACCGGCGGGAGGCACGCCCCGCCCTCTGCATTCAGGCAGGAAAAACCCGATCACCTTCCCGGCTTCGTCGCACAGTTCGACGGCCTGCGTGGCTTCACCGAGGTGTCGGCTGGTTTCCGAATTGAGTGTGTATCGCACCATGAAAACACCTCGTCATCGACTTCGGGGGCAATATACGGGCGTTCATGGGGCGATGTCAATCGATGGAGGACAGGCTTCAGCCTGTCATGAATACAGACAGGCTAAAGCCTGTCCTACGTGCGTCGGCGGGCGAGCGCGAGGCCGGCGAGTCCGATCCCGACGAGCACGAGCGACGAGGGCTCGGGGACGGCGACGAACGTGAGATAGACGTCGCTGCCGACCTGCTGGAGGCCGAAGCTCGCGTAGGGGTGGATGGCGGTGAGTGAGTTGCCTGCGGCGTCGAGCCAGGTGGTGCCGCTGATGGCGAGGTTCACGAGGCTCGTCGTCGAGCCGGTGACGTCATAGACGAGCCAGCCGCTCGTGCCGGGCATGTGGGCTCCCGCGATCGTGGCGCTGCCGGCAAGCGAGCCGGTGCCGGAGAGTGTGGCGCCCGCCGCAAGCGCGAGCGAGCCGCTGGCCAGTGACCCGTTGAGCTTGAGCTCGCCCGCGTCGATGGCCGTGGGGCCGGTGTCGGTGTTGGCGGCGGTGAGGTTGAGAAGGCCCGCACCGCTCTTCGTGAGGCCGCCGGCGCCCGAGATCGTGTCGGCGAACACGCCGTCGCTTGAGTTGTTCACGGTGAGCGCCCCGCCGCCGAGGGCCACGGTGCCGCCGGTGCCCGCGAGCGCCGAGAACGTCTGGTCGCCGCCCATCTTGAGCAGGCCGTCACGGCACTCGCCATCGGGAACATCGGCAAGCGGGGCGAGGACGCGACCCGTGGGCATGCGGTCGGCGGTCAGTCAATCCTCGGGGCCTGCTTTCGACTGCATTATCACGGCCTGGCGACCGCCATCTGAAAGTGCGCGCAGGCGACGTGCATGTGACGGAGTAAGAATCTTCAGCAGACCGGCGGGTGCGACCGATCGATTGATTACGATCGGCGGGACCGTGGGAGTCGACGTCAGCTTGCGCACCTTCTCGCTCGGCCATCGCCAGGGAGCCGCCCCGTTTCCACGGTCGTGATGCAAGTGGGGTCAGCCGCCGCGTGGGCGGCCCCGCTTCCTGCGGCTGATGGCGATGCCGGCACCGAGGGCGCCGATCGCGGCGAGCGCCGCGGTCGAGGGCTCGGGCACGGCCGTGAAGTTGAGCACGACGTCCTGGCCGCCCTGGCCGAGCGTGAAATAGCCGCGGCCGGTGGGGGAGAGCGTGTTGCCCAGCGAGTCGAGGAGCGAGCCGCCGAGCGTCAGGTTGCCGAAGCCGGTGGTGACGCCCGAGCCCAGGTCGTAGACGAGCCACGAGCGGTTCACGTTCCAGAACGCATTCGCCCAGTCCACCGTGCTGCCGGCACCGTCGAACGCCATCGTGAAGGCGGTCGAGCCGGAGAACGCGAGGTTGCCGCTGGGCAGGATGACCTGGTCGAAGCTGCCCGTGCCGGTGGTGTTGGCGGCCAGTTCCCAGAGCATGCCGGAGCCGGCCTGATAGGTCAGGTCACTGGCGAAGGTCTGCACGCCTGGGGAGTTGCCGGGCGAATGCACGCCGGCGATCGTTGTCACCCCGCCGACCGTGCCTGAGCCGCCGAGCGTAGCGCCGGCGGAGACCGTCATGGGGCTCGTTGAGGTGACGCCGTTCACGACGAGCTTGCCGGCCGAGACCGTGGTCGCGCCGGAATAGGTGGTGGAGCCGGTGAAAGTGAGGATGCCGTTGCCCGTCTTCGTGATGCCGCCTGCGTTCCAGATGCGAGAATCGATCGTGAGGTCGCTCGTGGGATCGGTGCCGCGGACAACGTTGAACGTGGCTGTGACGCCGGAGTTGACGTTGAGACCCATCGACCCTGTGATGAAGTTCTTCGCACCGCCGGTGGTGGCGTAGGTGTTGCCCACCCAGTCCGGCAGGTTGGTCGTCCCCGTATCGATCGTGCCGCCGCCGCTGGTGCCGAACGTGATGGTTCTCGCCGCGCCGCCCGTGCTGTTCAGGTCATAACGAACACCCCCAAAAGCGAGCGTGGCGCCGTTGTTGATGGCATACCCGCTGCTCTGGCCAACCGAACCTGCGCCCGACTCGAGCACCAGTCGGCCCGCGTTGATCGTGGTGGGGCCGGTGTAGGCAACGCTCCCGCTGATCGTGGTGGTGCCGGTTCCCACGTGGGTGAGCGAGCCCGTCCCGGAGATGATCTGGCCGAACGTCACGGCACCGGAGCGATTGATGATGAGGGCCGCGTTGTTGATGATCCCGCCCGGACCGAGTTGGCCGGTCATGCCGCCGTCGCCGACCTGCACCGTGCCGGCGGTGATCGTCGTGCCGCCGGAGTTGGCATTGCTGCCGGTGAAGGTGACGACGCCGTTGCCCGTCTTGGTGACGTTGCCCGCATTCCAGAACCGGGAGTCGATCGAAAGATCGCTCACGGGATCCGTGCCGCGGGAGACGTTTAACGTGATCGTGGCGCTCGTCGTGTTGAATCCACTCGACCCTGTGATGAAGTTCCTCGCACCGCCGGTGGTGGCGTAGGTGCTGCCCACCCAGTCGACGAGGTTAAGGCCCGTGCCCGTGTCGATGGTGCCGCCGCCGCTGGTGCCAAACGTGATGGTTCGGGCCGCACCGGCGGACTGGGTGAGGTCGAACCGCGATCCCGCGAAGGCGAGCGTCGAACCATTGTTGATCGCCACGTTGCTGCCCCAGTTCCGCAGGTCAGTCGAGCCCGTTCCGAGCAGCATGCGACCACCGTTGATGGTTGTAGGTCCGCTGTAGCTCGAATCGCCGGCCAGATTGAGGATGCCGTTGCCCGTCTTCGTGATGGTGCCCGTGTTCCAGAGCCCGCCCGCGACCACAAGATCTGCGATGCCGGTGCCGCGGGCCACGTTGAAGGTCGCGGCGGTGGAGTTGAGGTTGATCCCGGAAGCTCCCGTGATCTGATTCATCGCTCCGCCGGCAGACGTGTACGTGGAGTTACCACCCATGATGAAGTTGACACCGGAGGAGGTGTCGATCACCCCTCCTCCGCCGCTCGCGAAGGCGAAGGCTGGAGTTCCGTAGAACCAGAGATTCGCCGCAGTGACTCTGAGCCCTGCCCCGGTATCGATCGTGAAGTTGCCATTCGAGGAGTAGCCGCCGGAAAGATTCAGCGTGCCGGAGTTCACGAAACTTCCTCCGGTGTAGGAGTTGTTGCCGGTCAGGGAGACGGTGTTGCTCCCGATCTTCGTGAGGCTCTGCGTGCCGGAGTAGCTTGTGGAGTCCGTTGTGTCGGAACCGTTTCCACCGACGGTGATCTGGGCGAACGCAGGCGCGGCGACGCCTGACAGAACCATGCCGACTGTCACAGCCACGATGCAACGACCGAGCGTCTTGCTCAGCCGCGGGAAAGCCGAATGCCGATTCATGTTCCGTGCTGACTCCGTTGGGGAAAAAGTGCTCCGCCTCACGCTGTCGCACTCTATCCAAAAAAACCGCGCGTGAGCCGCGTCGGGCCCAAAAAGTGACGAATCCGGCACGGGCAGGGACGAATCGGGCGCGCAGCTCACTACAAGTAGTGATCGAGCCGGCCGGCAAGAGAACCGGGGGCTGCCATTCCGCAGCGGTGCAGAAAAGGAAAGAATGGATATCGCCGCGAGTGATTTCCGCTTCATGATTCGTGCCCAGACACAACCGAGCCTTGGCCACGACGTTCGCGAGATCGTCGAACGGCTGCCGCTGCCGGCCGCACTCAATGCGTTCGACGAGGCAGGCAGCGTGCTGCTCGTCAATGAGCCGTTCGTGCGGATGTTCGGCTACACGCTCGCCGACATCCCCACCGTGGGCGACTGGGCCGTGAAGGCCTATCCCGACGAGACCTATCGCCGCGAGACCTTCGCCGCCTGGGATGCTGCCATCGCCAAGGCACGGGCGGAGACGGGCCGCTTGGAGGCGATGGAATTCCGCGTCACCTGCCGCGACGGGACGATTCGCGACGTGGTCATCGGCGCAGCGGTGGCCAACGAACATATTCTCGTGACGTTCGTCGATGTTTCCGAGCGCAGGCGGGCCGAGAGGGCCATGCAGGCCATGCAGCGACGAACGGAACACGCGGCCTACGAACTCACCGCCAGGATTCCGGTCGGCACCTACATCATCGCCCATGGCGATGACCTCGTGCCGAGGTTCACGTTCGTAAGCGAGCGGTGGCTCCAGATGCTCGACGTCCGCCGCGAGGACGTGCTGGCCGACGCAGCGATCGCCTTCCAGGCGGTGCACCCCGACGATCGCGATACATTCGTCCGGCTGAGCGATGCGGCGATGGCCCAGGGGCACCCCTTCGTGTGGGAGGGCCGGATCATCGTGCGGAACGAGACTCGCTGGGTGTCCATCGAATCGAAGCCGCGGCAGCGGCCCGGAGGCGGCCGCATCTGGGAAGGGGTGATGATCGACATCACCCCGCGCAAGCAGGTGGAGGTGGATCTCGCCGCGGCCCACGAGCAGGAACGCCTTCGGCAGGAGGTGCATCGCCGCGATCTCGAAACGAAGCTCCGCGCGAGCATCACGGCCGCGGCGGCCGCCCACGAGATCAAGCAGCCGCTCGGCCGCATTCTCCTTGAAACCCAGCTGGCCATCGAGCGGCTGCGAAGCGCGCCCTTCGAGCACGACGACATGACGGACTATCTCGAAGACATGCTCGCCGAGTCGAGGCACGTGGTCGAGATGATCGGCCGGATGAAGTCGCAACTGCGCACCGTGCAGGCCGCACCCCTGCCCGAGGAATTGTGACAGCCGCCTCCCCCTTCGCCATGCTGCTGCCCATGAATCATCCCGCCGTCGGCCAGGAACTCCGCGAACTCGTCGAGCGGCTGCCGGTGGCGGCCGTGCTGGCCGCGTTTGACGCCGCCGCAAGCATCGTGCTCGTGAATGAGCCGTTCGTGCGGACGTTCGGCTACACGCTCGACGACATCCCCACCGTGGGCGACTGGGCCCGGACGGCCTACCCCGACGAGACGTATCGCCGCGAGACCTTCGCGGCCTGGGACGCGGCCGTCGCCCAGGCCCGGGCGGAGACTGGGCGCGTGGAGGCGATGGAGTTTCGCGTCACCTGCCATGACGGCACGGTGCGCGACGTCGTCTTCAGTGCGGTGGTGACCGGCGACTTTCTGTTGGTGACGCTGATCGACGTCTCCGAGCGCAGGCGGGCGGAGGCGAACTTGGCGGAGATGCGGGCGGCGCTCGAGCGCACGGCCTACGAGCCGGCCCAACGCAGTCGCGGCCCTCACGAGAATCTTCATCGAAGAGATCGAACGACTGCTTTGTACTGCGGCGGGCTTGACCCGTGCCGGCGACAGGCCGAGCGTAGCTCGCCCGCGACTCGGCGCCGTCTCCTTTCTGCACCGCTTCGG
>JAIXPT010000424.1 GCA_027486095.1 Planctomycetaceae bacterium | reverse complement strand
GCTCGCGATAATAGTGAGGGCGTGGTTCTGAAGGCGATCGCGAGGTGGGCATGGCGCGGCGAGACCGATCTTGTGCGGCGTGGCACGCGGTCGATCCGGCCGAGGTCGCCCGGCTGCTCGGCTCCGATCCCGCCCGCGGGCTGACGGCCGCCGTCGCGGCGGAGCGGCTCGCGACCGACGGCCCGAACGCGCTCGACGCCGCCCCGGCCGTGCCCGCATGGCGACGATTCGCCCGGCAGTTTCAGGAGATCGTGATCGGCATTCTGCTGGTCGCGGCCGTCGTTGCCGGCATGCTCGGCGAGTGGGCCGACACGGCGGCGATCCTTGCGATCGTGCTCGTCAACGGCGTGATCGGCTTTCTGCAGGAGGAACGCGCTCAGCAGGCACTCGGGGCTCTGCGCCGGCTCGCCGCCCCGCTGGCGCGGGCGGTGCGGGATGGACGCGCATCATCGGTGCCGGCGGGGGAGCTGGTGGTCGGCGACCTGATCGTGCTCGAGGCCGGCGATCACGTGCCGGCCGACGCGCGGCTCGTCGAGGCCTTCGGCCTCACGGCCCAGGAGGCCGCGCTCACTGGTGAATCGGTCCCGGTCGCCAAGGACGCTCGCATCGCGCTCGCCGTCGCGTTGCCACTCGGCGACCGTGCGACACTCGTGTATGCCGGCACGGTGATCGCGGCGGGGCATGGGCGGGCCCTCGTCGTCGCCACGGGCATGGCCACCGAATTAGGTGGCATCGCGGGGCTGCTCGAAACGACGCCGCCCGAACGCACGCCGCTCCAGCGCCGGCTTGGGGAATTGGGCCGCATCTTGATCGTGGTCTGCCTGGGGATCGTGGCGGTGATTTCAGTGCTCGAACTGGTGCGGGGCGGAAGCCCGGGAGACGTGCTCCTGCGGTCGGTCAGCCTGGCGGTGGCGGCCGTGCCCGAGGGCCTTCCGGCGGTCGTCACGCTCGTGCTCGCCCTCGGGCTGCAGCGGATGGTGGCCCGCAACGCGCTCGTGCGGCGGCTGCCGAGCGTGGAGACGCTGGGCTGTGTCACGGTCATCGGCTCCGACAAGACAGGCACGCTCACCCGCAATGAAATGACCGTGCGGGCCGTGATCGCCGGCCGGCGCGAGTATCGCGTGACGGGCTCGGGATATGCCCCCCGTGGGGAATTCGTGGAGCAGGACGGTTCCCCGGCGGAGCCCGGTGAATCGCCCACCGATGCAGGCCTCGTGCGGCTGCTCTCGATCGGGGCCCGCTGCAACAACGCCGCGCTCCGCCCCGCGGCCGATGGTGACGACCGCTGGCAGGTGATCGGCGATCCCACCGAGGGCGCGCTGCTCGTTGCCGCGCTCAAGGCGGGTGTCGGGCCCGACGATGCCACGGAGCCGGTCGTCTACGAACTGCCGTTCGATTCCGACCGCAAGTTGATGTCGGTGGTGGTGCGGAGGGCCGACGGCTGCTTCGTCGTCTACACGAAGGGCGCGCCGGAGGCGGTCCTCGAGCGCTGTACACATGAAGACGTGGGCGCCGGTCCGGAGCCGCTGACCCCGGCACGGCGGGCCGAGATCCTCGCCATCAACGCCGCCCTCGCGGGCCGGGCCCTGCGGGTTCTCGCGCTCGCGTGGCGGCCCGAGGTGGCCTGGCCAGGTTCGAGCGGGGCGGCCGCGGCGGTGGAAAGCGAGCTCGTGTTCGCGGGCCTGGCCGGGATGATCGACCCGCCGCGCGACGAGGCCCGGGCCGCCGTGGCCACGTGCGCCGCCGCCGGCATTCGTCCACTGATGATCACCGGCGATCATCCCGCCACGGCGTTTGCGATCGCCCGCGAGCTGGGCATCGCCAGCCCGGAAGATCGCGTCGTGACCGCGGCGGACCTCGACCACTGGTCACTCGACGAGCTCGCCGCCCAAGCCGCCGGGATCGCGGTCTACGCGCGGGTCACGGCCGAGCACAAGCTGCGGATCGTGCAGGCCTGGCAGCGCCGGGGTGAGGTGGTGGCGATGACAGGCGACGGTGTGAACGACGCGCCGGCGATTCGGGCCGCCGACATCGGGATCGCGATGGGCCTGACGGGCACCGACGTGACGAAAGAAGCATCCGACATGGTACTCACCGACGACAACTTCGCCTCGATCGTCAGCGCCGTCGAAGAGGGCCGCGGCATCTACGACAACATCCAGAAGTTCATCCACTACCTGCTCGCCTGCAATGCCGGCGAGGTGATGATGATGTTCGTGGCGGCAGTCGTCGGCTGGCCGGCGCCTCTGGCGGCGATCCAGATCCTGTGGCTGAACCTGATCACCGACGGCCTCCCGGCCCTCGCGCTGGGGCTCGAGCCACCGGAAGCAGACCTCATGCAGCGGCGGCCGCGGGCGGCCCGCGAGCCGGTGGTCACGTGGGAGCGTGCGCGGCTGATCCTGCTGCACGGGGCGATCATGGCGACCGTCTCGCTCGCGGCGTTTTGGGCCACCTACCGCGGCGATGCCACCCGGATTGCCCACGCCCGGACGATCGCGTTTTGCGTGACGGCCTTCACGCAGCTGCTCTTCGTGTTCGCCTGCCGGAGCGACCGCCACACCGTGTGGCAGATCGGCATCGCCTCGAACCCCGGGCTTCTGGTGGCCGTGGCGGTATCGGCGCTGTTGCAGGTGAGCGTGGTGATGCTGCCCTTCGCCCGGCCCGTGTTCGAGATCGGCACCGGCTTGGGCGTCGAATGGGGCTTCGTGCTCTGCGTGGCACTCGCGCCCCTCGCAGTCGTCGAGGGGCTCAAGTGCCTGGCCGGCGCACGTCGCCAGCACAGAGCCGGAAAATGAAGGGGGGGCTCGTGCTCGTGTATCGACTTTCGTGAGCGGGGGCCCGATAGTCGGCCGCCTGTTCCGTTTCAGCGAAGGATGCAATCCATGATAAAGCGGATTCTCGTCGGCCTCGGCACGAGCCGCACCGCTGCCGCCGTCACCGAGCACGCCCTCGACATCGCCCGTGAGACGCCTGCCGAACTCCAGGGCCTCGCCGTCACCGACTCGCTCCGGCTGGACTGGACGGGCCCGCAGCCGATGGGCGTGGGCGTCGAGGCCGCGGCGGCCGACTTGCGGCGGCAACGCCATGAACGGGCGCGGGCCGAGATCGCGGCGGCAGCGGCCCTGTTCGCCGAGCGCTGCCGGGCGGCGGGCGTGGGCCACCGCATCGCCGAGGAGGAGGGTGACCCGTTCGAGATCGCAGCGGATCTCGTGCGATACCACGATCTCTGTGTGTTCGGACTCCGGGGATTGTTCGAGCACGACGTCGTGCCCGAGCCGCGCGACGCGCTCGAGCGGCTGATTGCCGACGGCGTACGGCCGATCCTCGCGGTGCCGGAGGAGCATCGGCCGATCCGCCGGGTGCTCGTGGCCTACTCAGGGTCGCTCGAGAGCGCGAAGACCTTCAAACACTTCGTGCTCTCGGGGCTCTTTGCCCGGGCGGCGGTGCGGGTCGTCTGCTTCGGCGACGACGCTGCAGCCGCGCGCAGGCGGGTCGAGTCGGCCGCCGGCTATTTTCGTGCGCATGGTCGCGACGTCGAGACCGACGCGGCGGCGGGCGATCCACGACTGGAGATCGTGCCTTACGCCACGGAGTGGCAAGCCGATCTGATCGTGGCCGGCAACAGCGCGAAAAACCTGCTGCTGCGGAAGTTGTTCGGTGAGACTGCTCTGACGCTGTTGCGGGAGAGCCCATTGCCGCTCTACCTCGCCCAGTAGCACGTCGGGCGTCCTCTCGGCTCACGCCTCGGGCTTCCGATAACCCGACAAGCCCGGAGCGGACGCGACGGGACACGTGCAACCCGACAAGCCCGGAGCGGAAGCGACGGGACACCGGGTCGGAGACGAGACCGGTTTCCATGCCGCATGGCGACCGCGCGCCGCATCCATGCGGAGTGCCTGCGACGCTTCGGGCAGCAGGCGACCACCTGTCAGTGATGCAGCGAGTAGAGCAGCACGTTGAGGGCGATCTTCTCGGCATCGTCGCGGTCGTAGCCCGTGCACTCGAGCGAATTCTGCTTTTCGAGTGCGCACGACAGATCGTAGGGTGAAAAGATCACCGCCCAGCGGTCGCCGATCCGGATGCCTTCGAGCTTGGGCGCGATGCGCCGGCGGCGGGCGGCGAGCGGGCCGTCGCCGCCGGCCGGCTCGCGCAGCGTCACCTCGCGGATGTCGAAGCCGCCATAGTCGTTCGCCGTGAAGAGTGGATCGCCGGCGGGAATCTCCTCGAGCGTGTGGTCAGGCAGCACCGCGGCGATTTCGGTGCGGAATGCCGCGCCGAAGCTGCCGGCGGCGCACACACTGTCGGCCAGGAGCGTGCCGCCCCGCTCGAAAAACTGCCGCAGCCGCTCGCGGGCAGGCTGCGAAAAAGCGAAGCCCTGCCGGCCATGCATGAACACGAGATGGTGGTCGAAGAGCCGTGGATCGGCCGGGTCGATCTGGGCGGGCGTGTCGTCCACCCGCACGCCGAGTTCGCGGGCGGCCGCCCGCAGGATGTTGGCGAGGGCCGCCGGGGCAGCGTCGCACATGCCGCCGTGCCGCAGCTTGCCGATCGTGATCTGGCCGCGCTCGAACCGCTCGCCCGGCTCGGCGGGGGCCTCGTCGATCGCGAACAGCTGGTCTTTGCTCTTGAGCTCCCGGTTGGTCGCGTAGGCGAGTACGTTCGTGCCGATCGCGAGGGCGGCCTCCACTTCGCGTTGGATCGCGGGGGCGAGAGCCCGGCGTGACGGCCCACCGATTTCCCACAGGCACGAGAGGCTCGGCATCGCCGGCGCGTCGCGCTGTAAATCCGTCGGTGGGGCATAGATCAGGCAGGTGCGGCAGCCGTAATCGATGCCGAGCAGCGGCCGGTGAAGCTCCGGCGGCACGATGGCCTCGGCGTGCCAGGCGGGATGTTCCGGCGGCAGGAGGTGGAGGCCGTATTCAGGCTCCGGAAAGATCTCCCCCACCAGCTGCCGGAAGCGCCGGTCGAAATCGCCGCTCGCCGGGCAGCAGCCCTCGGCGAAGATGAAGCCGCCTTCGTCGATGTAGCGGCGCAGCCTCGGCCCCGCCTCGGGCCCGAGGTCGAATGCACCCTTGCCCGAGAGCCAGAGCACCGGCGCCTGGCGGAAGTCTTCGAGCGTGGCCGCCGGCGTATCGACCACGTGCCAGGAGAGGCCGGCCGGATAGTCCTTGCGCCACAGCGATTCGACGTGCTCCACGAGGTGGGCGATGTCGTGGCCGTGGCGATTCCAGTCGGTGCCGGGATCGTGGCGGCTCTTGGCGACGAGCACCGGCCGGCGGCCCTTCGCGAGAAACAGGAGCGCGAAGCTCGTGGCCACCATGGGGTCTTCGATCCTGCCGCCCCGAAAGGCTCCCGAGAGCTGGTCTTGGCTCGCCACGAGCACCCGGGCGCCTTCGAGATACCAGTCGGCCTGGCCGATGAATCGCCGGGCGGTGAAGCGGCCGACACGTTCGAGCCCGTAGAGATAGTAGAAGTGCCAGGTCTGCCCGCCGCCCGGGTTCTC
>JAIXPT010000436.1 GCA_027486095.1 Planctomycetaceae bacterium | reverse complement strand
GCGATACCAGTCGGCGAGGGGGCCGACGGCCGCCTTGCGGAAGCCCGCGCTCGACCACTCCGGATCGCGGAGATGGCTGAGCCCTTCGAGGAAAAAGTGGAGCCCCACCACGATCCGCAAAAACGCGAGCGCGGCCACGGCGAGAAGCGTCGATCGCATCGAGCCACCAAACCTCGTGTAAAAACAAGTCCGCAACCAGGCTGCAGCTGCCGTCTGAGCGGCGTCTGAAACCCCTTGAAGTCTATTCTACGGGGCCAAGTCTGCCAGCGGTCGGCCCGATCCGCCGCCGGCGCGGCTTGCCAAACCGCCCTCCCACCTGCCACAACCCGGCCCATGACATCCCACCCCCGCATCGTGCTCTGCTACCCCGCGGAACCGCGGCACATCGCCCGGATTCAGGCCTGCATGCCGGAGGCCACGATCGTGGATGCCGGGCAAGAAAGGGTGGCGGCCGAATTGCCCGCCGCCGACATCTTCTGCGGCCACCCGAAGGTGCCAGTGCCCTGGGAGGCGGTGGTGGCAGCCGGCCGGCTCGTGTGGATCCAGTCGTCGGCCGCGGGGCTCGATCACTGCCTCGTGCCGAGCGTGATGGCCTCGCCGATCATCGTCACGAGCGCCTCGGGCGTGCTCGCCGATCAGGTGGCGGAGCACACGCTCGCCCTCGTCACCGCCTGCACGCGGCGCATTCCGCTCTTTCTCGAGCAGCAGGCCCGCCGCGAATTCGTGCGCCGGCCCACGCGCGACCTCACGGGGGCCACGGTGCTGATCGTGGGCCTGGGGGGCAACGGCCGCCGGCTCGCCGACGTGCTCGCCCCTTTCCGGGTGAGGATTCTCGCCACCGACTGGTTTCCCGTGCGGAAGCCGGCGGCCGTGGAATTTCTCGGCGGCCCCGAGACGCTGCCCGACCTCCTGCCACAGGCCGACATCCTCGTGCTCGCGGCCCCGCTCACCGACCGCACGCGCGGCATGATCGACGCCGCCGCGATCGCGCGGATGAAGCCCGGCTCGATCCTGGTGAACGTGGCCCGCGGCCCGCTCGTGGTAGAAGACGCCCTCGTGGACGCGCTCGAACGCGGGCACCTCGATTCCGCGGGAATCGACGTCACCCCCGAGGAGCCGCCGGCCCCGTCGAGCCGGCTGTGGACGGCCCCGCGGCTCGTGATCACGCCGCACGTGGGCGGCCAGGCGGCCAACCGGATCGATGCAATGACCGAATTTTTCTGCGATAATCTGGGCCGGCATCTGGCGGGGAAGCCGCTGCGAAACCTGGTCGATAAACGGCTCGGCTTTCCTGAACCGCCTGCCGACACCTCCGACGAGCACCCGTGATCACACCCGACCCCGACGACGACCGCGGCCACTCGATGTCCACGACCCTCTACCAAGAGGGGCGGCCCACGATTTCCGTGTCGGGCGAAGTGGGCAGCCGCTGCCCCGAAGAACTGCTCGCCCGCTACGGCGAGATCGTGGCCGGCGGACGGCTCAACTGGACCGAATACCACAACCTGGGCCGCCGCCTGGGCGCGGGGGGCCAGGGGATCGTGTTCCTGACCACGCGCCGCGGCTCCGATGGCTTCACGCTGCCGGTGGCCCTCAAAATCTTCTCGCCCGAGCGCTACGAGACCGAGGCGCTGTACGACGAGGCGATGGAGCGGATCGCGCAGGTATCGGCGCGTGTCGCCCAGATCCAGCACGACAACCTGCTCGACGTGCAGAATTTCGTCGAGCAGCGGCGGATCCGGATCATGGAAATGGAGTGGATCGACGGCTACGACCTCTCGCGCCTGCTTGCACCCGAGCTCCTCGACCTCACCCGCAAGAGCGTGAGCGACGACCGCTGGCGCTACCTCAACAACGTGATCGTGACGGCGGGCCCGCAGCAATCGCGGCTCAAGCCGGGGGTGGCGATCTCGATCATCCGCGAGTGCCTGGCCGCCCTGGCCGCCCTCCACCGCGACGGCATCGTGCACGGCGACATCAAGACTTCGAACATCATGGTGAAGCGCACGGGCAACGCGAAGATCATCGACATCGGCTCCGCCCTCGCGCTCGACGACATGCCAGCCAACCGCACCTGCACGCCGTCGTACGCCGCCCCCGAGGTGCTCGAAGGCAAGGAGAATTCGCCGCGTTCCGATCTCGCCAGCCTCGGCTACGTGCTGATCGAGATGCTCTCCGGCCAGCCCCCATTCGCCGGCCTGCAGTCCTACCGTGATCTCCTCGAGGCGAAGCGATCGCTCGCCCACCGCCTGCCACAGCTCCTGCCGACCGACGTCAGCTGCAACGAGCTGTTGATGAATTTCTGCCGCGGCATGATCGCCGCCGACCCCGCCAAGCGCTTTCCGAGCGCCGAGGACGCCGACCTGCTCAAGGGCGGCGCCGCCAGCTTCCACCGCCAGCTGATCGTGGGCGGCCTGGCGAGCGAATACGAAAACGAAATCCGCGCCTGGCTCGACGAGCTGGCGTAGGTATCGCGGTGGAACTTCATTTTTATAACGACCCGAGTTCGAAGCTGACCGTACGCCGCTTCGTTACAAACGGATATTGTCTGTTCAACCTTGACTCGCCCAACACGGCTTCGGGGGAGCGGCAAAAGTCTCCTCACTCAGGCCGCCGCGGACAAAAGTTCGGGAAGCGTTCGCCGACTCCCCCGAATCCTCCCTTCTCCAGTCGAGGAGGCTTCGGGCTCCCCGTGTCCCGGGAGCCGGCGTATTTGACCAGCGCAGCCAGGGATGGCGCAGCGCAGGCAAATCCGAGTGAGCCGTAGCCTGGAGGGCGAAGGCGAACGTCCGGCGACGGGATATGGGGAGCCCGAGGCCGGTGCGTTCAACTCAGCGAACGTCCGGCAAGAGGGGCTGGGCAGTCACGAGCCGGTGTTGGCAAATTGATGACGCGGCATCACCCCAGCCTGCGATAGACGCGCCGCAAGAGCGCCGTCGTCGTGCGCGGCGCGAGTCGCTTCAGTCGCCACAGGCAGCGGGCTTGGAAGCCTTCGACCACATAGCGTTCGTCGCGGTCGATCGCGCGGCGGATGCGGCGGGCAAGCGCGGCTGAGTCGAGCGGTGTGGCATCCATGCGGCGGCGAGCCTCGCGGGCCTCGCGGTCGGCGGAGAAGTGCCATGTGTCGAGGAGGCCAGAGCGAAAGAAGCCGGGGCACACGATCGTGACGCCCGGGCGGCCAGCCGGGGATTCGGCCGCGATCGATTCCGAGAGCGCGATCACGGCGGCCTTGCTCGCGGAGTAGGCGGCCATCGACGGGATGCCGAGCAGGCCGGAGATCGAGGCGATGTTCACGAGCCGCGCGTGCTGCGGGTGCTCGCGAAGCCACGGAAGGAACGTCTCGCAGCCCAGGGCCGTGCCGACGAGGTTGATATCGATCACCCTCTGCCATTGGGATTCCGGCAGGCGGCCCACCTCGCCGGTGGCGCCGACACCGGCCGCGTTGACGAGCAGATCGAGCGTGGGCCAGACCGATCGCACGCGGTCGTGGAGCGCCCGCCAGGCGGCGGCGTCGCGCACGTCGAACGGGGCCACGATCCCGGCGGAAGCGCCTGCCTGAGAATGGGCGGCGCCTGCCTGAGCATCGGCGACGCCAGCCTGGAGCACCGGCGCGGTGGCCGGGAGATCGACGAGGGCGAGGCTCCAGCCCTCGGCGGCGAGCAGCCGGGCGAGGGCCGCCCCCAGCCCGCTCGCGGCACCCGTGATGACGGCAGTTTTACGCACCGTCGTCCGGGGCGAGGGTTGGGAGGGGAAGACGCGGGCAAAAGCGAGGGTGACGGGACTCGAACCCGCGGCCTCCAACGTGACAGGCTGGCGCTCTAACCAACTGAGCTACACCCCCGTGTGGCCGCCATGTGAATGGGGGCCGTCGGGACGAAAGCCTCGCGTCGAAGGAAAGTATACCGCGACGGGTGCGGGCCGAAAGGGCGGCCGGAATTCGCCGCGTCACATGATGCCGCGCGAAGGATCGAAGCCTTTTTTCTTCGCCAACTCGAAGTCCTGCTTCGCCTGCTCGGCCAGGCCGGCCTGCTCGCAGGCGAGAGCCCGATGGTGCAGCATCACGGCCAGGCCGTGGTCGAACGTGCGCAGGCGGCGGGCGAGCTCGTCGCGATCCATCCGCCCGGCCAGCAGTGTGAGCTGCCGCCGCTGCTGCTGCATGCCGTCGATGGCGAGATTGAGCTGGTCGATCGCCTCCTGCGTGCGGCCGGCGAGAAACAGCAGATAGCCGCGCGTGTCGAGCAGCTCGGGCGGAGCCTCGCCGACCGTCTCGATGGCGGCGTCGATGTCGGCCAGAGCTTCGGGCACCTCGCGGCCCACGAGCGCCCGCACGTAGGCCCGGAAGTTGAGCGCCTCGGCATCGCCCGGCGTGGCCAGCGAGACGACCCGCGCGGCGTCGGCGAGCGCGGCGTCGGCATCACCGAGCACCACGTGGGCCAGGGCCCGCACGCGCAAGGGCTGCGGCGACAGGGGCGCGGCCTCCGCGGCCGCCTGGGCATCGTCGAGGGCGCCCGGAGCGTCGCGATCCTCGAGCCTGAGCATCGCCCGCAGGCAATAGAGCTCCGCATCGACGCCATGCCACCGCAAGGCCCGCCCCATCTCGGCCACCGCGCCGGGCACGTCGTCGCGGGCTTCGCAGGCCGCTGCCCGCTCGAGCGACCAGCCGACGACGAGCCGCCGCACGAAAGGCGCGAGCTCCGGCAGCACGATCGCCGGCACGAGCACACCGGCGACGAGGCCCACGAGCACGAGCCGTTTCCATCCTGGCCACGACATACTGCGGCGGGCTGCCGGCGGATCACGCTCGTCGAATGCGCGGGCGGGCTCAAAATCAGGCGGGATCGGAAAGCCGTCGCGATCGTAGCGCATCACACACCCTCACCATGCGGCAGCCGAGCCGGAACGGTCGGCCCACGCGGAGCGATCCCTTCGCACGGCCGCTCCCTCGCGAGGCGGCCGCACCTCTGCATGGTAGCCAGTGCATGGTAGCCAGGCGCACCGTGGCCTGACAATTGACGGGGCAGGGCCGCTGGCGTATGGTCTGCCCACCACGGGAGGCTGCATCATGCCGCTCTTCGAGATCGAGACCAGCGCCCATATCATCATCTCGTGGGCGGCCGACGAGCAGGCCGCAGCGGCGGTGGTCGAAGATGCGTATCCCGGCGAAAGGGTCGTGCGCATGACGCGCCGCCCCCGCGACACCTGGGTCATTTCGAAGTCGGCGCTTGGGTTGACCACGTCGCGTGCCGATCCCTGCCATACGGCCCGCGAATGCCTGGCCAAGGCTGCGGGCGACAAGCTCCACGCGATCAGGCTCTACATGCACGAAACAGGCGACGACCTGGAGCGGGCCCGCAAAGTGATCGAATCGAACATGGTCATGGGCTGGTGACGGCGGAGAGTTCGAAGCCGACCACCTGCGTCGGCGTGGACAGGCCGCCGTTGTCGGAGATGCCCACGAGGGCCCGGCGCCCGCCCG
The DNA here is from genome assembly GCA_027486095.1 of Planctomycetaceae bacterium. Classification (GTDB taxonomy): domain Bacteria; phylum Planctomycetota; class Planctomycetia; order Pirellulales; family UBA1268; genus RGVT01. The sequence continues at coordinate 3,755 of JAIXPT010000436.1, read as the reverse complement.
GAAGCCCGGGGCTCTGAGGCCCTTCATCCCGAAGCCCCGCGCGCTGCAACCTGGGCCCCAGGCAGAGCCCCTCGAGATTCAGGCCGAGCGCCCCGGACCAGACGAGCGTTTTGTCGATGACGATCTCGCCGCGACGGCCGAGGTCACCACCGATCCCGGACACGTCGGCGGCGTTCGTCGTGTCGATGGCATACAGCCGGCTCTCGAACGGCGGCAGCCCCGGGCCAGCGCTGCGTTCAAGCGCGAGCAGCCGACCCTGCCCCAGGGCCACGAGCGCCACCAGCCCGGAGAAGGTCGGCCCTGGAAACACGGGCACGAAATCGTGGGGCGGATCGACGCGATAGGCGACCTGAAACGGCGGGCCGCCCGCCCCGAGCGGCAGTCGCATGAGCCGCACGACCGTGCCGACCCCCATCGACGCCGCCTCGCCATCGGGCACGAGCGCTTCTTCGTTGGCTGTCCAAAGATACTTGCCGTCGGGATCGAGCGCGAGCGCTTCGAGGCCCCGGTTCGCGCGGCGAAATCGGGTCACGGCGGGCAACGGAATCGTGCCCTCCGCCACGCCGTCGGCGAGCCGAAAGACGCGGATCGCAGGCGTGTCTTCCTCGCAGAGAAACACGGCGGGCGGGCTGCCCAGCCGGGGCGCGATGTCCTCGAAATCGTGGCGTTCAGCGAGGGTGATGAGTTCGAGCTCGGCGCACGATCGCGGCGTGCCGTCCGCGGCGAGTTCGAGCCGAAAGCGCACCATGCCGGCGCTATTGTCGATCGCCGCGACATAGCGGTCGCCTCCCAGCCACGTGATCCCGCTCAGCCCGGTGAGCCGCGGCCTGCCGTCGGAGGCTCGGCCACGCTCTTCGGGCAGCGACAGGGCACCGCGGTGTTCGACGTGCAGCCTGACGGGCGCGGGATCGGCAGCCTCGAGAGGCTCGCACGTGAAGGCCGCCGCAGCGAACGCCGCGGCGAAGCAGAGAGCGGCGATGCGCGGGCCCAGGGCGACCATCCCGAAATTCTACCAGCCCGGTCGCCGCGAGCCGGCCGGAGGCGGCGAGCCTGGCCACGCTCGCATCAGGGTGCGGTGGACGCCGGTGTTTCGAACGACGCGGTGCGCACGGCCGATGGCGCTGCGGGAGCGCCCTCGACGAGGATCGCACGGGTGGGCCGGTAGCTCGACGTGCCCGCGGGGCGGTAGCCGGGGTCGGGCCGCCGCGGCGGGGGCGTCAGCGGCGCGGCCGGAAGCGGCGGTGCGCCGGGCAGAGCGGGCGCGGAGGGCAGCGGTGGCGGCGCGAGCGGCTGCGACGTGCTCGAGAAGGGCGACTGGGCCGGCGGCGCCGCCGAGAGCGGAGGCGCCGAAGCCGGCAGCGCTTGAGCGCTCGGCAGCGTCGCCGGCGCGGGCTCGAGCGGGGCGGCCGACGGCCCGCTGTAGCTCGTGCCCCCGAAGCGGCTGCCTGGAACGCTCGCGTAGCGAGACGCAGGCGACGCAGGATCGAAGGCCCCGGCGGCGGCCGGAGCCGCGGCAGCGGGGGCGGCCAGCCCGGCGGGGTCGGGACTGCGGGCAGGCGGCGCTGGCTCGTAGCCGGCGGTGGCGGGGAAGGCGCTCGACGCCGGGCTGGCGGCCAGCGGCGGAGCGGCCGGGCTCGTCGCCAGCGGCGCATAAGGGCCGATCTGCGGGGCGATCGCAGGCGCGGCGGGCTGGGCCGGGGGCGCCGTGACGGCGATCGATGGTGGCGCGGTGGCAACCGCGGCTGGCGGAGGCTGGCTGCCGTAGGTGATCGTCGCTGGTTCCGCAGCGGCAAGAGCGGGCGGTGCGACGGGCTGCTGCGGCGCGCCAGCGGCCGCATCGGCGACCGCGTAGCCGTTGGGCGTGGTCGTGGTCGGGTAGGGGGCGGCCGACTCCGACGGCTTTTTGATGCTGCCCTCGAACGGGGGCGCCGCGGTGAGCTTTTCGGCATCGGCGGGCTTGGTGCCGCCGAACGACCACCACGACGGCGCCGACATCGCGGTGGCCCCGCTGCGGCATCCAGACGACGCCGCCACTCCGCACGCGACTGCCACCACGGCTGCCATCAGCGACCACGGCGTGACGGGACGGTGCACCAGGCTGGTGCGCTCGAGGGGTGTGCCCATGGGATACTCCAGACGATGCAGGTCGTGCGGGGACGCCAACCGACCGCCGTGCGGCCCCGTCGCAGGGAGGGAAATAGGCCGGCGGCAACCATGCCGTCAACGCCAGCGCCATCACTCCAAAAAAAGCCGCCGCGTGCCCATGGCACGCGGCGGCAAGTGGGCAAGACAGGAAGGATGGGTGGCTACTTCGTGGCCGCCGCAAACCGCTTGCCGACCGCGTCCCAGTCAACGACGCTGTAAAACGCGTTCACGTAATCGGCCCGCCGATTTTGATACAGCAGATAGTAGGCGTGCTCCCACACGTCGATGCCGAGCACCGGCGTGTTGCCGTGCATGATGGGGCTGTCTTGGTTGGCGGTGCTCTCCACGAGCAGCTTGCCCTTGGGATCGACCGAGAGCCAGGCCCAGCCGCTGCCAAACCGCTTCATGGCGGCGTCGGTGAACAGCTCCTTGAACTTGTCGAATCCGCCGAACACGCTGCGCACGGCCTCGGCGAGGTGCCCCGCCGGCTCGCCGCCCTTGCCCTTGCCGATCGTCTCCCAAAACATCGTGTGGTTGGCATGGCCGCCGCCGTTGTTGCGCACCGCCGTGCGGATCGTCTCCGGCACCTTCTCGAGGTCCGCGATCAGCTTCTCGACGGGCAGGTCGCCGAGCGGGTTGCCCTCGAGCGCCTTGTTGACGTTGGTCACGTAGGCGGCGTGGTGCTTGTCGTGGTGGATCTCCATCGTGCGGGCGTCGATGAACGGTTCGAGCGCGTCGAAGGCGTAGGGCAGGGGGGGCAGCGTGTAGGCCATGGTTTTTTCTCCGGGGACATCCGAACGGGATCAGGGGCGGTGGACGACCCGACCGCGGCTGACGATTGTAGGGACGCCGGCCGAACCGTCGACCGTGCCGAGGATGACGCGCGTGCGCGTTGCCCGTTGCAGCCATGGCGGGCTGAATCCGCACCCTGATGTCGGACGACAAACCCCCTGAGGCACGGGTCTGCGAGGCAGGATGCCGCCGCGGCCGACGCCTGCAACGCACTCGAGGGAACGGGATCCAGGGAAGGATTCCCGGATTGTCATGGCATTGCCGGGAAGCCAGCGGCGCGACCAACGCCGGCGCCTCCTCATGGCCTGGTCGCGGGACACGTCGCCGTCGTCGGCCGGCAGGGCGGCCGGCACGCGCACCATGGCCGAATACGATCCCGTGGCCTTGCCGGAACGCCAGCCGGCCGTAGCGCTCTTGCTGCCGACGCGGCTCGGTTCGCTGGCTGCCTGTGTGGCGGCCGTCGGGTTCTCGATCGCCGCCGCCCTCGCACCCGGGCTCCACGAGCCGCTGTTCACGGCGCTCGGCAGGGCGGCAGGCCCGCGGTTCGCACGGTCGATCGCCGCTGTGGCGGACTGCTTCAGCGCCGACTCCATGCTGTCGCTCGCAGGCTGGCTCGCGCAGATGCTGCTCGTCGCCGCGGCCGGCGTGGCGCTCGTCGTGCGCTTCATGCGCCGGCACCGACGCGACGACTTCGCCGGACGCTACCGCGCGTGGGGCTGGCTCGCGTGCCTGTTCGTCGCCGCCTCGTGCGCGGCCCAGGCGCCGGTCGCTCAGGCCTTCGGCACGTTCATGGCGGAAGCCACGGGCATCACCTTCGG
>JAIXPT010000453.1 GCA_027486095.1 Planctomycetaceae bacterium | reverse complement strand
GGCACGTATGCCCACCTGCGGGCGAGCGAGGATCAGGCGGCGGCCGAATCGCAGCGGATGGTGGGCCGCTTTCAGCACGTGGCCACGCGGGCCGGCGAGAAGGCGAGCTTCATTCGGCCCGAGATCCTTGCGATTCCGCCGGCCACGCTCGCCGCTTGGATGCAGCTGCCCGTGCTCGCCGACTCTCGGCTCGTGCTCGAGCGGCTCGTGCGCACGCGGCCTCATGTGCTCTCCGAGGCCGAGGAGAAGCTGCTCGCGATGCAGGGCACGTTTGCCGGCACGGCGGGGCGCGTGTTTCGGCAGCTCACCGACGCCGACATGAGGTTCGGCGGCGTGACCAATGGCAAGGGGGAGCAGGTCGAGCTCTCGAATGCGACGTTCATCACGCTCCTGCATGACACGGCCCGCGACGTGCGGCGGACGGCGTTTCACCAGTACTACGCCCAGTACGAGGCCCATGCCAACACGCTCGCCGCCACGCTCTCGGGCTCCGTGGAGCGCGACGTGTATTCGGCCCGGGTGCGTCATTACCCGAGCGCGGTCGAGGCGGCGCTCTTTTCCGACAACGTGCCGCTTGCGGTGTACGACCAGCTGATCGACGCCGTGCGGACGAACCTGCCCGCCGTGCACCGCTACTACGACGTGCGGAAGCGGATTCTCGGCCTCGACGAGATCCACCACTACGACTGCTACGTGCCGCTCGTGCCGGAGCTCGAAAAGAAGCACACCTGGGGCGAGGCGGTGAAAGTCGTGATCGAGTCGCTCGTGCCTCTCGGGCAAGACTACTGCGGAAGGCTGGAGCAGGGTCTCTCCGGCCGCTGGTGCGATCGCTACCCCAACGCCGGCAAGCAGTCGGGCGCCTTCAGCTCGGGCACCTACGACTCGGACCCCTACATCCTCATGAACTTCCAGGAGGAGGCGATCGAGCACGTGTTCACGCTGGCCCACGAGGCGGGGCACTCGATGCACACGCGATATTCAGCCGAGGCCCAGCCCTACCAGTATTCCGGTTACACGATCTTCGTCGCCGAGGTGGCGAGCACCTTCAACGAGCAGCTGCTCACGCGGCTCTTGATCGAGCGGGCGAAGTCGGCCAAGGAGAAGGCTGCGATCATCGCCCGCGAGATCGACTCGATCCGAAACACGATCGTGCGGCAGACGATGTTCGCCGAGTTCGAACGCAAGGCACACGCTTCGGCCGAGGCGGGCGAGCCGCTCACGCTCGAGCGGCTGCGGACGATCTATCGCGAACTCCTCGCCGCCTACTTCGGCCCGGGCTTCGCGATCGATGCTCAGCTCGAGCTCGAATGCCTGCGGATTCCTCACTTCTACAACGCGTTCTACGTCTACAAATACGCCACCGGCCTGGCGGCGGCGATCACGCTGGCGAAGAAAGTGGCCGAAGGAGGCGCCAAGGAACTCGAGGCGTACCTCAGGTTTCTCAAGGGAGGCTGCTCGAAGTGGCCCCTCGACCTCCTGCGCGACGCGGGCGTGGACCTCGAAAAACCCGAGCCCGTTGCCACCGCCCTCCAGCAATTCGGCCGCCTCGTGGACGAACTCGACGGCTTGCTGTGAGTTTGTAGCGGACGAGTGCCTCTGGAAGCCCGAGGCGTAAGCCGAGAGGATGCCCCGGTTGCGAGGCTCCGCTCGTATTCCCTTCGGCTCACGCCTCGGGCTTCCTGCGTTGGGGACGAAGGACTGATCAAACTCGGCGATGCCTTCGCGAACCTGTACAGCCATCCGTGCTACAACAACGGGCTTCAAGGAGCGTTTCGTGCCGGATGTGATTCCGAAGGTCGTCGTCGTCGGCAGGCCGAATGTCGGCAAGTCGAGCCTGTTCAACTGGCTCGTGGGGAAGCGCATTGCCATCGAGGATCCGACGGCGGGTGTCACGCGTGATCGGCTCGTGCAGCGGATCGAGCTCGACGGCCGGATCGTGGACCTCGTCGATACCGGCGGGATGGGGTTCGACGATCCCGACGGGCTCACGGCGAAGATCGATGCGCAGATCGAGTCGGGCTTGGCCGACGCCGCCATCGTGGTGTTCGTCGTCGAGGTGCGGAGCGGCCTCTTGCCTGCCGATCGTGACGTGGCGGCCCGGCTGCGCAGAAGCGGGGCCGGCGTGCTGCTCGTCGCGAACAAGGCCGACGATCCGAAGTTCGACGTCCAGGCCCACGAGTTCGACGCACTGGGATTCGGCGAGCCGCTGGTGGTGAGCGTGCGGCAAAATCGGAATCGCGACGACCTCATCGAGGCGATCGTGGAGCGGCTGCCCGAGGCGTGGCCGGAGGAGGCGGAGCAGGCCGAGCTTCCCGAGATGAAGCTCGCGATCGTCGGGCGGCGGAATGTCGGCAAGAGCACGTTCGTCAACGCGCTGGCGCACGAGGAGCGGGTGATCACGAGCCCGATCGCCGGCACCACGCGCGACAGCGTCGATGTGCGATTCGAGGTGGACGGCCACTCCTTCATGGCGATCGATACGCCGGGGCTGCGGCGGGCGAAGAGCCGCAAAAGCGACATCGACTTCTACTCCACGCACCGCGCCCAACGGAGCATTCGCCGGGCCGACGTCGTGCTCTTGTTCTTCGATGCTTCGGAGCCGATCGGCAAGGTGGACAAGCAGCTTGCCGAGGAGGTGGTGGAAGGCGCGAAGCCGGTCGTGCTCGTGGTCAACAAGTGGGATCTGTATGCGGGCGGCGTTCCGCAAAAGGAGTGGGTCGAGTATCTGCGGGAGACGTTTCGCACGATGCCCTGGGCGCCGGTGGAGTTCGTGACGGCCACGCGCGGCCGCAACGTGAAGGCCGTGGTGGATACGGCCCAACGCCTGTTTCGGCAGAGCCGCACCCGCGTGCCCACGGCCAAGCTCAATTCGATCGTGCGGGCGTCGATCGAGGCCAACCAGCCCCCTGCCGATCCGCGAGGCAAGCCGGTACGGATTTTTTACGCCACCCAGGTGGAGACTGCCCCGCCCACGATCGTGCTCTCGACGAGCGCGCCCAAGAGCGTGTCGGAGCCCTACCGCCGCTACCTGCTCGGCGTGCTCCGCAAGCACACGCCGTTCAAAGAGGTGCCAATCAAACTCCTCGTCCGCGGTCGCACCGCCGAAACGCCCGAGTAGCGACAGGCCTCCAGGCCTGTCGAATAAGGGCTGCATTCGACAGAGCTGGAGCTCCGTCGCTACGAGGGTGCGCAGAGCGCCAGGCCTGGAGGGCCGGGTATGCGGGCGATCCCGTTTTCTATGCCGCATGGAGACCGGTCTCCGCATCCCCGCGGAGTCCCCGGGCTCCCGCCCGGGGCTTTTTGAAATCGGGCATCCTCTCGGCTCACGCCTCGGGCTTCCTTGCGGACCGGCTCACGCCTCGGGCGTGCGGGGGCGCGGGTGCGAGCTCTTCTCAGGAAGCCCGAGGCGTGAGCCGCAGGGAATCCGGGTCGCCGTGCGGCTGACCCGGCCGCTCGGCCAGGTTTTCAACGCGCGAGCCCGCGATGTATCCTGTGAGCCTGAGCACGCGATGCCCCGCACCTTTTCCGGAGCCTCTCATGAACCCTGCCCGCCTATCCCGCCGCGACGCCCTGCGAGCCGCCGGAGCGATCAGTGGCGCCGTCGCCGCCATGCCGGCCTTGCATGGCCAGAGCCCGTCGAGCGACGTGATCCGGATCGGCCTGATCGGCGCGGGCGGCCGGGGCACCGGCGCGCTCCAGCAGACGCTTTCCGTGCCGGGGTCGAACGTGAAGCTCACGGCCGTGGCCGATGCCTTCGACGATCGCATCAAGGGGGCTCTCAAGGCGGTCGAGAACATGAAGGACAAGATCGACTGCCCCGAAGAGCGGCAGTATCGGGGTCTCGACGGCTACAAGCAGGTGCTCGAGCACTGCGATCTCGTGATCCTGGCCACGCCGCCGGGATTCCGGCCGTTTCACTTCGAGGAGGCGATCAAGGCCGGTAAGCACGTGTTCATGGAGAAGCCGGTGTGCGTCGATGCGTTCGGCGCGCAGATGTGCCTGGCGGCCGCGAAGCTCGCCGACGAGAAGAAGCTCAAGGTGGTGGTCGGCCTCCAGCGCCGCTACGACCGCAAGTATCGCGAGACGATCCAGAAGATCCGCGAGGGGGTGGCAGGCGACATCATCGGCGGCCAGGTGTATTGGAATGGCGGCGGCATCTGGTATCGCGGCCGCAAGCCCGACATGACCGAAATGCAGTTTCAGGTGCACAACTGGTATCACTTCAACTGGCTGTGCGGCGATCACATCTGTGAGCAGCATGTCCACAACATCGACATCGCCAACTGGGTGCTCGACCGGCTGCCGGAGAGCGCCTACGGCGTGGGCGGCCGGCAAAACCGCGTGCCGGGCCAGCCGAGCGAGATCTACGACCACCATGCCGTGAACTTCGTCTATCCGGGCGGCGTGCGGATCGCGAGCCAGTGCCGGCAGTTTCCCGGCGGCGACGGCCGGGTGAACGAGGAATTTCAGGGCACGAAGGGCTTCGTGAAAATCGGTGAGATCACCGACTACAAGGGTAACGTGCTCTGGAAGTTCGAGGGCAAGAGCGATAACCCATACCAGGTCGAGCACGACGAGCTGCACGATGCGATCCGCAACGACAAGCCGCTCAACAACGCCGGCTACGGCACGGCGGCCAGTTTTGCCGCGGTGGTGGGCCGCACGGCCAACTACACGGGCAAGGAGACCGGCTACGACAGCCTCTTGAAAACGGGCTTCCGCACGATGCCCGAGTCGCTCACATGGGACACGATTCCGCCCGTCGTACCCGATAAAGACGGCAACTACCCGCTGCCGATGCCGGCGACCTACAAGATCGAAGCACCGAAAAAAGCCACTGCCTGATGATCGTCGGCGTCCCGAAAGAGACCAAGAACGACGAATACCGCGTCTCGATGCTGCCGGTCGGCGTCGAGGAGCTCGTGAGGGCGGGCCATTGCGTGCTCGTGCAGCGCTCGGCGGGAGCCGGGTCGGGGCTCGGCGACGAGGCCTACGCCGCCTGCGGCGCGACGCTCGTGGAATCGGCGGCCGAGGTGTTCGGGGCAGCGGATCTCGTCGTGAAGGTGAAAGAGCCGCAGCCGCCTGAGCTCGCGCTCCTGCGGCCCGGCCAGACGCTCTTTACGTATCTGCATCTCGCGGCCGATCGTGGGCTCACGCAGGGCTTTCTCGACACCGGCGCCACCGGCATCGCCTACGAGACCCTGCGGGACGACCGCGGCCGGCTCCCGCTGCTCGTGCCGATGAGCGAGGTGGCCGGGCGCATGAGCATCCAGGAGGGCGCGAAGTATCTCGAGCGGCCGCAGATGGGCCGGGGGATCCTTCTGGG
>JAIXPT010000260.1 GCA_027486095.1 Planctomycetaceae bacterium | reverse complement strand
CGTGCTCATGCGGGCCACCTGCCGCGTGCAATCGAGATCGAGGCGGCGGGCCACGGCGGTGGCCTGCTCGCGCCGGCATTCGCGCCGCAGCCCGGCGAAGAAATCGAGCGTCTGCACGCCCGTCATGCGCCGAAAAAGCCGGGCTTCGCCGGGCAGGTAGGCCGTGTGGGCCCGCACGGCGAGCGACTCGGCCACGCAGTCGAACCCCGCCACCCGGGCCGACCCGGCCGTGGGATGCAAAAAGCCGAGCAACAGCCGCAAGAGCGTGGTCTTGCCCGCGCCATTGGGCCCGAGCAGCCCGAAGATCTCCCCCTCGCGCACCCCGAACGAACAGCGATCGAGCGCCGTGAACGCGCCATACCGCTTCGTGAGATCGAGCGTTTCAACAAGCATACGAATGACAGGCCTCCAGATGTGGCGACAGGCCTCCAGGCCTGTCGGTGGACAGACGTAGCGACAGGCCTCTAGGCCTGTCGGTGGACAGAGCTGGAGCTCCGTCCCTACGGGTGGTCGAGGACAAACGTAGCGACAGGCCTCCAGGCCTGTCGGAGGACAGAGCTGGAGCTCTGTCCCTACTTAGGTGGAGAAATAATAGCCGGCCAGGGCGAAGGCGATGAGGGCGACGGCGCGGCGCACGAGCGGCGCGGGGAGCCGGCGGGCGATGGCGGAGCCGGCGAAGCCGCCCGCGCAGGCGCTCGCCGCCATCACAGCGGCGTGCGGCCACGAGACGGCGTGTGATCCCGTGAACGAGCCGGCCGCGAAGAAGGCCGCCGCGACGCCGTTGATGAGCACGGCGAGCCAGTTTTTCAAGGCGTTGAGCCGGTGGATGTCGCCGAGGCCGAGCAGGCCGAGCATCGCGAGCATGAGGATGCCGATGCCGGCGCCGAAATAGCCGCCGTAGACCGCCACGAGAAACTGCAGCACGCAGGCGAGCGGCAGGCTCGCGGCAGGGCGATCAGCGGCGGGGCTCCGCAGCCGCGTAGCCAGGCCCACGATCTGCGGCTGGAGCGCGAAGAGCACCGCGGCCACGAGAATCAGCCACGGCACGAGCGCCGCAAACCACTCCGGCGGCAGCACCACCACGAGCCAGGCTCCGACGAGCGCACCCCCGATGCTCGGCACAACGAGCCAGCGGGAAAACCCCGGCGATCCCGCGCGCTCGCTGCGGTAGGCCCAGGCCGCGGAGACCGACCCGGGCATGAGGCCGATCGTGCTCGTGGCGTTGGCGATCACGAGCCGATCCGCCCCGGGCGGCAGGATCGCCGTGAGCGCGGGAAACGTGAGGATCGTGCCGCCTCCGGCCACGGAGTTCACCGCGGCTGCGACGAACGTGACGAGCGCCAAGACTGCGAAGCCGCCGGCCGCGGTGCCGAGCCAGGCATCGCTCATGGGGCCGCCCGCCCTGGAGCTGCCGCGGGCGCCAGTGCCGGGGCGGCCGGCTTCGCCGGCGCCATGGGCTCGTCATACCGGCCGCGGCCGCAGTCGATCAGCAGGTAGCCTGCCCAAAAAAATGGATGCCGGGCATCGGCCAGCGCGGCGCCCGGAGATTGCTTCACGCGCGGCTCGCGGGCTACGTCGGGCTCCTCGGCCATCACCACGTCGATGGCCCGCTGCCAGCTCGCAGCGGCCTGCGATCGCGCGGGCGCGTCGTCGGCATCCGGCTCGATCGCCAGATCGCGCAGAAACTCCTCGACGAGATCGATGCCGAGCTTGCCCCCCATGCGCCAGCGGCTGACGACGGCCGTGGTGGCTCCCGCGGCGAGCAGATCGGTGGCGGCGATGAAGAGATCGTCGCCTGGCTGGGCGGGCAGCTTGGCGAGGCCATCGGCCATGCCTGTCTGCAGCCCCGGCACGATCACGATCTGCGGCCGCTTCGCCGGCGGCGAGAGCCACTCGCCAAACGTAAACACAGGTCTGCCCGCCACACCCACGGCGAGCGGCCTGTCGGCGATCGGGCCATCGCCAGCAAGCTCGTCGGCGAGCACGAGCCGATCGCAGAGCGCCGCCGCGAGCGCGGGCGAGCTCGCCGCCGAGAGCGGCACGACCCGCGCGAATGCCTCGGCAAACCGGGCCGTGATCTCCGCGCCGGTCTCGGGGCGATCGCCCCGAAACGGGCGCACGGCGTGGATGCCGAGCGTGCCTTCGGTGGCCGCCGGCTCAAACCGGCGCACCGCCAGGCTGCGGGTGGGCGCGTAGCGGATGCGGCAGGCATCGCGCAGGAGCGTGCGCGGCGGGGCGTCGCCCGCGGCCGGATCGTCGGCGGCCACCTCGCGGGCCGAGCCCACGGGCAGCAGTTCGAACGGCAGATACCAGAGCAGGCCGTCGGGCACGATCACCAGCTCCTCGACGCCGGCCCCGAGCGCGATCTTCGAATTTTCAAAGAGCAGCCGCTCCACGCGCTCGGCCGCAGCGGGCCACTCTGTCTCGAGCAGGCGCTCGGTGGAGACCGGCGCCACCGCATCGACGATGCCGATCGCCTTCGCGAGCCCGGCGATCTCCTTGGCGAGAGCCGCGGGCCGCTTCACCTGCCAGGTGGCCACGCGGGCCTTCGATTCGAGGAAGCCGGCGAGGCCGGCCGACGTCCACTGAAAGGAGAGGATCAGATGCCGATCGGGCAGACGCAGCCGCACGTCGGCCGGCGCGTCGAGCGGTGGAAATTCGAGGACGGTGGGCTCGCGGCTGGCGGCAAGCGCCGCGATGAACTGCCGCTGCTGCTTGGCGAGCGCGGCCGAGGCGTCCCAGCCGGCCTCGTCGGCCGCGGGCGCCCCGAGCGCCGCGATCAGCGCGGGCCGCTGCTGCGCGGCGTCGTCGAGCACGCGGGCGAAATCGGGATGCCGGGCGAGGAGGGCGGCCCGCCGCGCCGCCGCCGCCCGCGGCAGGCCTTCGGGGGCGGCGGCCGCGAGCGCTGCAAGCGCGGTGCGCCGGCCGCCGAGCGGCTGCGACACGAGCCAGTGCGACCGCTGCCGAGCCTCGCCTGCGGCGAGAAAGGCATCGTGGCCGCGGCGCGAGGCCGGGCCGAGCCACGCCTCGAACGCCTCGCGGCGCGGTGCCGAGATGGTGGCCAGCGTGGCCACCGGATCGAGCGTGTAGTCGCGCGGGGCCGGGTCGCCGAGGAGCTTCGCGAACAGGGCGTCGGCCTGGCGGTCGGAGACCGCCGTTGCTCCGCCGAGCACGAGCTCCACGAGCCGCGCCGTCTGAAACAGCCGCGGGGTGCGCGGCTGCGCGAGCGCGAGGGCCCGGTCGAGCTGGGCGTCGCCGGCGGCGGTGTCGCCGGAGCGATAGGCCACGAGGGCCGCGGCATAGGCAGCCTGGATGCCGCCCGCGCCGCGGCCAAAATCGCCGCGCAAGAGCCGCCCGTCGATGTCGTCGAGCGCGGCCGACGCGGCCTTGAGATTGCCCGCGGCCGCGAGGCCCTCGGCCTGCATCGCCAGCAGCCGCGCCCTGAGCGCCGGCAGCGTGGCCCGGGCCCACTCAGAGGCGAGGCCGAAGGCGGGCGGCATCGCGCCGGTGCCCGCGGCCATGTGGGCGGTGAACGCGAGGCGAAAGGCTTCCTCGAGCGCGCGGGTGTCGCCGTAGTCGGCGGCGGTGTAGGTGGCCTCTTCGAAATATTTGAGGGCCGCGGCCGGCTGGTCGGCATCGAGCGCGATCCGCCCGAGCACGATCAAGCCCCACGATGTGAGCGGATGGTCGAACTGATTGGCCGCAAGCAGGCCGCGATTCAAAAGCGGCGCGGCCTGGTCGGACTTGCCCTGGGCCCACTGGGCCACGCCGAGCGCGATGTCGATCCACGACTGCGACCAGTGATTGGGGGGCGCGGGGCGGCGCAGCAACGCCTTGGCGGCGTCGTCGAGGGCGGCGCCATCGCGGGCGAGCTCACCGAGAATCTCGGCCCGGCGATAGAGCGCGATCACGAGGCTGCGCACGATCTCTTGCGGCCGGATGGGATAGTCGGCCGGCGCCGTGAGCACGCCCCCCTGCTTGAGCACCTGCTGAGGGTCGGCGCCGCCCTGGCGAATCGTGAGCG
>JAIXPT010000388.1 GCA_027486095.1 Planctomycetaceae bacterium | reverse complement strand
GCCAGGCGATCTGGCGGGTGAGCCCGGAGGCGATCGCGCTGCCGGCGAACCTCGCCGACATCGAGCGGTATCCCGATCTCTTGAACGAGGTTTTGGGCAACTTCCAGTACATCCGTGACACGAGCGGCCTGATCGAGGTCACGAACTACTCTACGGCGACCACTGCCACGGCAACAACGGCCGGCAGTGTGGACCGGTTCGTGTCGAGCACGGCCGTGATGCGGGGCGACCGGGGAGCGCCGGTGCTGCAGGAGGCGTTTACGTACTTCGTGCAGGCGGGGGGCGGGAGCACGGTCATGCCGATCGCCACCCGCACGACGTATCCAAACACGACGGCCGCAGGCGCGCAGACGACCAGCTACGCCTCCACGTTTACGCCTGGCACGACGCAGATCGTCTCCCAGCGGACGACGCTTCCGACGGTAACCACAACGCAGAACGGCCCCGGCACGGCGGTCGTGACGGATCAGGTGTTCGACGCAGCAGGCCGCGAGATCTGGTCGCGGGACGGCGATGGATCCCTGCGATACACCGAGTACGACGCTCGGACCGGCGCCGTCCTGAAGAGCATCGTAGACGTAGACACGACCCGCACGGCTGACTTCCAGAATCTACCGTCCGGCTGGGCCACGCCCGCCGGCGGCGGGCTGCACCTCGTGACCACCCACGAAGTGGACCGCCTCGGCCGGATCACCAAGGCGACCGACCCCAACGGCAATATCACGTTCACCGTCTACGACGACGTCAACCACTCGACCCGCACCTACGTCGGCTGGAACACCACGACAGGAACGACCACTGGCCCGATCACCGTCTCGCGCCGCGATCTCTCGGGCACCTACACGGAGAGTCTCACCTACTCGGCCGCGCCCGCGGTAGACGCGCAGGGCCGCCCGACGGGCACCGAGCCGATCACCACCATGCAATCGCTCACGCGGTCGCTTATGAACGCAGCCGACCAGGTCGTAGCGGTTGACCGCTACACGAACCTCGAAGGCCTCACCTACTCCTCCGCCACGGCCACGCTTGGCCTCGAGGGCGTGAACTTCCTCCGCACTCGCTACGCCTACAACAACCAGGGCCAGCTGGACCGCGTCCAAAACCCCGCCGGCACGATCACGATCTCCACGTTCGACGGCCTCGCCCGGCTCACGGGCACGTATGTCGGCACCGACGACTCGACGACCAATGGCTTCAAGTGGACGCCGGGCAACGCGGCGGCCACGTCGAACATGGTGCAGGTCGCCGCTTACGAGTACGACAACGGCGGCGTCGGCAATGGCAACCTCACGAAGGCTACGCAGTTCCCGGGCGGCGGCGCGGCCCCGCGTGTCATGCAGAACGCCTACGATTGGCGGAACCGCCTGGTCGCCACGAAGACGGGCGAAAGCGCCGACCTCTCCATGGAAGACCCGTCCGTGAACCGTCCGCTCTCGTTCACCGACTACGACAACTTGGGCCGCGTGACGGGCACGAGCGTCTTCGACGGCGACGGCGTCTGGGTGATCGACGCCAATGCCGACCGCGTGCCCGACAAGCCGGCGGCTAACCTGCTTCGCAGTTCCCAGATCTCGTTCTACGACGCGCAGGACCGCGTCTACCGCACGCAGGAGCTGTTCGTCGATCAGGCCACGGGCGCCGTCGGCGCGCCCCGGCTGACGACGAACATGTTCTATGATCGGCGCGGTAACGTCGCCACCACGTTCGCACCGAACGCACCCGTCATGCAAAGCCGCTACGACGGCGCCGGCCGCATGACGGCGAGCTACACGCTCGGCAACGTGCCGGCGGCCACGTGGGCCAACGCCACCAGCCTCACAGCGTCGCTGATTCTCGAACAAACCGAATACACCTACGACGCTGCCAGCAACGTCATTCTCACGACGAACCGCGAGCGGTTCCACGACGCCGCCACAACGCTCCTCGGCTCCCTCGGCACGCCCGCCTCCGGCATCCCCGCCCGCGTCTCGTTCGCTGCCAGCTACTACGACGCAGCCAACCGGCTCACAGGCTCGGTCAACGTCGGCACCAATGGCGGCATCGCCTGTGTCCGGCCTGCCACCGCCCCGGCCAGATCTGACACGGCGCTCGTCACGAGCTACACCTACGACGACGCCGGTCGCGTGCAGGATGTGACCGACCCGCGCGGCATCGTCGCCCGCACGCTTTACGACGCCCTCGGCCGCACGACGGCGACGATCGCAAACTTCACGGGCGGCGCCCCTGGCTCCCAAACCGACGTCACCGCGCTCTTCACATTCGACTCCGCCGGCAGGCTCGCCTCGCGGACGGCCGTGCAACCCGCGGGCACACCCTCCCAGACCACCGGCTACGTCTACGGCATCTCGCCCGCCACGGGCAGCACGATCACGTCCAACGATCTCATGGCCGAGACCCGCTACCCCGATCCTGCGACGGGCCTCCCCTCGGCCACAGAGCGCGACAGCTACACGTCAAACGCCCTCGGCGAACGCACGAGCTTCACCGACCGCGCGAGCACGACCCACACCTACGCCTACGACGTCACCGGCCGCCAGACCGCCGACGCGATCACGGCGCTTGGCACAGGCGTGGACGGTGCCGTCCGTCGGATCGAATCCGGCTACGATGTGCTGGGCCGTGTCACATCCATCACCTCCTTCGACGCCCCCGCTTCCGGCAATGCGCTCAATCAAGTTGCCCGCGTTTACAACGGCTTTGGGCAGATGACGAACGAGTGGCAGTCTCACACGGGCCTTGTTGATCCCGCCACCACGCCACCAGTCCAATACGCCTACTCCCAGGGCGTCGGCGGCAACCACAGCCGGCTGACGCAGGTCACCTACCCCGACGGCTATCAGGTGAACTACGCCTACAGCGGCCTCGACTCGGCGGTCAGTCGCCCGACAAGCCTCACGGGCCTGCGCGCTAACGCCACGACCGTCACGCTCGAAGCCTTCAAGTACCTGGGCGCCGGCACCGTCATCGAGCGGTCCCGTCCGGAAATAAACATCACGCTCTCGATGGTGAACTTCTCCGGCGCCACTGCCGACGCCGGCGACAAGTACACGGGCCTCGACCGATTCGGCCGCGTGGTCGATCAGCGGTGGACGCAGGGCACGGCCACCACAAGCCCGGTCCTCGACCGCTACAGCCACACCTACGACCGCAACTCCAACCGGCTCACCCGCAGTAACGCCCTCGCCGCCGCGTTCAGCGAGACCTACGCCTACGACGCCCTGAACCAGCTCCAATCGTTCACCCGCTCCGGCGGCACGACCACGAGCCAGCAGTGGCAGTTCGACGCCCTGGGCAACTGGACGACCGTGACCACCAACGGCGTCGCCCAAGCCCGCACCGCCAACGCCCAAAACGAGCTCACCCAAGTCGGCAGCTCATCGCTGGCCTCCAGCACCACCGGCAACCTGGCCACCGACGCCCAGGGCCGCACGCTCGCCTACGACGCCTGGAACCGCCTCGTCTCGGTGAAGAACGCATCAGATACGGAAGTGGCCCGCTACGAATACGATGGCTTGAACCGCCGCATCGTCGAGCAGTTCGGCACGCTTACCGCGCCGGCAACCGCGACCGCTGGCATCCGCGACGTCTACTACTCGCAAGACTGGCAAGCCCTCGAAGAGCGTGTCCGCACGAGCCCGAGCCAGGTCGCGGCCACCGCCGACACTCGCTTCATCTGGAGCCCGGTCTACGTAGACGCCATGGTCGCGAGAGACCGCAATGCCGACAGCACCGCGACCACCGGCACCGGCGGCCTGGAGCAGCGTGTCTACGCGATCCAAGACGCAAACTGGAACACGACCGCGATCATCGCGGCGACGGGCGTGCCCGGCACAACGGCGGGCAACGTCATCAATCGCTTCGTATACACGCCCTACGGCGAATCGCAGACGCTCACGGTGTCATGGACAACACCCGCAGTCGGTTCGTCCCCAGCCACCCCGTGGGCCCACCTCTTCCAGGGACTCAAGTTCACCGACGTGACGGGCCTCGCCTACGTCCGTAACCGCGACTACTCAGGCACGCTCGGCCGGTTCAGTGAGATGGACCCGATCGGGTTTAGTGCGGGGGACAACAACTGGTATCGTTTCGTCGCAAATGGGCCGACGGGGAAGGTGGATCCGAGTGGGTTGGAGGGAATGATTTTGATAGGCGGAAATGGAATATTTGTTACCGGTTGCAACACAGGCCTTGTGCGTACGACGCGCCCTAGAAAGGATTATCGGCCACCAACCAACGGCTGTAGTACTCCATGGGGTGGGGACGGAGTCTTCCTCTTCACGACTGCGTGCAACAAGCATGATGTCTGCTATGGCACGTGCGGCTCAGATCGGACGGTATGTGACAAGGCTTTCCTGGCCGATATGGTCGAACACTGCCGGGAAATACATGTTGGCCTGCGCGAGCAATATCGCGGGCAGGCTAGTTACAACGCCTGCCTCTGGGAGGCCTCGGCCTTCTATCGGGCTGTAAGAGCAGCAGGGCAATGGTGGTGGGACGCCGCACAAGCCGCCGCCTGCGAGTGGGACCAACGGAGATGCCAATTCTCACCGTAATACATCACTACGATGACTCGGTAGCAACTTGCGGTGCTACCGCAACAATTACTCCCTAGGTTCCCGCCCAAACGCACGACCGGTTATTGGATGCGTGTGCAAAAACGTAAGAGTACCGGATTCACTTAGCAACCCAGCCCTACTTTTGCAGACCAATTTATTTGCCGAGTGGCATACAGTCACCCAACTCAAATTTGGTCGGTTTCAGAAGCACAGGATCAAGAACTGCGGTGATCTCATGTTGCGCCGATGCCACTCCAATCAAAAGATGCACGAACGAGCCTTGGGCGTGCGTTACATGGTATTTTCGCCGATTCTTCTTGTCTTGCTGTATGCGTTGCTGCAATGTTGGATGGCCGCATCGGCGCGGCTCAGTGATGCACCGAATCAGGGTGCTATGCTGTTGGCATTCCTGATCTTGGTAGCGGGCGGAGTAGCCGCGATTATTTTGTCTATAAAAGGGCTCGTCCTTGTCGTAAGGAGTTACATAATGAAAGAAGATAGAAGTGATCCTTGACGATAGAAAAAGGGAGGCCAAAAAGGCAAAGGACAGGCATAATCCTTGACGACCGGCCGCGGGAGCCGGAGAATACGGGCGTTCAGTACCCCCGAATCCTGCAGGAGCCCCCGCGATGACGATGCCCAGACGGCAACTGGTGGACGTCGCGGTCACCCGCTACTACCACTGCATTTCCCGCTGCGTCCGGCGGGCCTTCCTCTGCGGCGAGGGCGTGACGCACCGCAAGGCCTGGATCGAAGCCCGGCTCGAAGTCCTCGCCAAGCACTTCGCCATCTCCGTCTGCGGCTTCGCAATTCTCGACAACCACCTTCACGTCCTCTGCCGCCTCGACCCAGGCATCGCCGACGGTTGGAGCGATGAAGACGTCGTCCGCCGCTGGATCGCCGTCTACCGCCCCTCCTGCCTCGACGTCGATAGCCAGGCCACGGTTCAGGCCTGGATCGACCAGCAGCGCCAAGACACCGCCCGCGTGGCCCGCTACCCGGCCCGACTCCAGGATATCGGCTGGTTCACGAAGGCCCTCAAGCAGCGGGTCGATCAACTCCGCGCAAACGGCAACCTCGAAACCCTCCAGGCCGCCGCAGCAGCCAAGTCGATCCCCGCCGCCCGAATCGAAGCCGACCCCGAACAATCCCACTGGCTCGGCACCTACTGTGCGACGAGCGCGAAGCAACTGACGGCCATCGCCGCAAAGCACGGCGTCCATCACGTCGACAACGCCCTCGGCGGCCTGGCCGCTGAATAGATGCCAGTGCCCACTCAGCCCCGCGATATTCTCAACACCCCTGTCGCCCGCTGCCACTCCAAGAACATGCCGGGCGTCAGAACATGGAGAGCATAAAACCTGTTGCCCAGTAGGGCGATAAAATCCGCCGTGCCGAGCGTCAGCAGCACGTCGGCCCATGCGGCTGCCGTAAAGAGCACCGGGCGATCTTTTGCGACACCGAACACGGCTGGCCTGTCACTTGTCCAGACATCCCGAACGATTCGGAGACCGCCTGCGATCGTCTGCCATTCGGCCGCCGCCTGCCCGGGGAGTTTGCCGAGGTTGCGACGAATCTCGGCAAGCGACTATCCGCTCGACACCAACTCCCAGCCATTTGCAGCGGCGGCATTAAAGACGGCCCGGGAAGCACCTCGCGGCCTTCCACACGCAGCGAGCGCTACACTGGAATCGACAAACAACCTCACGATCCAGCCCAAAACCGTTCCATGGCCTGCTCGTCCTCGTCGAGCCACGCCTTCAGTTGTTCCTGGGTGAACTCGCGCGGTTCAGGAAGGGGGACGCGCTTACTTCGCAGCCGCTCGGCGACGAATAGCAGTAGTTCGGCCTGCTGTTCAGCCGAGAGATTTTGTACGGCTTGCTCGATGTCGACGAGGCTTTGCATGGCGGTGAGATCGTCATGGGGGAGAGGCTCGATCATCCCGGCAATTTGTACGAGCGGATTCTCCACTCAGCATAACGCATTTCTGCCGGAGATCACCATCACGACTGCTGGACGAAGTCTCGTTTGCGCGAGATTCGATCTACACCCGCTACAACTTCCGCGGCCAGGCGGTCTGGCGGGTGAGTCCCGAGGCCATCGCACTGCCGGCGAATCTTGGGCAGACCAAAAGGGTAGACCAAAAGGACAGGCATAAACCCTGATTCCTCGTGGCGACGAAGAGGGGCGCGAGTGGCGATCCATCCACGGAAGACCCGTCCGTGAACCGTCCTTGCTGCTCGCGCCGGGCTATGAACTCGTGCAGGGCCTTCGCTAGGGCCGCCAAGAACCAGGTGTTTCGGCCCGACATAGCGGCTTTCGCGTTGTGGCCTCGGCAGCGTCACCTGGGCACGTCGGGCGACGTGATCCCGAATCGCACCCGCACGTCGGGGTGCGTCGTATAGAGGCGAAACCGCTCGCCGTCGTGCACGAGCGTGGCGCTCGACCGCTTCGGCGCTTCGGGATCGACCGGCAGCAGCGGATTGCCGGCATACTTCGTCCAGTGTACGAGGTCGGGGCTCGTGGCGAGGCACGTCTGCCACGTGGCCCGGTCTTCCCGCGGGCTCGCATGGTAGTAGGCATAGTAACGGCCGGCGTGCCTCACGATCTGGTTCATGGCGATCGCATGCATGTCGTACGGCTCGGGGCCGCAGGCGAGCACCGGCTCGTCGCAGGCGTTTGTAAACACGCGGCCGTCGCACGACGTCGCGAGCCACACGCCATGGTCCATGCGTTCGTAATAGAGATGCCACACGCCGCGTTCGAGCCACACGGCCGGCGTGCCCCGCGGCCCGTCCGGGATCGGCCCGCCCGCGGCGAGGCGGATCTCGAGCGGCCCGCACCGCTGCCAGCGCACGCGGTCGCGCGAGACGAGTAGGTGGGCGATGTCCTGCTCCCCCTCGGCGAACATGCGGTACCAGCCGGCGTGGTGCACGACGCACACGTCCTCGACCCACGCGTCGGAAACGAGCGGATTCGCGCGGGAGCGCGTCCAATTGAGGCCATCGCCGCTCGTGGCCAGGCCCAGCCGGCGCACCGGATCGCGGGCCGGATTGGAGCCCGTGTACCAGAGCGACCAGCGATTGCCCTCGCGGATGATCCAGCCGCGTTCACGGAGGTCGCGATCCCACGCGGCGGGGCCGCCGCCGGCGAAGAGCGGCGCGGCCGACGGCGGCCCGAATTCGACGAGCTCCCGCGGGAATGGCTCACCCGCCCGCCCGAGTGCGGGAGCCACCGACACGACACACGCCACGAGCCAAGCAAGCTGCCAACGCATGGAAGCAGGATACGCCGCAGAGCGGCCGCTCACCATCCGCACGGCAGGCGGGCCATCACGGTGCCGTGGTGGTGTCCCCGGCCGACGTCGCCATCCGCAGCCCGACGTCGTCATCCCCCTCGGGCGTGTCGGTGCCGGCCGGCGCGGGGCCACCGTCGTCTTCGCCGTCGGGGCCGACGGACCACACGACGAACGAACCGTCGTCGTGCTCCGCGAAGAGCGGTTTGCCGTCGGTGAACGGATCGCGTGGCACGCTCGCCATGCTCGTGGGCACGAGGGCCTCGATCGACTCCGGGATCGATCCAGCGGTGAGCCGCGCTCGGGTCGCGGCCACGAGCACCTCGGCCGCACGGTGCTTCACGCGCCCTCGGGCCTCGCTTGTCAAGATGGGCGACAGGGCCGGGGCGAGCAGCGAGGCGAACAGGCCCTGCCGACGTTGTACGATGTCGGCTTCGAGGGCAGTGATCTGCTTCGCGACGTCGATGAACGCCTTGGACGGAACGTTGCCCGCTTCGATCTCCTGGTAGCGGCCCATGGTCTCCCGGTAGCCGGCGATATCCGTCGGGAGGAGGAAGCAGCGGTAGAGGAGGGAGATCGGCACGTCGAAGGGCCAGCCCCAGCCCGGCGATGGCTTCCCATCGAATGCACCGAACAGGCTCCGTGGCGATATTTCCCTCGTGCCTTCGGCGAGGTCGGCCGCGGTGGCCAGCCCGAACGCCTCTTCCCCGAGGAAATGCCGCTGGTATGAAGGGGCTGTGTCGATGAAGTCGCGGAAGGCCGGTTCGTCGAGGAGCGGCAGATCGTCTTTCTTCAAGGTGGGCAGCACGGCGGCGAGCGTCTCGAGGGCGACGGCATCGAGCGCCTGCCCGACGAGGCCGCAGATGAGAATCGGCTCGCCGGCGGCGTGGACGCCGATGCGGTGGATGCGCACGATGTCGCGCAGGGCCGCGGCCGCGTCGCCATCCGCCGCCTCGCGGCGGGCGGCGAGGGCGAGGAGCCGGCCCGCCTGCCGCAGCGACTGGATCTCGGGCAGCAGCATTGAAATCGACGGCCGCGTCCAGTCGCGCACGAACCGGCAGCCGGGGCGGTCGGCGGCGCGGCGCACGAGCTCGAGCGTCGCGGCGTGGCGGGCGAGGATCTCCCTGACCGCGGCCGCACCGATCTCGGTCGTGACGGGCGCCTCCAGCGGTGAGCCGGCGGTTGAAAATTCCTTGTCGGCCTCGATCGCGGCGCACGCCCGGAGGTAGAGCGGCGCCGCGTCGTCGTCGGGCTGCGGTGCCGGCGGCAGGTTCGCCATCATGAGCTGCGCCGCCTCGACCCGCATCGCCCGTGTCTCGGCCACGACCGCGTTGTCGATGAAGAGGAGCGTGCCGAAGCAGACCGCCTTCGCCAGGAGGAACATCGCGGCCAGGCCGATCACCGGCCAGGAAGCCGCCGCGAAGTCACCGGTATCCGATCGCATGAAACCGCCCCGGCAGATCCACAGCCCGCCCACGATTGCCGACACGAATGCGAACACGGTGGGCACGAACCAGTTCGTGCCGAGCTTCACCACAAAGGCGAGCACGCCCGTGGCCGCCACCCACGGCACGAGGGTCAGCGGCGGCACGACGATGGCCAGGGTCGTGAGCAGCCGGCGCAGCCAGACGCGCTCGGTGCGGGCCGCCATGGCGATGAACGCGGCCGACCAGAGCAGGCAGGCCGCGATCGCGGCCATGAAAAACATGAGGGAGCCCATCAGAGCGTCTCCTGGAGGATGCGGGGTGTATCGAGGGGGCGCAGCATGGCAGGGCGTGCGGATGCGGTGGTGGGCGTTGGGTGGAAGGCGACATCCCCGGAGTGCTCCCCAGCCCTGGGCATCGCATCGATAAGCTCACTCATGCCGGCGATTCGGGCACGGTCGTCGAGCGACAGCGGGACGGCCGAGATCGGCGTGATGGCTGTGGAGAACACCATGAGCACGATCGCCGCAGCGACAGCCGACACGACGAAGGCCAGCCCGTTCCGGGACGACGCAAACGATTCGCCCGACAAGTCGGGCACGGTGGCCGACGCCGTGTCGTCGAGGACGGCATCGACCGCCGCGAGCACGCGTTGGCGCAGGTCTGGTGGCAGCGTCGGCAGCGATGAACGTGCCAGGCGCCGCTCGAGCGCGGCGAGTTGGGAAGTCGAGTGGGGTTCGAGGCGGTCGGTCATCGGGGCACCTCGTGGGCCACGAGTGCGGCGCGGAGCTTTTCGAGGGCGTAGCGATAGCGGCTGGCGGCCGTATTCGCCGACGTGCCGATCACGGCGGCGATCTCCGCGAACGTGAGGCCCCCGTCGATCTTGAGTGCGATCACCTCGCGCTGGGCCGGCGGCAGCGTCGCCACGGCCGCCGCGAGCGCCTCGTCGGGCATCTCGGTGGGGCATGCGGCGAAACCGTCCGCGTTGGCCCGCTCCTGGCCGAGCCGATCGAGGGCGTGGCGGGCGAGCGAGCGTCGTCGCAGCCTGCGACCGGCGGCATGGCGGAGCATCGTGAACACGTAGCCGTCGAGATCGGCGATGGCCGGGAGCCGCTCACGGATGCGGGCGAGCTCCACGAACAGGTCGTGGACCACGTCCTCGGCTTCAGCAGACGATGCGAGCATGGTGCGAGCCGTGGCGAAAAGGCGCTGGGCGAGCCGGTCGTACAGGGCGGCGAAGGCTGCCCGGTCACCGGCTGCGAGCGATTCCGAAAGCCGGGTTCCCACGTCGTGCTCCGCCGGTGTTCCGTTTCAAGGGGGCACGAGGGACTGGTTTTTGTCTCTCGGGCCTGTCGTGAGGGCCGTGTCGCCCTCCCGCACCCTATCGCCTATCCTAATTTGCATAGAAACCGAGGAACCCATGCCCGACGAAACGCCCGTGTCCGCCCCCAAGCCCAGTGCCGTCGAAGTCGCCAAGACGGCCAGCAACTACCTGCGGGGCGACATCGCCCAGGAGCTCGCCGACGGTGCGCCCGGGTTTGGCAAGCCTTCGATCCAACTGCTCAAAAACCACGGCACCTACCAGCAGGACGACCGCGAGACCAGGAAGGCGATCGACGGCAAAAAAAGCGAGCGGCAGATCTCGTTCATGATCCGCACCTGCGTGCCCGGCGGCAAGCTCTCGGCCGACCAGCTGCTCGCCGCGATCGACATGGGCGACGAGCTCGGCAACGGCACGATCCGGCTCACGACCAGGCAGTCGATTCAGCACCACGGCGTGGTCAAGGGCGAGCTCAAGGAATTCATGCAGCGGGTGCACACCAACCGCCTGACCACGCTCGCCGCCTGCGGCGACGTGGAGCGCAACATCATGTGCTGCCCCGCGCCGATCCACGGCAATCCGGTGCGTGCCGAGATGCAGGCCAAGCTCGACGAACTGGCCGTGCACCTGGCCCCGCGGACACGGGCCTACTACGAAATCTGGCTCACCGACCCCGACACGGGCGAGAAGACGCTCGCCGGCGGCAACGCGAAGGACGCGGTGATCGAAGACGAGCCCATCTATGGCCGCACGTATCTGCCCAGGAAATTCAAGACGGCCTTCGCGCTCCCTGAAGACAACTGCACCGACGTCTATGCCAATGACCTCGGCTTTATCGTCGTCCACGAGCAGGGAAAAATTCTCGGCTACAACGTGCTCGCCGGCGGCGGCATGGGCGTGACGCCGAGCGCCGCCAAGACCTTTCCGGCGCTCGCCAAGCGGCTCGGCTTCGTGCCGCCGGAAGACGTGCTCGCGATCGCCGAGGCGATCGTGAAGGTGCAGCGCGATTTCGGCAACCGTGCCGACCGCAAGGTGGCACGGCTCAAATACACGATCCACACGATGGGCCTGGAGAATTTCCGCGCGAAAGTCGAGGAGTATTTCGGCAAGCCACTCGCTCCCTGCCACCCTGCCGATATCCACGGCTTCGACGACCACATCGGCTGGCACGAACAGGGCGACGGAAAATTCTTCTACGGATTCAACGTCGAGAACGGCCGCGTGCACGACACGGGGGATTTCCGCTTGAAGACGGCCCTCCGGCGGATCCTCCGGGAGATCAAGCCGGGCGTGCGGATCACGGCGCACCAGAGCCTGTTGTTCACGGATCTCGGCATCACCGACCGGGAGCGCATCGCGAAGATCCTCCACGACCACGGCGTGAAGACCTCCGAGGAGATCAGCACGCTGAGGCGTTGGAGCATGGCCTGCGTCGCCCTGCCGACCTGCAGCCTGGCCGTGGCCGAGAGCGAGCGCGTGTTGCCGGGCCTGATCGATTCGCTCGAGCCCGAGGTGGCGAAACTCGGCCTTGCGCACGAGGCCTTCACGCTCCGAATGACGGGCTGCCCCAACGCCTGCGCCCGCCCCTACAACTCCGATATCGGCATCGTGGGCCGCACGCTCGGCAAATACACGATCTTTCTCGGCGGCCGGCTCTTGGGCGACCGGCTCAACGAGCACTACAAGGACGTGGTGCCATTCGAGGAACTCTCCCAGGAGATCACGGCCGTGCTCGCCTGCTACAAGGCCGAACGGAAGCCCGCCGAAACGCTCGGCGATTTCTGCCACCGGAAGGGCGTTGACGGCGTTCGCACCTGGGCCGACGAATGGCTCGCCGGCGCCCGGGGGCATACGTAGGACAGGCTTCAGCCTGTCATGGAAGCCCGAGGCGTAAGCCGAAGGGAATCCGCGTGGCATAGCGGGCCGGACCGAAAACATCCTCTCGGCTTACGCCTCGGGCTTCCTGGGGCGAGGCATCCTCTCGGCTTACGCCTCGGGCTTCCAATGCGGGACATCCTCACGGACCCGCTACCGTGCGAACGCGGCGGGGTCGGTGAGCACGAACAAATGGCCGTGGTCGCTCGTCACGATCACGGCCGTGTCGTCCCAGCCGCCGTGGTCTTCGATCCAGCGAACAATAGCTCGCAGCGCCTTGTCGCCGCTCCGTACGGCGCCGATGCAGTTGTCGATGTTGTTGGCGTGGCTGGCCCAATCGACGTCGCCCGCCTCCACCATCAGCCAGAAGTTGCCCCGGGCCGCGAGCACGTCGAGGGCGGCCGTGGCCATGTCGGCGAGCGTGGGATTCTCGGCCACATCGGCCGGCGTGTAGCGGATCGGCGGCGAGTATTTTTTCTTCAGCCCTTCGAGCGTCTCGCGCTTCGATGGCTCTACGATGACCGGATCGTAGCGGCCATCGGCCGTCGCGAAGGGCAGGTGCCCTTCGCCGGCTCCGAAGAAGCCGAACAGCCGGTGGCCATCGGCGATGCACGCGCGGGCGGCCTCGCCGAGCACATCGGCACCCGGGCGGCCGGGCGTGCGCAGGGCGAGGCGATAGCGGCCGCCGCCGGCTGAGTCGATCTCACGAAGCGTCGATTCGGCGACGTATTTATTGCCCGGCTCGAAGTTTGTCCCCTGGCCTTTGTCGTCGCCGACATCGACGCCGAAGCCGCCGCCCACGAGCACGTCGAGGCCGGGCAGCGGCGTGGTGCGATGCGCGATCGACACGAGGCCGAGCTGATCGCGGGCGATGTCTTGATAGTCGTCGCGGCTGACGTTGTTCGCGTAGGCGCAGGCGGGCGTGGCGTGCGACACCGGCACGCTCGACACGGCCCCCACGGCCCAGCCCTGCTGTTGGAGCGTGACGGCGATCGGTTCGAGCAAGGCTCCGGAGGGATCGACGTTGATCGCGTCGTTGTAGGTTTTTTTGCCCGAGCAGAGCGCGGTAGCCGAGGCCGCCGAATCGGTGACGGCGTGGGGGCGTTCGCGGCTGCGGCCGGTGAGGTAGCGGAGATCGACGGAGGTGTCCCACGGGGTCGAGCCACCGAGCACGGGATCGTAGCCGCCGCCCGTTTTTCCGCCGGGGTTCTTCACGGCCTGCGCATCGACGTCGAACGACGTGCCGTCGTTGGCCGGGCTCGTGACACACCAGCCGAAGGCGGTCGGGGCCCCGCGGTAGTCCTGAAACACGAAG
This sequence comes from Planctomycetaceae bacterium, assembly GCA_027486095.1. GTDB lineage: Bacteria > Planctomycetota > Planctomycetia > Pirellulales > UBA1268 > RGVT01. The sequence goes on along the minus strand of JAIXPT010000388.1, from coordinate 6,477 downwards.
CCGCTGCCCCGGCCCGAGTCGTAGGCCACGCGGCCGGTCGTGGCGATCGCGGCGGTGCGGGTCGTCGTCCAGTCGAGGCCGTCGAACACGAAGAGGATGATCCGTTTCTTGCCGGCGCGGGCGGCGTCGAGCTGCAACGCATGGATGTCGGTCTGGTCGCAATAGTCGGCCGTGGGATGGAGCGTACCTTCCGGGAGGCGGCCGTAGAGCGCCTCGAGCCGGGCTGCGCTGCGGTAGACGCTGCGTGATCCGGCAACCGCATCGAGGGACAGACCGAACGCATACACCGGAATGAGGCGGTTGGAATGGTTCGACCACTCGACGTATCGGTCGGCGCGGGTGCCCCAGTGGCCCCAGGCCGCGTGGCCCGACTGCTCCGCCTCGCGCTCCAGCTCACGAATCGGATCGGGCGTCAGATCGTGGATCTGACTGGCGGCCACTGGCGGCGCAGCCACCTCGACCGGCGCGCTTTGAGCCATGCCGAGCCAGCCGACGAGCCCCGCGCCCCCGAACAGGACGAGCAGTCGAGACCAGGCGGCGTGCTGCGGGTGGCCCACGATCGAGTTCCCGTGGCAACGGCTACGCCGGGAGGTCGTCCCACATCGGGCACCACAGCGGCCGGCGCGGAAACAATTGCGCCGCGAGCTTGAGCGCCACCTGCGTCGAGGGCTCCATTCGGCCGGCGGCGACCGCCTCGTGCGGATCGCATTGGCCGAGCACCAGCCGCGCGAGCTCGTCGGCCGAGAGCCGCAGATAGCTGCGGCCGACCCGGCCGGCCTGCACGGTGGCCTTCACCTCGCCACCACGGGGCTCCGCCACGATCACCGAGCCGCGGAAGTTCGGGGCTTCGAGGCCGAGCTCCACCGTCTCGCGGATGCCGGCGTCGGCCACCCGCGTGGCGAACGAGGGCACGAGCGACTCGAGCAGTTCGAGCGGCCGAAACAGCTTGGCGACGATCATCCGGTCGCCCGCTTGAACGCCGCCTGCGTCACCCCCGGTGACCGCGGCATGGAGCGGATCGGCGGCCCCTGCCTCGTAGAGGATCTCCTGCCGGTCGTTCTCGACCGCTTCGGCGCACACCCGGGCGAGAATCTCGCGTTCGAGCCCCGGAAACTCCGGGTCGGCCATGAGCTCGAGCACGCGGTTGCCCGACTGGATCGCGTAGCCCACGATCCGCGCCGTCGTCTCGTGCAGGTCGTAGCGATCTTGCCCGACGAGCGCGACGATGATCGAGTCGAAGGCGGCGCGACTGATCAGCCAGCGCGAATAAGCTTCACTGCGATCGATCGGCCCGACGAACTGGGCGGCATTCTGCTTGTAGATGCGGAGGATGGCCGGCAGCTCGACGTGCCGCCACTGCCGCATCGTCACGGTATCGCCCGCCCGCTGCGGCCCTTCGAGAAGCCGCGCGAGAATCTCGGTGGGGCGGCCCGGCGTGGCGCAATCGCGGCCAAGCACCGCCCAGCCGAGCTCGTGGAAGGAGGGCGCGATCTTGGTCCGCGAGAAGCCGACCCAGGCGCTGAGCTGCCGCATCCGGTCTTCGGCCGCGCGCACGAGGCGCTGGCCGTGGCCGGCTCCGCGGCACTCCGGGAGCACCGCCACGCGGTCGATCGCGGCTGCCGCCACCGGCACGCCGTCGAGCAGCACCGTGCGCGGCATCACCTCGACATGGCCGACGATCCGGCCGGCCAGCCGGGCCACGAGCCGATTGGCGGCGTCGTGGTCGGGGTGATCGACCGCGGCGTGAAACTCGGCCTTCGAGGGGGCGGTGGGCAGCCCCGAGAGGAGTTGGAGGATTTCGCTCTGGTCGCCCGCCCGCGCCGGTGACACGTGGCATTCCTCGAGCATCCACGAAGGAGGTTTCGTGGGCAGGATCGGGTGTTCAGGCAGATGCAGAATTGCCGGCCGCTTGGTCGCGACGCGGCGGCTGACCACGGTGCCAGCCGGGCGAATATCGACCGTCGCCACCGCCTTTGAGCGGGTTTTCTTGGCTTTTTTCGCCGCTGGCACGGCCCGCACCAGCTGCCCTGCCGAGTGCCCTACCGAATGCCCGGCCGTGGCTCGGGACGCAGCCCGGCCTGCGGAACGCTGGGGGGCACGATCTGACCGACGCATGGTCCCTCCTTTCCCTGGAGTGGCTCGAAACAGTCCGTTGAGCCGTCAAGATAGGACGATTCTCAGTCGTTTTCCAGTAGCAAGAACGATCGCAGCGGCTTTTCCGCGAAAAAACACCACGGATGCGCGCGGGATTCGAGCACCCTGCGGGCCCGCGCCGCGGCGGCGAGCGGCCCCACGCGTGCGAGTGTGGCCTGGCGCAGCGACTCCATGCGCGGCTGTAGCCGTTCGTTGACCGCGCGGATCTCGTGGCAGCGGCGCCGGGCCAGCGTGGCGGTGGGATGCGTGTCGATCCAGTGCCGCTTCCGTCGCACGAGCTCGGCGATCTCGGGGGCCTCGGCATCGAGCGGGGCGAGATGCCGTTCGGGATGAAATTCGAGATCGCGGAGCGTCCGCTGCACGTCCACGAGCGCCGCCTCGGGATCGCCGGTCGCCAGTTCTGGAAACACCGTGTCGATCGGCAGCTTGAGCGTGCCCGACACCACGGCGTGCCGCGGGGGATCGCAGCCGGTGAGCTGCCTGACGATCGAGTCGGTGAGCTGGTCGTAGGCCGACCCGCCGATGCCATGCACGAACACGTCGGCGATCATCAGCCGGGCCAGCATCGTCGTCACGATCGCCCGGGGCCGCAGCCTGACGGCGTGCTCCTCCATCCGCGACAGCGCGTCCACCCACTTGGCGGGCGAGGTGTCGGGCGAGATCGGCAGCTCCACGCGCACCGTCTCGAGATCGGAGAGCGTGAGCGTGCCGCCGGGGCTCGCGTACGCGAACACCCTGCGCCGCCGCGGATCGTCCCGCGACCAGATCCACCACGGCACCTCATACCACGGTCCGTCGCCGGGAGAGTCGGTGCGGACGACGAGTTCGGGCATCGGCCGGCCCCGACCGCGAACCTTGTGCGCCCGGCGATAGGCGACGAGGGCCGAGTTGTAGGCCTCGTGAAACTGCCGCGCGTGGGCGAGCAGCCACCCCATGAAGACCATCACCGTGGGCAGACGCATGAGCTCGCTCACCGGCACCTCGAGCGTCTCCCAGCCGAACCGGGCCTCGAGGGCGTGCCGGGCCTGCGCGAGCCCGAGCCCGAGGCGATGACACTCCGCCGCGCGTTCCACCGCCAGCGGCCACCAGCGCCGGAGAATCGGGTTTGGTTCCAGGGGCGCGAGCAGATCGCTTGCCCGCCGACCGAACGCCGCGAACACGTCGCGATCCACGATCGACCGCTCCTCCCAGGCCATCTCGGGGGCGGAGGCGTCGAACGGCACCTCTTCAAGATGGGCGTCGCGCGGCGTGCCCACCGGCACACTGCACGAGGCCCGCACGCAGCGGTCGGTGTCCACGACGAGGTTGATCGCCGTGCCCGACACGGCCTTGGCGTAGGCATCGAGCGCGGAGTTTTTCAGCCACACGCCGGGATGGAAGAACTCGGGCTGGTGCCCGCCCATCACGATCGGCCGTGCGATCCAGTCGGCCATGTCGCTCGGCCGCTCGGCATCGCGGTAGCTGAGCGTGTATTCCGCGGCCACCGTCAGCACCTCGCGGCGCGTGGCGGCGACGAGCTCCCAGAGCTTGAGATCGCCGATCCGCGTGTCGAAGGCGGCCCGCAGCAGGCGGTTGTTGTCGATGAGGGTCTCGATCGAATCGGCGGGGGCCGCCGCCGATGCAAGGACAGGCGGATCGATCAGCCGTTCGCCCGATCGCTCGGGTGCCGTGCGAGTGCGTCGAAATGGGGGCATGGGGCAGTCGGCCGCGGTCACGGAGCCGCGCCCGCCGCGGCGGCCACCGCCGACTCCGCACGATCGAGCACGCGGCGGTAGTAGGCCAGACGCGTCGCCGCATCGTCCAGTGCGCCCCCGAAACTCCGCGCCAGATCGAGGTACACGAGCGGCACCGGCAACTCTGTCACCGTGAGCCCGGCCAGGGCGGCCTGCACCCACACCTCCAGCGGCATCGCATACCCCGGCTCGGTCGGCGCGAGCCGCTCGAGGGCCCGCCGCGAGTAGGCCTTGAAGCCACAGAATGCGTCGGTGAGAGCGAGGCCCAGGCGGGCATTGATCTCGGCGGTGATCTCGGCGTTGATCCGGCGGCGCGTCGCCGGGGGCTCGCTATCGCCGGGAAAGGCGACGAGGTAGCGAGAGCCGCTGACGATGTCGGCCCGGCACGCCTCGAGCGCCGCGACGAAGTCGGGAATCAGCCGCGGCTGGTGCTGGCCGTCGCAGTCGATCGTCACCAGGCCGTCGCAGCCGCCCGTGCGGGCGGTTGCGAACGCCGTCGCGAGCGCCGCGCCGTAGCCTCGATTGTGGGCGTGGCGGATCACCTGCACGTCGTGCCGCGCGGCGAGCAGTTCGGCCGTGCCGTCGGTCGAGCCGTCGTCCACCACGAGCACGTCGGGCGTGAACCGCAGCACCTCGTCGAGCACCGCCGACACGTGCGCCGCTTCGTTGAAGACCGGAAGCGCGGTGAGGAATTTCGCCACTGAAAACCGCCTGAGCTGCCGGAATGTGCCCGCCGTCGAACCCTGCAAGTGTAGCGCTGAAATTTCGCCGATCAAATGGCCTGCCAGGCGAGCGGATCGGTGTCGGCGGCGCTGGCGTGGCAGTGGAGCCCGGGCAACGCCTCCGCGAGGCGGCGGCCGAGCACGTCCATCGCAAACCGCTCGCTCGCGTGGTGGCCGACGGCGATCGCCGCCAGCCCCACTGCCTCCGCGGCGAGCGCGTCGTGGAGCTTGAGTTCGCCGGTGAGCAGGGTGTGGCAGCCCGCCTTGGCGACCTGGGCGACGAGATCACCGCCCGAGCCGCATACGATCCCCACGCGGCCGGCCTGCCGATCGGCGGGCCCGGACACCTGGACGGCCGCCACCCCGAGGGCGACGCCCGCCTTCCGCGCGAGGTCGCGCACCGTCATGCCGGCGGCCGCAGCTCCGGCCCGGCCCGTGCCCGCCAGGGGGGAGACGGCATCGGGGATGATGGGCGTGACATGCTCGAGCTGGACGAGCGTGGCGAGCTGGTCGTTGATGCCGCCCGCCGCCGAGTCCCACGCGGTGTGCCCGCTCCACACGCCGATGCCGGCGCCCACGAGCGTGAGGAGCACGCGGCCCGGCGCCGTGTCGGCCGTGACGCGGGCCACGGGATGAAACGGCAGCGGATGGTGCGTGACCACGAGATCGACCTGCTTCCCGACGGCTTCGTCGGCGACGGCCGGCGTGAGCGTGAGGCAGGTCATCACGCGGGCGATCGACGGCCGCCGCGACCCGACGAGCAGCCCGACCGCATCCCAGTCGGCTGCCAGCCGCAGCGGGGCGAGGCTTTCAAGTTCGGCAGTCACGCGGGCAAGTGGATACATGCCTTGCAGAATACAATCGGCTGCGGTGATCCGCGACCATCCTCGAGCATCCCCCATGGAAACATCCCGGTTCTCCGTCGCCGCGCTCGCGCTCTCCGGCGACCTCAAGACCGCGTTTCGCAAGGTGCGCGGGCTTGGGCTCCGCGGCGTGGAGCTCGATCTGCGCACGGGTGTGGATCCCGAGCAGCTGTCTCAGACAGGCATCCGGCAGATCCGCAAGTGGCTGGCCGACGAGGGGCTCGTGGTGGCGGCGGCCGCGTTTCCCACGCGCGGGGGCTACGCCGATGGCGAGCGGCTCGAAGCGCGGATCGCGGCCACGAAGGCCGCCCTCGAAGCCGCCCACGCGCTCGGCGCACCGGTGCTCCTCAATCATGTCGGCGACATCCCCGCGCTCGCGCCCGCGGATGCCCCTGCCGACCCGCGGTGGCAACTGCTCGTCGATGTGCTCACCGACCTCGGCGCCTGGGGCGAGCGCGTGGGGTGCACACTCACGGCCGAAGCGGGCCGGTCGAGCCCCGCGGACCTCCTGCGCGTCTTCGACGCCGTGCCCGCCGGCGCGCTGTGCTGCCACCTGGTCACAGGATCGCTCGTGGTGCACGGCCACGATCCCGTCGTCGCCGTCGAGATGCTCGCAGGCCATATCGGCCACGTGCACGCGACCGACGCGATCCGCGGCACATTCAAGGGGCGTGGCCGCGCGGTGATCCTCGGCAGTGGCGAGGTCGATCTGCCGAACGTGCTGGCGGCGCTCGAAGAACGGCACTACCGCGGCTGGATCGGCCTCGAACCCGTCGATGGATTTCAGGCGGAAGCCGAACTCACCGCCGCGCTCACGAGCCTGCAGTCGCTGTGACTCGGGGCAGGTGAGACGGACCCGCATTCGGAGTCGGCCTTGACGGCCGGTGCCGGCTCGGGGTTACCCCGTACCGTCTCGCCGGACGTTCGCCTCCGCCCTCCAGGCTCCGGCTCACTCGGATGTGCCTGCGCTCCGGCATCCATGCCTGCGCTGGTCACATACGCCGT
>JAIXPT010000373.1 GCA_027486095.1 Planctomycetaceae bacterium | reverse complement strand
GCCCATCCTTGGGCTCCGCTCGCTCGGACCTGCCTGCGCTGCGCCATCCTGGCTGCGCTGGTCAGCTACGCCGGCTCAATGGCAGGGGCAACCCCGAGCCGGCTTGGGCGAGTTGAGGCATGACAGGCTGAAGCCTGTCCTACGGAAAGCGGGACGCTTGTCCCACGACGGCGACTACCGCCGTGCCGAACAGGATTGCCTGGAGGGCGGAGGCGAACGTCCGGCGATGGGATATGGGGAGTCCGAAGCCGGATTGGGTGCATCAGAGCATGACAGGCTGAAGCCTGTCCTCCGCGGGGCGGGTGGTAGAATCAGCGGCATGTCGTGTCGTTACCACTATGACGTGATCGTCGTCGGAGCCGGGCATGCCGGCGTGGAGGCGGCGTGCGCGGCGGCGCGGCTCGGGGCGCGGGTGGCGCTCCTCACGGCGAATTGTGACACCGTCGGCCAGATGAGCTGCAATCCCGCGATCGGTGGCGTCGGCAAGGCGCAGCTCGTGCGCGAGGTCGATGCGCTCGGCGGCGTGATGGGGCGGATGATCGACGCCACTGGCATCCAGTTTCGCGTGCTCAACCGCTCGAAGGGGCCGGCGATGCACGGGCCGCGAGCGCAGGCCGACAAAAAGCTCTATCAGATGGAGGCCAAGCGAGTCGTCGAGGAGACGGCGGGGCTCGAGCTGCGGCAGGAGACGGTCGAGGATCTGATCGTGGAGCCTGTGGGTGTGCCGGGCCCGGGTCGGCCGGAATGGCGGGTGACGGGCGTGCGCGTGCGCGGGGATGCCGAGTATCAGGCGGCGGCCGTGGTGCTCACGACGGGCACATTTCTTCAGGCCGTGATGCACACCGGCGAGGCGCAGACACCGGGCGGGCGGGCCGGCGAGGGAACCACGGCGGGGGTGAGCCGGGCCTTGGAACACGTCGGCATCCGCATCGACCGCTTCAAGACGGGCACACCCTGCCGGCTGCTCGCGCGGTCGATCGATTTTTCACGGCTCGATGTCCAGCCCGGCGACGAGGATCCGCAGCCATTTTCTTTTCTCACCGCGCGGATCGAGCAGGAGCAGATGGTCTGCTGGATCACCCGCACGACGCCGGAGATCCACGACCTCATCCGGGCAAACCTGCACCGCGCGCCGATGTACACCGGCCAGATCGAGTCGCGTGGGCCACGGTATTGCCCGAGCATCGAAGACAAGATCGTGCGCTTCGCCGACAAGGAGAGCCATCAGCTGTTTCTCGAGCCCGAGGGGCGGCGCACACAGGAGATCTACGTCAACGGCATCTCCACGAGCCTGCCGCGCGACGTGCAGGATGCGATGATCCGGATGGTGCCGGGGCTCGAGCGGGCCCAGGTGATGCGCTATGGCTACGCGGTCGAATACGACTACTGCCCGCCGGACCAGCTCACGGCGGCGCTCGAAAGCAAGCGGGTGGGCGGGCTCTTTTGCGCCGGGCAGATCAACGGCACGACGGGCTACGAAGAGGCGGCGGCACAGGGGCTCGTGGCCGGGGCGAATGCGGCGCTCGCCGCAGCGGGCCGCGAGCGGCTCGTGCTCGAGCGCGACGAGTCGTACATCGGCGTCTTGATCGACGACCTCGTGACGAAGGGCGTGGATGAGCCCTATCGCATGTTCACGAGCCGGGCCGAGCACCGCCTCGCCCTGCGCCACGACAACGCCGATCGCCGGCTCACGCCGCTCGCCGCCCGGCTCGGGCTCGCGGAGCCTGAGCGGGTCGAACGGCTGGCGGTGAAGTCGGCCGAGATCGAGGCCACGCTCGCCACACTCGCCGCGCGGCGGCCAGGCGGCGTATCGCTCGCCGAACTGCTCAAGCGGCCGGAGTTCGGCTGGGCCGAGGCCGTCGCCGCCGCGCCCGAACTGGCAGCCGTGTCGCGCGAGGCGGCGGGCCAGATCGCGAGCGACATCCGCTATGCCGGCTACCTCGCGCTCGAACGCGAGCAGATCGAACGCCGGCGGCAGCAGGCCGATCGCGTGATCCCCGAGGGGCTCGACTACGCGGCGGTGCGGCACCTGCGGGCCGAAGCCCGCGAGAAGCTCGCTCGCGTGCGGCCGCGCACGCTCGACCAGGCGGGCCGCGTGAGCGGGATCACGCCCGCCGATCTCGCACTCGTGCTGATCCATCTCGAAGGTCGTGGCGGCTTGTGATGCTTTGTGGGAGCGACGTTCCAAATAAACAGATGGAGGCGAGGGGGTCGGCGAACGCTTCCCGAATGTGGGGACAGAGCTCCAGCTCTGTCCATGCGACAGGCCGGGAGGCCTGGCGTTACGGGGCCGGAGTGAGGATCTGGAAGACCGCGCAGCGGCGACTTTTGCCGCCCCCGGAGCCGTCGTGTGTTGATGGCGGGATGAGATCGAGGCCTTCATGAAAATCGTCCAGATCACGGCCGGAGCGGGAGGGCGGATCTGCGGCTCGTGTCTTCACGACAATGCCCTCGTGCGGGCACTCGTGGCGCGGGGCCGCGATGCGATGCTCGTGCCCGCCTACGTGCCGACGACGACCGACGAAGTCAACGTGGCCGAGCCACGGATCGTGTGCGGCGGCTTGAACGTGTGGCTGCAGGAACATGTGCCTCTGTTTCGCCACACGCCCTGGTGGCTCGACCGGCTGTTCGACGCCCGTGGCCTGCTCACGATGCTCTCGAGTCAAACCGGTGAAACGAAGCCGGCCGACCTGGGCGGCCTCACGGCATCGACGCTCGCCGGAGAAGCGGGGCATCAGCGCAAGGAGGTCGAGAAGCTCGCCCGCTGGCTGGCGGACGATGTGCGCCCTGACATCGTGCATCTCTCCAACGCCCTGCTCGTGGGGCTCGCCCGCCGCGTCAAGGAAGCGACGGGGGCGAAGATCGTCTGCAGCCTCTCGGGCGAGGACATCTTCGTGGAGCAGATTTCCGAGCCGCACTACGGCGAGGTGCGGCGGCTCCTGCAGGAGCGCAGCCGCGATGTCGATCGATTCGTGGCCCTCAATCACTCCTTTGCGGGTTTCATGGCCGGGTATCTGGGGGTGCCAGGAGACGAGATCGCCGTGATCCCGCACGGCGTCGATCTCGCGGGCTATCCGGCCGATCCGCCCGATCTCGCCACGCGGCGGGCCGCCCGCGGCGGCCGCGTGGTGGTCGGTTCGCTGGCCAGGCTCTGCCCGGAGAAGGGGCTCGATCAATTGATCCGAGCCGTCGCGCTGCTCGGCGGATCGCACGACGTGGAACTCGTGGCCGCCGGGGCGACGAGCGCGGCCGAGGCTCCGTATCTCGCCGCATGCCGCCGGCTCGCGGCCGACCTCGGCGTGGCCGACCGCTTCACATGGCTCGGGCAGGTGGACCGGGCCGGCAAGCTCGGCCTGTTGAATACGTGCGACGTGTTCGCGATGCCCACGGCGCATCCCGAGGCGAAGGGATTGCCCGTGATCGAGGCGATGGCGGCGGGTGTGCCCGTCGTGGCGCCCCGGCACGGGGCCTTTCCCGAACTGCTCGACGGCGTGGCAGGCCTCTTGCACGTGCCGAACGATCCGGCCGAACTGGCCGGCACGCTGCGCGCCGTGCTCGACGATCCTGCACGGGCTGCCGGGCTCGGCGCGGCCGGCCATGCCCGGGTGCGCGAGCGGCATACGTTTGCCACGATGGCCGTTGGGCACGAGCGAATGTACGAGGAGCTGCTTCCGTAGCGACGGAGCTCCAGCTCTGTCGAATGCGGGCCGGCTTCGACAGGCCTGGAGGCCCGTCGCTACGCAAAGCGGGCCGGCTTCGACAGGCCTGGAGGCCCGTCGCTACGCAAGGCGGGCCGGCTTCGACAGGCCTGGAGGCCCGTCGCTACATGTCCAGCGAAAACGGGCTCAGGTTTACGAGGCCCGTCTCACTGACGAGGTAGTCGTTTTCGATCCGCAGCCCGCTCGTGAGCTCCGGGGCGTAGAGCGCCGGTTCGACGGCGATCACGTCGCCGACCTCGAGCACGTCGTCCCAATGCGGGTTGAGATGGGGCGCCTCGTGCACCCACAGCCCGATGCCGTGGCCCAGGTGGCTCGACCACGTGCCCACCGGCGCCGTCGCCAGCCACGCCTGCACTTCGGCGTAGATCGCCCGGCAGCGCACGCCGGGCCGGGCGATGCGCTCCACGAGCGCGAGCGCCTCGCATACATGCTTCCAGGCTGCGAGTTGGAGGTCGGTCGGCCGGCGATCGACGGCGAGCGCCCGCGACGTATCGGCGAAGTAGCCCCGGTAGGCGGGCCCGAGGTCGAGAATGTAGAGCTCGCCGGCGACACACCTGCGGGCCCGCGGCGGGCCGCCACGCACACCGCAGGCGTAATCGTTGCCGGTGCCCGTGAGCATCTCGCCGCACGATGCAACCGCCGCCGCCTGCAGCGCCGAAAACATCTCGAGCTCACAGAGCCCCGGGGCGATCATGCTCCGGGCCGTCTCATACATTGCCCCCGCTGCGGCGATCGCCTGCCGGAGCAGGGCGAGCTCGTCGGAGTCCTTGCGACGGCGCACCGCCCAAAGGGCCGGCTCGATGTCGATGATCTCGGCCTGCGGGAAGAGCCGTGTGACATGCGGCGGGCAGGCGGAGAACTCGACCCCTACGCGGCGCCAGGCCGGTCGCGCGGAGAGCCAGTCGGCGAGCACGGTGGCCGCCGCCTCGCGTTGGTCGTTTCGCAAGGTCGAGCGCCACTTGGCTTCGTAGGTGCGCACGTCGTCGGCCGCCGCCCGCTCGACCGGCTTGTCGGGGCAGACGAGGAGCACCCGGCCCGCGGCGTCGATCGCCGCCAGCGGCGAGAAGCGAAAGTCCCAGCGATGCCCGGTGAGATATTGCACATGCTCCGGCATCACCACGACGAGGCCGTCGAGCCCCTCGGCCGCGAGCCGGTCGCGGAGCCGCTGCTGACGCATGCGGCAGAGGTCGAGGTCGAGGAGCGGGATGCCGTTCATGGGGCGAGGCGCAGGGGGCCGGGTTGAGGGGGAGCGGGTCAGTCGAGCTTCGTGAGCAGGCTCGAGTCGAACTTCGGAAACTTGGGGTCGAGCCGCTCGAGCGTCTGGCGGACGATCCGGGCCACGACCAAATTGCGATACCACTTCTTGTCGGCCGGCACGACATGCCAGGGGGCGTGGGGAGTGTTGCACTCGGTGAGCGCGTCGTCGTAGGCCTTCTGAAAATCATCCCAGCGTTCCCGGTCGGCAAGGTCGTCGGGCCCGAGCTTCCACTGCTTCTTCGGATCCTTGAGCCGATCCTCGAGCCGCTGCCGCTGCTCCTTCTTGCTGATGTGCAGGAAGCACTTCACGAACGTCAGGCCGCCGTCGTGGAGCAGCTTTTCGAAGGCGTTGATCTGCGCGTAACGGTCCTGCCACACATCCTTCGGCACGAGCTTGCGCACCCGCACGACCACCACGTCTTCGTAATGCGAGCGGTTGAACACGCCGATCGTGCCGTGGGGTGGGATCGCCGCATGCACCCGCCACAGGAAGTCGTGCGATAGCTCGAGGGCACTCGGTGCCTTGAAGCTCTTTACAGCAAGGCATTGCGGGCTGATGCCGCTGGCGAGCATCCGGATCGTGCCGTCCTTGCCCGACGTGTCGATGCCCTGGAGCACGACCACGACCGCCCGCTTCGCCTCGGCGAACAGCCGATAGGCCAGCTCATCGAGCGCGTCGCAATGCCGCCGCGTCTCCGCCTCGGCCGTATCGCGATCGAGCCCCGCCGTGAAATCGGGATCGAAGTCGGCGAGACGAAGATCGCGGCCGGGCGGCACGCTGAGCGGCTGATCCATGATGCCGCGGAGTGTACCACGCAGTGAGTCAGCGCTATCGGACTGTAATCACTCGTTCTACCCCAGCGCGCCAAAGCCCGCTTCCGGGTTACCCCGTACCGTCTCGCCGGGCGCTTGCCTCGTTTGGGAGCGCGCCGGCTTCGGGCTCCCCATATCCCGTCGCCGGACGTTCGCCTCCGCCCTCCAGGCAATCGTGTTCGGCACGCGGTTGCCGCTGGCCTAGAAGCCCGGAGCGGAAGCGATGGGACTCCGGGTTGCGTACCGCATCTCGCGGAGCAAGCGTCCCGCTTGCCGTCGGTCAGGCTTCAGCCTGTCATGCCTCGCCTCGCCCAACCCGGCTCGGGGTTGCCCCGTGCCGTCTCGCCGGAAGACTGTCGCGCCGTCGCCGCCGTCCCGGCGTCGTCTCCGGCTTACGGTCGCCGGG
>JAIXPT010000072.1 GCA_027486095.1 Planctomycetaceae bacterium | reverse complement strand
GCCCATGCCCTCTCGCCGGACGTTCGCCTCGGCCCTCCAGGCCTCGGCTCTCTGCATGTCCGCTTCGCTTCGCCATCCATGGCTTCGCTCGCTTCCATAGCCCGCTCGAGAGCACGGGCAACCCCTCCCACATTCGTCCGAAAGCGTTCAAGCCCTCACACGTTCGCAAGGAGCAACTCATGAAAGTCGGCATCATTGGCGGTGGTGGGATCGTGGGGTCGTCGGCGGGGTTCGCCCTGCAGCTCGGCGGCATCGTGCACGAGATCGTGATCGTGGACGCGAATCCCGACCTGGCCGATGGCCAGGCCCTCGACATGCTCCACGGCACGGCCGCCATCGCCGACCAGTCGATCCACGCCGGCGGCTACGAATGCCTGGCGGATGCCGACCTGATCTGCATCACGGCCGGCCTGCGCCGCAAGCCCGACGAGAGCCGGCTCGCGCTCATCAATCGCAACGTCGTGCTCTTTCGCTCGATTCTCGGCGAGATCAAGGCCAAGGGGCACCGTGCCGACGCCACGATTCTCGTGGTCTCGAACCCCGTCGATATCCTCACCTATCTCGCCGAGAAAGAGCTCGGCCTGCCGCAGGGCCGCGTCATCGGCCTCGGCACGCTCCTCGACACGCTCCGCTTCCGCAGCCTCTTGGCGATGCGGCTCAAGGCCCCCGCCACGCAGCTCCAGGCGATGATCCTCGGCGAACACGGCGACAGCATGGTGCCCGTGTGGTCGAGCGCGAGCGTCGCGGGCCTGCCGCTCGAAAAGTATCCGGGCTTCACGCCCAAGCTCGGCGACGAGGTGTTCCAGCGGGCCAAGACCTCGGGCGCCGAGATGATCAAGAAGAAGACCGGCGCGGGCTTCGCCGTCGGCGTGTCGATCGCCGAGGTGATCCACGCGATCGCCCTCGACGCGAAGCGGGTGCTGCCGGTCTCGACCGTGCAGGCCGGCTGCTACGGGCTGCGCGACGTCGCGATCTCGGTGCCCACCGTCGTGGGCCGCGCCGGCGCCGAGCACACGCTCGAGATCGAGCTCTGGCCGAAGGAGCTGCAAGGCCTCAAGCGGAGCGCCGCGGTGCTCCAAGAGACGCTCGGCCAGGTGCTCTAGCTGTCCGTGGAAAAAGCCCTCCGTGGCCTTTTTCCACGTGGTCGATCGCAGGAAACGCCGAGGGTTCCCTGGATCGACGGCCATCGCATCCTGCTCGGGCAGACTTGTTCCAAAGTCTGCTAGCATTACCGTGGGCTGATCGCGGTCTCGAGACGCTTTCGAAACACGGCACCGCCGAGCCGCCACCAAGCGCGGGTATACTCGCATGCATGAGGATCTACCTCGACATGTGCTGCCTGAAGCGACCGTTCGACGACCAATCCCAACCCCGGATTCGGCTGGAGACCGAGGCGGTGCTGTCGCTGCTCGCCGCGGAGTCCGCGACCGTTGACTTCATCCGCTCCGCAGCGCTCCGCTTGGAGAACAGGCAAAACCCGGTCGTCATGCGTGCGGCCCGCGTGAACGTGTGGCTTGAACAGAAGCCTGTCTCAGCGGCTGATCCCGCCGCGATTTGCGCTCGGACCGCCGAACTGATGACGTGCGGCCTAGCGAACTTCGACGCCCTTCACGTCGCTTCGGCTGAACTCGCCGGTGCGGATGCCTTTGCAACCTGCGACGACCGCCTGCGGAAGGCCGTGGAGCGCTGCGGGCAGGTCAGAGTGCGAGTCCTGGGCGTGGCAGAACTCGCGGAGGAGGTGCTCGCATGAGCGGAGTCTTGCTCGAACCAGTGGAGCTCAGGGCCCGAGGGTTTGAGGCCCTCGTCGCAGCGCTCGGCTGGGTGAACGCGGTGCGGTTTTTGCAGCAGTACGAGAAAAGCTCGCTCGATTACACCCGCGAACGCCGGCAGATCCTACCCGACTGGACAGCCGAGGAACTCGTGCAGCACCTTCAGGCCGAGAGGCCCCGCGACTGATCCTCGACCGCTCACAAGCCCCATCAAACAAGCCAGGGGTGTGGGCGCCGAATCCGAGACTCATGACGGGGCGTCGCGAGACACCCGCTCCGGACACTCGGCCAGGTGCTGAAGCTACCGCGGGCTGATCGCGGCCTCGAGACGCTTTCGAAACACGTCGGCGGCGGCACGGCCCTCGAACCGCACCATCTCGTCAGCGCCGCCAATGGCGAGCACCGAGCCGTCGGCAGAGAAGGCCACGGCTTTCGCCTCGCCGGCGTGCCCGCGCAGGATCGGCAACGGGCGGCCGGAGAGCGCGTCCCAGAGGTGCGTGGCCCCGTCCTCCGAGACGGCCGCCACGCGCATCGCGTCCGGCGTGAAGGTGACGTCGGCAAAGCCGGCGCCAGACGCCGCGAGCCGCCGCACCAGCCGCCCATCACCGGCCTGCCAGATCCCTACCGTGCCATCGGCAGAAGCTGTCGCCAGGCGCGTTCCGTCGGCCGACGCGGCGATCGACGTCACGGCGCCCTCGTGCCCGACGAAGTGCCGAACCGGCCGCCCGGTCGCGACATCCCACGCAGACGCACGGTGCCGCTCGCCCGCCGTGTAGAGCGTGCGACCATCGGGAGCGAACCGCACACAGGTGGCGCGGCGGCCGTGCGGCAGCTCGTGCACCACCCCATCGACGTCAGCCAGGCTGCGGATAGCCACCGTGCCGTCCTCGGAGGCCGTGGCGAGCAGCATTCCGTCGGGCGACACCGCGACGGAATGAATGCCTTTCTTATGGCACGGGATCGAGGCCGCGACATGACCACGGGCAAGATCGACCAGGTGCACCTTGCCCACGGCGCCCTCACCGCAGACCACAGCGACACGGTCTCCACCCGGAAACAGGGCGAGATCCGCGATCGGCCCGGCGGCAACGTCGGCCTGGCTCCGCGCCGTCAACGTGGCTGCGTCGTAGGCCGTGACGCGCGACTCCGCATCGCCGACGACCACGATCGTGCCATCACGCGACCACGCGATCGCCCCCACCGCGGCCGCCGCATGCACGACGGGATCGCTCGCGCCGTCGGCCTCCCAGAGCCGCACCGTGCGGTCGCCCGAGCCTGTGGCGATCTTCTGCCCCTCGGGTGAACACGCCACGATCCAGAGGGCGGCATCGTGGCCCCGCAGCCGGCGCACCTCCCGGCCGCTCGCGATGGCGAAGACGCGGAGCACGGCGTCGTGCGAAGCGGTGGCCAGATGCCGCCCATCGGGCGTGAAGGCCACCGCATTCACGCGCAGCGGGTGCGAGAAAGTCGCCAGGCACTCCCCACTCGCGACATCCCAGAGCTTGGCCGTGCCATCGGCCGAGGCCGTGGCCAGCCGCGTGCCGTCGGGAGCGAGCGTGGCGTGATACACCCAGGCGCCGTGCACCGGGAGCGTGCGCAGCGGCGCGCCCTGCTTCGCGTCCCAGAGCCGCACCGTGCCATCCTGCGAGGCGGTCACGACGCTGCCGCCGTCGGGTGAAAATTCCACCGAGTGCACGGTCTTTTCGTGGCCGGCGAGCACCTCCAGGGCCGCGCCCGTGGCCGCATCCCAGAGCCGCGCGGTGCGGTCGGCCCCCGCGGTCGCGAGCACGCGGCCATCGCGGCTGAACGCCACGCCGTAGAGCGGCTTCTCGTGGGACTTGATCGCGCGCACTTCGTGGCCGGTGGCGGCGTTCCAGAGCCGCGCTGTCGTGTCGGCCGACGCCGTGGCGAGCGTCGCGCCATCGGGCGACCAGGCGATTCGCCACACCGCACCATCGTGGCCGACGAATTCCAGCGGCCCGCCGCCGACGACATCGCCCCCCGGCACGGCCTCCACGCGCACCCGGCCATCGCGGCCACCCGTGGCCAGCCGCGTGCCGTCGGGCGACCACGCCGCGGCGAGCACGTCGGCCGTGTGCCCGGGCCTCACGGCGATCGCATCATCGAGCGACGCCTCCAGAGACCGCAGCTCGAAGGGTGGCGGCCGCCCGGAGTCGGCCGCGAGGGCCTCGGCGGCCGCGAGCCGGCGGCGCGCCTCGGCCTCGCTCTCACGATCGCGGGCCTCGGCCGCCAGGAGCACGGTGGCGTGATAGAGCTCGGCCCGTGCCTCCGCCGCGCGACGTGCGGCGGCGAGCGAAAACATCGCGATGCCGACAAACGCGCTCACAAGCGACAGCGCCGCCACGGCCGTCGCCACGCTGGCGGCGCGGTGCCGCCGCATGAACCGCCCGATAGCTTCGCCCCACGTCGGCGGCCGGGCGAGCACCGGCTCGTCACGGATGAAGCGAGCCATCTCGGCCGCCACCTCGCCGGCTGTCTCATAGCGGGCGGCGGGGTTGGCCTCGAGGCATATCGCCACGACCGCCCCCAGCGATCGGGCCGCGAACCGATCGCAGCCTTGCGCCCGGGCCGCCCGCTCCACCGCCCGCGCGGCCTGTGGCCCCAGGTCGTCGATCGTGCGCGCGGCCTCGAGCCACGACGCGCCGCGGGCCTCGATCGGGAGCCGCTCGACCACGAGCTCGTGAAGCACGAGGCCGAGCGCATACACGTCGCTGCGGGCGTCGATCTCGTCCACACGGCCAGCGAGCTGCTCGGGGCTCATGTAGAGCAGCGTGCCCACGCGCTGCCCGGCCAGGGTGCGCGGGGGCGCGTGGCCCTGATCGGGCTCGAGCGACCGGGCCACGCCGAAATCGATCACCTTCGGCTCGCCGGCGCCATCCACGAGAATGTTGGCCGGCTTCAGATCCCGATGGATCACCCCCTTGCGGTGGCCGTGCGCCACCGCGTCGCACACCCGCCGAAAAAGATCGACGCGCTCTTTGATGCCCAGCCCTCGGTCGGTGGCATGGAGCGTGATCGGCCGGGCATCGGGCACGAGCTCCATGATGAAAAACGGCACCGTCAGCGGGCCGACCTCGTGGACACCCGCCGTGAACACCTGCGCGATGTTCGGGTGGCGCAGCCTGCCGAGCACCTCGGCCTCGTAGGCAAATCGCTGCAGCTGCTCTCGCGACACGAGCGCATCGCGCAGCACCTTCACGGCCACGAGCCGGTCAGGAGTCGCCTGCCGCGCCTCGTAGACGCGGCCCATGCCCCCCTCGCCGAGCAGCCGGATGATCGTGGCTCCGCCGATCACCGTGCCCGCGTCGATCGCCACCGGTTCGGCGAACGCGAGGCCAAATCCGCTCGATCGATCGCTCAGCAGGCTCTCCGCGGCATGCCGTGACGCTTCACTCCCTGCCATGCCGGAGTGTACCACTCACGCGCGGGGATGCTACGAGTCGCCGAGGCCGGCACGGATTCGCTCGAGCATTGCCTGCCGTGCCGCGATGATCTCGCGAATCCGGTTTCTCGCCTCCCCCACCCGGTGTGGGAAGGCCACGCCCTCGGGCGCCAGCGGCACGCGCCGCCACCGCCGGAGCATGAGTTGCGCGACTTCGATCACCTTCACGGGGTCGTCTTCACGCGGCGACAGCCCCAGGATTTTATGGGGGTTTGGCAGCGTGGGCGGCTGGGGCATCGTCGGCTCCTCTATCCCCTTAGACGAGCGCCGCCCAGGCGAGGGGCAAACCGTGGTAAGATTTTTTCCGAAGCCGGCACAAAAACCTGCTGGCGCCGGCTCCGCAGGAAGCTCGTCGCATGGATACCGGCTCATCCCTTCCTCCAGACGTGGGCGCCTGCCTGGCCCGCCTGGCGGCTGGCGACTTATCCGCCCGCGACCAGATCATCGAGCTCTGCAGCGACCGCCTTCGCCATCTGGCCCACCGGATGCTCGCACGATTTCCCAACGTGCGCCGCTGGGACGACACCGACGACGTCTTCCAGGCGGCCGCCATGCGGCTCCATCGCACGCTCGGCCAGATGGCGATCGACTCGCCCCGCACCGTGTTGGCGCTGGCCGCCACCGAAGTGCGCCGCGAACTGCTCGACCTCGCCCGCAAGCACGCGGGCCCAGAGTCATACGCTGCCAATCACGGCACGAACATCCTGCCGGCCGGCCCCGGCCGCCCGACCGCGGATGAGCGGCATATCGACCGCCTTCCGGAGGCCGATACGAATCTTGACCGCTGGACGATCTTCCAAGAAACCGTAGACCGGCTGCCGGACGAGGCCCGCGAAGTGTTTCACCTCGTGTGGTTTCTGGGTGCCGACCAGAAGACGATCGCCGACCTGCTCGGCTGCTCGGAACGCACGGTGAAGAGCCGCTGGCGCGACGCCCGCGAAACCGTCAAAGCCGCTCTCGGCGGGCAATCCCCCGAAGCACCGTAGCACAGGCTTCAGCCTCTCGCGCAATCCTGTTCGAAACGCAGGAACCGCCCCCCTCCAAGCCCGGAGCACAACCGACCGCCCCCCTCCAAGCCCGGAGCGGGAGCGACGGGACACCGGGCGGCGCGCGATCCCGTGTTCCATGCCGCATGGAGGCCCGTCGCCGCATCCACGCAGAGTCCCCGGGCTTCCGCCCGGGGCTTGTTGAAATCGGGGCATCCTCTCGGCTCACGCCTCGTCGGCCATCTGGCGGAGCGCGTTGATCGCCTCGTCGAGCCCGGGCGCGGCGCCGTCGCGCACGTGTGCCCGGCGATCGGCATCGGCGAGGGCGAGCACGTCTTCGAAATCGGGATGCGCCTCGAGCCGGTGCCGTGCCCGCTGGCCGAGCGTGCCGTCGCGATAGGCCCGCGCGCTCGGCAGCGCCTCCACGAGCCACGCCGTCCGCGGCGTCACGAGCCCGTCAAGCGCCAAGAGTCCCGCCGCCACGGCATCGGCCCGGTCGATCGCCCGGCCCACGTCGTGCACGAGCGCGGCCGTGAGCAGCTCTTCGTCGTACGGCCGCTCGTCTTGCACGAGGTCGAACACCTGTAAAGCGTGCTCGAGTGCATCGGCCTCGACATGCCGCGCCGGATCGGTGCGCACCGCGGCCAGCGGCGCCACGAGCGCGGCGATCCGCGCGAAGCGGTCGCCGACAAGCCCTGCAAACGCGTGCTCCGAGCCGGCCACGCGATGCATCTCGCTCCGCACTTCGCCATGCTCCGGAATCTGATCGGGGGGCACCCATCCCTGCCCGACGCGCCGGGCCGCGCGATAGCGGGCCCGCTCCGAATCACCGCCGCGGGCCACGATCCGGGCCGCCTCGGCAGCGATCCGGCGGCGCAGCTTGTCGGGCTCGCGCGGCGCGTCATCGGGCCG
>JAIXPT010000272.1 GCA_027486095.1 Planctomycetaceae bacterium | reverse complement strand
GGGCTTGCTACGCCAACAAGCCCGGAGCGGAAGCGACGTGACACCGCGTCGCGCATGATCCCGCGCTCGATGCCGCATAGGGGCCCATCTCCGCTGCCACGCGGAGTCCCCGGGCTCCCGCCCGGGGCTTGTTGAAACAGCGGGCATCCTCTCGGCTCACGCCTCGGGCTTGCTGCGCCAACAAGCCCGGAGCGGAAGCGACGGGACACCGCGTCGCGAGCGAGACCGGGCTTGCTTACCTGAGATGAAAATCCACGACGAGGGGCAGGTGGTCGCTCGCCACCTTGGTGAGGCTCGTGCGCACGACGCGGGCGTGCCGCACGTCGATCGGGCCCCGCACGAACGCTTTGTCGAGGCTGCCGATCGCCAGCCACGCCGGAAACGTGCGGAAGCGGCCGACGGGGCTCGTGAGCTGCCGAAAGCCTCCCGCGGCGAGCGCTGGGGCGAGGGAATCGCGCCAGTCGTTGAAGTCGCCCACCATGAGCGTGGGATGCTGGTCGGCCGAGCGAAAGAGCATGTGGCCAAGCAGCCGCTCCACCTGCCAGCGCCGCTCGCGCTCGGCGAGCCCGAGGTGTGTGTGCACGAGATGCAACGCGCCTTCCGGCGAATCGATCACGAGCAATTGCGCCCCGCGGGGCTTGCGGGTGCCGTGGCGCAAGCCGATCCGATGGCGGCTCGCCACGGGCCAGCGTGAGAGCACGAGATTGCCGTAGGCGCCGCCGCCCACCGGCACGTTTTGCTGAAACACCGTGTGGAATCGCAGCGCCTGGGCGAGGAGCCGAGGCTGGTCGTCGAAGCGGCTGCGGCGCACGAGCCGATCGACCTCCTGGAGGCAGACGATGTCGGGGTTTTCGACCTCGATGCAGTCGATGATCCGTCTGAGCGAGTAGCGCCGGTCGCGGCCGCCGATGCCCTTGTGAATGTTCCAGCTGAGCAGTCGCATTCTGATGAAGTCTACCGTAGGCTGTTCGCCCGCAGCCCGCGCAGGCGTCCCCATCGGCACCGTCGTCCCCAACGTATTCCGAGCCCGCCATGCACCCGATCGCGATCTCACGTTGGCTGGCACGGGAGGTGGCAGGGCTACGATTCAGCCGCCCGACGGCGTGCGTCTACAACCCGCTCGTCTACGCCCGGCGGCCGCACGAAGCCTATCTGCGCCGCTACGCCGTGCAGGGCATCGACGCGCTCTTCGTCGGCATGAACCCCGGCCCCTGGGGCATGGCCCAGACGGGCGTACCCTTTGGCGAGGTGAGCCTCGTGCGCGATTTTCTCGGCATCGACGAGCGGGTCGATCAGCCCGCCCACGTTCATCCCAAGCGGCCGGTGGAGGGCTTTGCCTGCGCCCGCAGCGAGGTGAGCGGCCGGCGCTTCTGGGGCTGGGCACGCGCCCGCTATCGCTCGGCGGAGCGGTTCAGCCGGTCGTTTCTCGTCGCCAACTACTGCCCGCTCGTGTTCATGGAGCCCTCCGGCCTCAACCGTACGCCCGACAAGCTGCCGCGGCGCGAGTCGGCGCCGCTATTCGCCGCCTGTGACGAGGCGCTGCGCAGGCTCGTCGCTTGGTGCGATCCTACACACGTGATCGGCATCGGGGCTTTCGCCGCCGGCCGCGCGGCTCGCGCGCTCGGCCCAGACGGGCCTCCCGTGGGCACGATCCTCCATCCCAGCCCGGCGAGCCCCGCGGCAAACCGCGGCTGGGCCGCACAGGCCGAGCGTCAGCTCCGCGAACTGGGCGTCAGGCTTCCGGCCGCCCGGCCCGCCGCCCGTTCCCGCGGGGGATAAAACTCGTCACAATCCGCCCACCATGGCTCAGCTCTATTTCTATTACTCGGCGATGAACGCAGGCAAGAGCACGACGCTGCTGCAATCCGCGCACAACTACGAGGAGCGCGGCATGCAAGCCCTGCTCTACACGCCGGCGATCGACACGCGCATGGGCGAGCCGAAGATCCACTCCCGGATCGGGATCTCGTCCCCGGCGATCGCATTCTCAGACGCCTACGATTTTTTCTCGAGCATCCATGAGCGGCAAAAGGCCGGCCCGGTGCACTGCGTGCTGATCGACGAGGCGCAGTTTCTCACGGCCCGCCAGGTGCTCCAGCTCACGCAGGTGTGCGACCGGCTTTCGATTCCGGTGCTCTGCTACGGCATCCGTACCGATTTTTTGGGCGAGCCGTTCGAGGGCAGCAAATATCTACTCGCCTGGGCCGACAACATCGTGGAGATCAAGACGATCTGCCGCAGCGGCAAGAAGGCGACGATGAACGCCCGGCTCGATGCCGCCGGCCGCCGCATCACCCAGGGCTTGCAGATCGACATCGGCCATCACTACGAGGCCATGAGCCGCAAGGAATTTCGGCTCGACGAGGTGTCGCCCGTGGGACGCGGCGGGCCACCGCAGAGCTCGGCAGGCTGAGGGATATGGCAGGCTCAGGGGCTCGACAGGCTGAAGCCTGTCCTACTGGGCGAGGGCGCGATCGATCCGCGCGAGGATCGTGGCGATGATCTCGCGGTCGGAGGCCGGCCGCCGCGGGCTGTCGGGGTGCGGCTCGTCGCTGGTGATGAGGCCGCGCAGGTGGAGAGCCTGCGCCATCGAGTGCTTGTAGGCCGGCACGGGCGGGCGAAATGCGAAATCGCCGAGCGTTTGGAGGGCATCGTCGAGTTCGTCGAACCGGGCATCACCCGCGGCCCACCAGCGGTCGCGGCAGGCGAACGCCTCGGGATACGCCGTCGAGAGCCCCAGCAGCCAGTCGCTGCCGTATCGCACCATGTCGATCGCGAGATCGTTGCCGGTGAACACATGAAACTCCGGCCGCACGCGATTACGCAGGGCGAGCCGCTCCCACTCCAGCCGGCGCGACAGCGACGAATGCTTGGCGCCGAGGCAGTTCGGGATCTCGATCAGGCGTTGATACGCAGCCAGCCCGAGGATGCGACCATAGGGCACGAAGGCCTCGCCCAGCTCGAATCCGATAAACCGCTCGACATGTGTTCCCAGCCGTGCGACACGGGCCACGAAGTCGGCATCGCTTCCCGCCGTGAGGCCGTGCGAGGGAAAGATGACGGGAATCGCACCGGCTTCCGTGATCATTGCGAGCTGGCGGGCGTAGGCGAGCTCGTCGAAGGCCGCCCCCGGCGTGTCCACGACACAGGCCCCAGCCACCAGCTCTCCGCCAGCCCCGAGCGTTTCACGGGCGATCGCCAGCGCCTGCCGGCGGATCGCGTCGTCGATCAGCTGCACGTAGCCGGTGTCCATGTTGACCGCCGGCGTGATTCCCGCCGCCGCCGTGCGGGCCACGTGCGCGGCGAAGGCTTCCCAATCGATGCGTTGATCCGCGGAGCTTGGCCCCGCGCAAAACGGCAGCAGGATCGCCGACATGCCGCGAATCGTGCGGCGCTGGCGAACGAGGCTGGAGGGATCGACGGCGGTCATGCAAGGAAAGTATCATCGACGCCCAACCACCATGTCTACATTCCCTCGGATCGCCCGTTTCCGCACCGCCGCCGATCTGCGGGCTCATCTGGCAACGCTTGCAGCGCCGATTCCGCTCGACGACGAGATCTTGTCGGCTGCCGCCGGGTCGCCGCTCGCCGCGCCCATCGGCGTGGGCGGCTTCAGCGTGGGGAATCGCTGGTGCATCCATCCGATGGAAGGCTGGGATGCGACGCTCGACGGCCGCCCCACCGACACGCTCTTGCGCCGCTGGCGGAGGTTTGGCGAGAGCGGAGCCAAGCTCGTGTGGGGCGGCGAGGCCGTGAGCGTGGTGTCAGAGGGGCGGGCCAATCCCAATCAGCTCCTCGCCGCGTCCTGCGGCACCGCCGGCTTCGAGGCGCTCCACCGAGAGGTGCACGCCGCCCACCATGCCCGGTTTGGCACCACCGACGATCTGCTCGTGGCCCTGCAGCTGACGCACTCCGGCCGGTTTTCCAAGCCGACGGCTGCCGGCCGCGAGCCGCGCATCGCCTACCATCACCCGCTGCTCGACGCCCGCCACGGGGTCGATCCCGGCGATGCGGCGTGCGTGCTCACCGACGACGACGTCGAGCGGCTCATCGACGCCTACGTGGCAGCGGCGCGCATGGCGGCGGCCGCGGGCTTCCGGATGGTGGATATCAAGGCCTGCCACGGCTATCTGCTGCACGAGTTTCTCTCGGCCCGCCGGCGACCGGGGCGATTCGGTGGCGATTTCGCCGGCCGCACCCGCGTGTTGCGTACGATTATCGCCCGCGTGCAGGAAGAGTGCCCGGGGATGATCGTGGGCGTGCGGCTCTCGCTCTTCGACACGGTGCCCTGGCACAAGGTGGGCGACCACGGCGAACCGTGGCCCCACGCCGACGCCGTGCCCTACGACTGCGGCTTCGGCGTCGATGAGCGCGATCCGCTCGAGATCGATCTGGCCGAGCCGATCCGCCTGCTCGAGATCCTGCGCGATGCCGGCGTGCCGACGGTGAATCTCTCGGCCGGCAGCCCCTATACGGTGCCCCACGTCCAGCGGCCCGCCGCGTTTCCGCCGTCCGACGGCTATCCGCCCCCGGAAGACCCGCTCCTCGGTGTGTGGCGGCAGATCGACGCCTGCCGGCAGGCCAAGGCCGCCGTGCCGGGGCTCGTGCTCGTCGGATCGGGCTTCACATACCTGCAAGACTATGTGGCGCATGCCGCCCAGGCCGTGGTGCGGGCAGGCTGGATCGACATGGTGGGCCTCGGCCGGATGGTGCTCTCCTATCCGGATCTTCCCGCCGACACGCTCGCCGGCACAGCGCCGACACGCGGGCTCGTGTGCCGCACGTTCAGCGATTGCACCACCGCCCCGCGCAAAGGCCTGCGCAGCGGGTGCTATCCGCTCGATGTCTTTTACAAGCGGCTCGAACCCGAAGCGACGACGCTCAAGCACGCCAAGGCGGCCGCCACGTGATCCCCGCCGCGCCGAGAAGATAAGGTGCCCGCCATGGAGCACGCGGTGGCGACGGCGTGGCGATGGTGGCTGATCATGTGGCCGCACGTGCTCGCCATCTCGATTCTGGCGATCAACGTGCTCGCCAGCGCTCATGCGATCCTCGTGAAGCGCGACACCCGCTCCACCATCGGCTGGGTGGGCTTGATCTGGCTCTCGCCGGTGTTCGGTGCGATCGCCTACGCCGTGCTCGGTGTCAACCGCATCCGCTCACGGGCCACGCAGCTGCGGGCCGGGGCGCTCCAGGTGATCCACGAGCTGCGCGCATCGGTGGCGGGGCCGCACCGGCTCGCCGAGGCGATCGGACCGCCCGACGCCCCGCTGCGCTCGCTGGCCACGCTCGTGGGCCAGGTGACACTTCGCCCGCTCGTCGATGGCAACTCGATCGAGCCGCTCGCCGGGGGCGACGAGGCCTATCCGCGGATGCTCGCCGCCATCGAGGCCGCCACGCGCAGCATCGGCCTCTCCTCCTACATCTTCGACAATGATCCGACCGGGCGAATCTTCGCCGAGGCCCTGGGGCGGGCTGCGGCGCGCGGCGTCGCGGTGCGGGTGCTCGTAGACGGCATCGGCTCGCGCTACACCACCCCGCCGATCACGGGCGTGCTCGCCTCGCGCGGCGTGCGGGTGGAGCAATTTCTGCCGACGACAACGCCGTTTTACTTTCCGTATGCCAACCTGCGCAACCACCGCAAAATTCTCGTCGTGGACGGCACGATCGGCTTCACCGGCGGCCTCAACATCCGTGATGGCTGCTGGCTGGCCCATGCCCCGGAGCACCCCGTGCGCGACATGCACTTCGCGGTGCGCGGGCCCGTGGTCACGCAGCTGCTCGAGGTGTTCGTGGAAGACTGGGCCTTCGCGTCGGGCGAGTCGCTCGTGGGCGACCCGGCCACCGCCGGCATCGACGGCCCGTGGGCGCCCGATCCGACGGTCGCGGGCACCGCGCTCGCCCGCGGCATCCGCTACGGGCCCGACGATCCCGAAATCGGCCGCATCAAGCTCGTGCTCGTGGGCGCGCTTGCCGCCGCGCAGAAGACGGTGCGGATCATGACGCCCTACTTCCTGCCAGACGACGCCGTCTGCCAGGCCCTCGACGTGGCGGCCATGCGGGGCGTGGAGGTCGATATCGTGCTCCCCGAGCACAACAACCTCGCGCTCGTGAGCTGGGCCTCCACCGCCATGCTCTGGCAGGTGCTGGGCCGGGGCTGCAAGGTGTGGATGTCGCCGCCGCCGTTCGATCACACGAAGCTGATGGCGGTCGATGGCGCCTGGGCGATGTTCGGCAGCGGCAACTGGGACGACCGCAGCATGCGGCTCAACTTCGAATTCAACGTCGAGACCTACGACCGGGAGACCGCCGGCCGGATCGACCGCCACATCGCCGCCGTGATCGCCCGCTCCCGCCCCAAGACGCTCGCCGAGGTTGACGACCGCAGCCTGCCCGTGCGCCTCCGCGACGGCATCGCCCGCCTCTTCTCGCCGTATTTGTAGTGGCTGAAACGTTTCCGGCATGAAGTTGGCCCGTCACGTTTCGCCGGAAGTTCACCTATATGTGCAGGCGCCGGCTTCGGGGGAGCGGCAAAAGTCTCCTCACTTAGGCCGCAGCGGCCCTCGTTCGGGAAGCGTTCGCCGACTCCCCCGAATCCTCCCGTTCCAGTTGAGGAGGCTTCGGGCTCCCCGTGTCCCGGGAGCCGGCGTATTTGACCAGCGAAGCCATGGATGGCGCAGCGCAGGCAAATCCGAGTGAGCCGTAGCCTGGAGGGCGAAGGCGAACGTCCGGCGATGGGATATGGGGAGCCCGAAGCCGGCTTGGGCG
>JAIXPT010000048.1 GCA_027486095.1 Planctomycetaceae bacterium | reverse complement strand
CACGACCTCCAGGCCACGATCCTGCACCTGCTCGGCTTCGACCACACGAAGCTCACCTACCGCTTCCAGGGCCGCGACTTCCGCCTCACCGACGTCCACGGCCACGTCGTGAAGCAGATTCTTGCCTGACGGCGATGGGTCCGCCGGACGTTTCGCGGCGGTGCCTTTGTTGTTTTTTGGGAATCCTTTTCCCAAAATACAAGGATGATTCACCGAAACGCCTTGGCCGAGTGCGTCGATGCCATCGATTTCGTCGCCGGAGCTTGAAGGAAGGACTACGGCGTGTCCTGGATCGCGTAGAGCGCGTCGTAGGACCGCACGTAGAGCGTGCCATCCGACACGATGAGCGAGGCCGTGATCGCCTCGCCGCCGAAGTCGATCGTGTCGAGCTGCTCAAATTGCCGGCCGGCCCGCACGGCCGTCACCCAGCCGTCGTTCGAGCCGTAGTAGATCCGCCCATCGACGAGGAGCGGGCTCGTGCGGTGTTGGCCGGTGTGGGTGCGCTCGAGGTAGACGTCTTTCCCGGTCTCGAGATCGACGCACTGCAGCTTGCCGTCTTTATGGAGCAGGTAGACGAGCCCGTCGGCCACGAGGGGAATGCTCACGTCGGGCGTGAGCGGATTGATCCACTTCACGACCGCCGCCTTGCCGGTGCAGTCGCCTGCGAGATCGTCGCCGACGCGGAGCGCGATCGTCGGCCCGCCCTTGCACGTCGGCACGATGATCGTTCCCAGGGCACAGCACGGCGAGGCCACGAACCGAAACGTCTGGTCGTGCGGCTTGGGGTTCGTGTCCGTCGGCCCGTTCAGGCCGCCGAACCGCCAGAGTTCCTTGCCGTCGGCGAGGGCGTGGCCCGTGATGCAGTCGGCCCCGTGTGCCACGAGGAATTCCCGGCCGTCGTGGCGGTAAATGAAGGGCGATGCGTAGGAGTGCTTGCACTCGAACTGGGCGTCCGTGACCCGGTCTACCTCCCACACCGTCTTCCCGGTCTTCTTGTCGAGCCGGATCACCTTGCCGGTGCGGGTGTCGTCGTCGAGCTTCATCGCCCCGTGGATCAGCTGCATGTAGAGAGCGTCGCCATCGAGGACGGGAGTGCTCGTCATCCCAAACTGGATGTCGATCGTCCCGAACCGGTCGTTGACGTCGGTCTTCCAGACCTCCACGCCATCGACCGTGTAGCAGGCGAGGACGCCGGTGCCAAAGAACACCCACACGTGCTCGCCGTCGGTGCAGGGGGAAGGGGACGCGGAATTGCCCTCGCCGGCCCGGGCGTCTTGATTGCCGCCGCACACCCTTTGCTTCCAGAGAATGGCCCCGTCCTTCGCGCTCACGCACACGAGCACGAGGGCGTCGCCCTCGTTGCTCGTGAGAAAGATCCGTTCGCCCCACACGCAGGGCGTCGCCCCGGCGCGGCCCGGGAGCGGCGTCCGCCAAGCGACATGCTTCGTCTTCGACCAACCCTCGGGGATGCCGTGCTCGGTCGAGATGCCGTCGTTCCTGGGCCCGCGCCACTGCGGCCAAGGCTCGGCGCAGGCCGATGCGGCCCAAACGGCAACGACGACGATGGTCAAAAAGGTGTGGAACGAAAATGTCATTCCGGGTAGCGTACCACCCAGCTTGCGAGCCGTCTTGCCTGTCGCCGCGGTCGTCGCCCCACTTGGAGAAACTCGTCCAGTGCCCCCGGTCGTCGTCGTGATGGGCGTGTGCGGTAGTGGCAAGACCGAGATCGGGCGGTTGCTCGCCGCTCGGCTGGGCTGCGATTTCCTGGACGGCGACGATTTCCATCCACCCGCGAACGTGGAGAAGATGCGGGCCGGCACGCCGCTCACCGATGCCGACCGCTGGCCCTGGCTCGACCGGCTGGCGGCTGAGATCCGCACGCGGCTCGGCGATGGACGCGGAGGCGTGATCGCCTGCTCGGCGCTTGCGAGGCGTTATCGCGACCGGCTCGGGGCGGGCCGGCCCGGCGTGGTGCTCGTGCACCTCGATGGCGATCGAGGTCTGCTCGCCCAGCGCCTCGCCGCACGGCAGGGCCACTTCATGCCCGCGACGCTCCTCGACAGCCAGTTCGCGACGCTCGAGCGGCCGGCCCGGGAAGAAGGTGCGGTCGTAGTCGATGTGGCGGCGTCGCCGGAGGCAGTCGCGGATGCCATCGCCGCCACGATCGTCAGCCGAGGCCGCGGAAGTTCGGCTTGAGCCGCAGCCTCCCCGATTCGTGCGGGCGGAGAATGCCGACGAGGTCACCGGCGGCGTCGAATGCGGCAAGCACCGATGCCGGCTGGTCGAGGTCGAGCAGGTCGCCGCGGATCGCGCGGGCGAGCGTTTCGCCATCGAGCACGATCGCCGGCAGATGTGCAGCGGCGACGGCCGGCGGTAGGAGGGCTGCCCGGACTGTTTCCGGGGTGACGTCGTCGAGGGCGAGCGACTGCGAGAGGGCGAACGGCCCGACGGCCGTCCGCACGAGCGACTCCATGACGGCCGTCGTTCCGAGCGCGGCTGCGAGGTCGCGGCCGATGGCCCGCACGAACGTGCCCGACGAGCATGCGATCGCGAGCCCCAGCCGCGGCCAGTCGTAGGCCATGATCTCGAGCCGGTCGATGCGGATCGGCTTCTCGGCAAGTTCGACCTCGCGGCCCTTCCGCGCCAGGGCATAGGCCCGCTTCCCATCCACATGCACGGCCGAGTAGTCGCAGGGGCGCTGGAGGATCTCGCCGCGAAACGCGGGGAGCGCCTGTTCGATCTCGGCCTGCGTGGGCCGCGGCGGATTTTCTTCCTCGGTGATCGGCGTCTCGAGATCGTCCGACGGGCTCGACCGGCCCAGCAGAAACATCGCCTCGTAGTGTTTCGGCACCTGATGGACGAAGTCCACGAGCTTCGTCGCGTGGCCCACGCAGACGACGACCACGCCGGTGGCGAGCGGGTCGAGCGTGCCGGCGTGGCCGACGGCCTTCGTGCCGCGTGCCCTGGCCACCGCATCCACGACCCGCCGCGACGTCACGCCCGCGGGCTTGTTCACGGCGATCACGCCGCTTACGTCGTGATGCATCGGATCGGAAAGGCATAGAGGCTGGCGACATCGGCGGCCGAGCGGCCGGCGAGGCGCATGCGGGCTCGGAGCGCCTGGGGATCGTCAACGGCGCCCGCCACGAGGCGGGCGAACTTGAGATCGACGACGGCGGCCGTGGCCGCCGCATCCGACCGCGCGTGGCCCAGGGGAAACGCCACGAGCGCTCCACCGAGGGGGCCGAGCGTCGCATGCTCCACCGTCACGCTCGTGGGGATGCCCTCCGGATACCGGGCATCGTATTCCCGGCCGCCATGCACGATCTCCATGCGGTCGATGAGCCGTGCGATCTCGGGATCACCGATCGCGGCGTCGGAATAATCGCTGGGCAGGAGCATCAACGACTCCCAGCCGAGCGGCTCGCCGCGAGCATGCGCCGCCCGGGCCTTGAGGAGCGTCTTCGCGAGGATATAGGGCAGCGAGTGGTCGGCCGACTGCCGCGTCGTCGGCGTGCGCTTCGCCGGATCGGCGATGATCGAGTAGGCCGGCTCGTAGATCGCGACGCGAATTCGCCGGATCGCATCGAGGTCGCCCGCGATCGCAGGGTGGGCCGTGAACAGATCGACGAGCGATTGCAGCGCGCCCGCCGACTGGTGCTCGTAGAGCCCGAGTTTGAAATGCATCGCGTGAATCGCAAACGCATCGCCACCCACACCCAGCTCGAGGTCGAAGGGACTCTCGCCGGCAGGGCCGGGCTCGTTGAGCCGATAGATCGCGAGCGGGTTGCGAAACACGTCGCGCGGGCCGACGAAGCCGGCGAGGGCCCGCTGAGCGCTTTTTACCGCGGCCTCAGCGGCGAGCGCGGCCGACGCCCCCTTCGAATCGGAGAGCTGGTGGCCGGCGCGGATCGCCCGGAACGGCACATAGTGGGCCACGACCATCCCGATCGCCGACTCGACCTGGTCTTCGGTGCCGCCGAGCGCGGCGGCATACGCCGCGGCACTCGCGACTGCGCCGTGGTGCACGTGATCGATCGCATACTTCCGCAGGGCAAACACTTCCGCCAGCCGGCCCCGGATCTCGTCGATGAGGAGCATCACGCGGAGCGTGGCGTCGCCATCGAGCCCCGCCTCCCGCGCTGCGGCAAGAGCCACCGGGTAGTAGTCGTTGTGGCCAAACTCGCCGGCGGTGCGGCCTTTCGCCGCGTCGAATCCGAAATTCGTGCCGTTGGAATCCCACTCGCGCACGGCCGAAGCATTGGCGGCTACCGCCTTCTCGACGGCGCAGGGCCGCTCGTCGCCAAAGCAGATGCCGCCCCGCGATCCCGCGGCCGGCGGCGCGGCCAGCGCCTCGCGGCGGAGCACCGTGGGCGCGTTGGCCCCATGCGCGATCGCCGAGACGCCGCAGCCGACGCTATCGAGATGAAACCGCTCGAGGAGCGCGAGCGTGGCGGGCCCGATCGGCTTCGGCCGCCCGAGGAAGTCGAGGCAATATCGGGCCAATCCTCGGGCCTGGTTCGTGGAGCGCGGCAGCAGGACGGACGTGCCTTGCGGCGACGGGGCGGGGGAGTGAGGCAGCGGCATTGCCGCAGGATACACTCCAGCCATGCAACCGTCGCAGCTTGGTCCCTACTCGATCGGCAATCGGCTTGGCCGCGGCGGCATGGGTGCCGTTTTCGAGGCCAACGACCCTGCGGGCCAGCACGTGGCCGTGAAGGTGCTCGCAGCCCATCTTGCCGACGACGCCGGCCTGCGCAAGCGATTCGACGCGGAGATCGACACGCTCAAGAGCCTGCGGCACCCGGGCATCGTGCAATTGCTGGCGTTTGGCGAGGAAGACGACCAGCCGTATTTTGCGATGGAACTCGTGCCGGGGCAGAGCCTCGAGCAACTGCTTCGCTCGGGCCGGCGGTTCACGTGGCGGGAGACCGTCAGCGTGGCTCTGGCCGTCACGCGCGCCCTCAAGGCGGCTCACGACCACGGCGTGGTCCACCGCGATCTGAAGCCGGCGAATTTGCTCGTGGCCGACGGGGCCGAGGGCGACCTCGGCGCCCGCGTGAAGCTCGCCGATTTCGGGATCGCCAAACTCTTCGGAGGCGCGGCCCACACGGCCCACGGCAACGTGGTCGGCACGGCCGAATACATGGCCCCGGAGCAGGCGGCCGGAGGCCCTGTCGATCATCGTGTCGATCTTTACGCGCTGGGACTCGTGATGTTCGCCATGCTTGCGGGTCGGCCGCCCTTCAGCGGCGGGCAGGCGGCGGAGGTGATCCGGAAGCAGCAGGTGGAGCCGGCACCACGGGTCTCGACCTTCGCGTCCGACGTGCCAGCCGAGCTCGATCTGCTCATCGACCGCCTGCTCTCGAAAGATCCCGCCGCCCGGCCCCCAAGTGCGCTGGGGCTCGGCCGGCTGCTCACCGCCATCGAGACGCTTCATCCCTCGTCTGAGACTGCCAGCAGCGACGGGCCGCTCACCGAGCTGCCTCTGCCGACGCCGCCCACCATGGAAGGCCGCGGCGTGGATCTCTTCGCCCCCACGAGTGCCGCCACCGGCGCCCTCGCCGGCAACACCACGAGGCCGATCGATGCCGAGTCGGTCACGGGTGTGGCAGGCAGCGGTGCAAGTGCGACGGTCGTCGAGCATGCTCCGCGGAGTCGGTTCACGACCGTCGCCGACCTCGACCGTGAGGCCCGCGAGCAGGCTCTGCGCAGCCGCGTGACCGAGCAGCGTTGGCAGGCCATCGTGGCCCTCGTCACCCTCGCGCTGCTCACCGCCGGCGGCTATCTGCTCTTCAAGCAGCCGACGGTGGACGAACTGCACGGCCGGATCGAGGCGGCCCAGGTGGCTGCGGTCAACGGGGGTGACCTCCGCGACGCCCTGCCAGACATCGAGCAGTTTATGAAGCGGTTTCCCGACGACCCGCGGGCCGGGCAGGTGCGGACGCTCGCGCGGTCGCTCGCCCTCGACGCGCTCGAGAAGCGGGCCCGGCGCCGTCCGCTCGGCGGCAGGACGCCATCACCGCTGGAGCGTGACTACCGAGCCGCGATGGAGCGCGAGCCGGAGAGTCCCTCGGCATGCCGTGATGCCCTCGAAGCCCTGATCGCCGTGCATCAGGCCACGGATGGCAAGCCACACCTGGCCGCAGAGCCAGCCGACGACCCATCGCTCTGGATCGATCTGGCCCGCCGGCAGATCGATCGGCTCGGCCCGCTCGCGGCCAGGGAACAGGCCGAAGACGCCCGGAAGATCACCGAGATCTTCCGCCAGGCCGACGAGATCGCGGCAGAGGCGGCCCGCGCCGTGGGCGGCCAGCAAGAAACGCTCGTGGCCCGGCGGCGGGCCCTCCTGGAGAGCATCGTCGATCTCTACACCACACGGCCCCACGCAGCGGCGGCCGTCGCCACCGCCCGGGAGATGCTCGCCCAGTAGCTGCAGTGCCCCCGTTTCCCCGTAGCGACGGAGCTCCAGCTCTGTCGAATCCGCGTTGCCCCCGACAGGCCTGGAGGCCTGTCGCTACATTTCCGCGGCCCTCTTCCGACAGGCCTGGAGGCCTGTCGCCACATGACGCCTTTCGACAGGCTTCAGCCTGCCGCTACAGTGAAGCCATGCAAACCCGCCACCGCAGTCACGCCGCCTTCGCCCGCGCCAAAGAACTCATTCCAGGTGGCGTGAATTCGCCCGCCCGGGCCTTCGGAGGCGTCGGGGGTGAGCCGCTCTTCTTCGCCAGCGCTCTCGGCCAGCGGCTCACCGATATCGATGGACATTCGTATCTCGACTACATCGGCTCGTGGGGCCCGATGATCCTC
Source organism: Planctomycetaceae bacterium (assembly GCA_027486095.1). Taxonomy (GTDB): domain Bacteria; phylum Planctomycetota; class Planctomycetia; order Pirellulales; family UBA1268; genus RGVT01. The sequence continues at coordinate 1,221 of JAIXPT010000048.1, read as the reverse complement.
GGCCACCGTCATCCGCGCGTGGTCGCGGCGATCGAGGAGACGCTCGGCAAGGGCATGAGCTACGGCGCACCGACCGAGGCGGAGAGCCACCTCGCGGAGCTGATCATCGCCGCCGTGCCCAGCATCGAGAAAGTGCGCATGGTGAGTAGCGGCACCGAGGCCGCGATGAGCGCGGTGCGGCTGGCCCGCGGCTTCACCGGCCGCGACAAGCTCGTAAAGTTTGCGGGCAACTACCATGGCCATGTCGATTCCCTGCTCGTGGCAGCCGGCTCGTCGGCGGCCACGCTCGGCGTGCCGAATTCGCCCGGCATCACGGCCGGCACGGCGGCCGACACGATCGTGCTCGAATACAACGATGTCGAGGCGCTGGAAACGCTGTTCAAGCGAAGCGGCGGCGAGATCGCCGCGCTGCTCATGGAGCCGGTGGTGGGCAACATGGGGCTCGTCACGCCATCGCGCGAATTCCTCACGGCGGCCCGCACGCTCACGCACACCTCCGGCACGCTGCTCGTGTTCGACGAAGTGATGACGGGCTTCCGGCTCTCGTATGGCGGCGCCCAGGAGATCCACGGCGTGACGCCCGATCTCACCACGCTCGGCAAGATCGTGGGCGGCGGGCTGCCGCTCGGCGCCTATGGTGGCCGCCGCGACGTGATGGACCATGTGCTCCCGGCCGGCAAGGTGTTTCAGGCGGGCACGCTCGCGGGCAATCCGCTCGCGGTGGCCGCCGGCATGGCCACGCTCGAAGAGCTGCGCGACAATCCGCCCTACGAGCGGCTCGAGCGGCACGGCCGGCGGCTCGAACAGGGCTTTCGTGAAGCGGCAGCGGCAGCCGGCGTGCCGGCGTGGGTGGCCCGCGTCGGCAGCATGATGACGATGTTCTTTCAACACGGCCCAGACGTGGTTCCCGTGCGCGGCTGGAAGACGGCGAGCCTGTCCGACACGGCCCGCTATGCCGACTTCTTCTGGAAGATGATCGACCGCGGCATCTATCTGCCGTGCAGCCAATACGAGGCGCTCTTCTTCTCAGCCGCCCACACCGACGCCGACATCGAAGCCACGATCGCGGCGGCCGTAGCCTCGCTCGCCGCGCGCTGAGCCCCCAACAAGCCCGGAGCGGAAGCGACGGGACACCGCGTCGCGCATGATCCCGCGCTCGATGCCGCATAGGGGCCCATCTCCGCTGCCACGCGGCGTCCCCGGGCTCCCGCCCGGGGCTTG
>JAIXPT010000093.1 GCA_027486095.1 Planctomycetaceae bacterium | reverse complement strand
GGCTCGGGGTTACCCCGTACCGTCTCGCCGGACGTTCGCCTCCGCCCTCCTGGGCTCCGGCTCACTCGGATGTGCCTGCGCTCCGGCATCCATGCCTGCGCTGGTCACATACGCCGTCTCAACGGTAGGGGTAACCCCGAGCCTCCTCTGACGTAGCGACAGGCCTCCAGGCCTGTCGATCGACAGAGCTGGAGCTCTGTCGCTACATGGGAGGCTTCGGGGGAGTCGGCGAACGCTTCCCGAACTTTTGTCCGCCGCGGCCTGAGTGAGAATCTGAAAGACCGCGTAGCGGCGACTTTTGCCGCTCCCCCGAAGCCGGATTGGGCACGTTGGGGTTAAGCCAGCGATCACCCTCGGCGATGGAACAAATTACCGCCGGGTTCAGCGCCTGAGTGGGCCGTTTGAGGGATCCGCATCGCGCCGTACGGACGCGATCTAGTCAGTCGCGCCGGGCGGCTCGTACTCGAATTCCTTCCACTTCATGGCCCGGCGGAAGGGCTCGATGCGGAGCACCACTTCGCCGTTGTGGAAGATTCGGACGGTGCCGTTGGTCTCGCTCACGGCCACGGCCACGCTTTTCGTGCGGCGGGTGATCGCGGCGGCGGCCCAGTGGCGGGCGCCGAGGCCCTTGGCCACCGACACGCTCTCGGCCGAGGCGTCGATGTAACGGGCGGCGCCCTCGACGGTGCCGTCGGCGCCCACCACGAACGCGCCGTCGAGTTGGGCGATCTCCTTGATCCCCTCGCGCACACGCGGATCGGTGAGCCGACGCTCGGAGCGGCTGTAGCCACGGACGGGATCGAAGCCCGTGGAGTGGCTCGATTGCAGGACCTTGCGGGTGTCGCCGACGACGAACAGCGTGCCCACCGGCTTGCCTTCGCGGCCCTCGCGGCCGATTTCCACGGCGAGATCGACCACGATCTTGAGCGTTTCGAGCGGCACCTTCGTCTCGAGGTTGCGCAGGTCGCGGCTCGTGAGCTGCCCGAGATGCTCCTCGAGCCGGAGCACGCTCACCGAATCGGGCGTGCCGGCCTCGAAGCCGCTGTACACGGCGACCACTTCGGCTTCGGGCGCGATCAGCTCGTCGGCCACGCATTCGAGGAGTGCCTGCGTGAGCCGCTCGTGGACGGGGAGGCCGGCGACATCGAGCAGCACCGGCTTGAGGCCGTGGTCGGCGGCGCCCTCGAGGTGCGCCTCTTCGTCGGTGGCGATCAGCGTCGAGGCGTTGCCGACGAGTTGCCGCACCCGCTCCCAGTCGAGCTGCTGATCGACGAGCAGGAGGATCGCTTCGGCATCGGTCGCCTCGCGCAGCCGGGATCCCGCCTCGAGCATGTGCTTCATCTGGGGCGAGAGATCGGGCGTGGACATGCTGCGTTCCTCGATCCTGCGCCATGCAGGCCGCCCCGAGCGTCGGGGTGCGGAGGTGGGGGCTGTGCCGGGCCGACGTGGCAGCCCCGCGGGGCAAGCGTACGGGGTGCGTCCGATCCGTTCAAGAATGCCGTGGCCAGCGAGCGGCGACGCTCAGCGCCGGGTGGGCTTGTCGGGCAGCTGCTCGGGGAACAGCGGGCCGTCGTCGGGCTTGGTCGCGATCTGCGCCCGCGCGGATGCGGCCTTCATCGGACCGTGGAAGGCGGCGATGCCGCCCGGCAGAATCGTCCCCCACACGCGCTCTTGGTAGATCGTGAGGGCGTGCAGGGCGTGGCCCATGGGCCCGATCTTCCACTCCCGTGACGGCTGACGGGCAAGCGCGGTGGCCAGGAATTCCACCGCCGCCACGATCCGGGGCTGATAGAGGTCTTGCTGGTCGAGCGAGGCGACGAGCCACTCCAGGATATGACCGGTGGTCTGCACCTTGCGGTCGATATCGTCCGGCCGATCGGCGGGGTATTTGAACCATTCGGTGCTGAACGAGCCGTCGGGATTCTGCAGCTTGGTGAAAGCGAATGTCTGGTAGTCGCGGACGTATTTGTCGGCCCGGGCGTAGTGGCCGTCGAGCCGGCCGGTGGCCCGCAGCCGCCGCTGGCAGCCGTAGGCCAGGCCGAAGAGCCGGTGGGTGCCGCCGCAGGGTGCGCCGCGGATCGGCTGCTCGATCTCCTCGGCGACGAGTTTTTCGAGGTTCCACGATTTGCCGTCGCGGCTCGTCCACTGGGCGTCGGTCGGCAGATAGTGGGCGAGCCCGATGAGGGCGAATGTGAGCTCGGTGTTGGCCTGGCAGGAGAGTTTCTCCTCCTCGACGAGGTCCGCCACGGTGAACGACTTCGACTGGACGCTGATCGGCGAATTCAGGGCCACGCGGCACTGGGCGAGGATCGCGAGATATTGGGCGGAGTGTCCTTGCACGCCGATCCCCTTCTGGGCCACGAGCCGGTCACCGGCGGTCGCGAGCATGACTTGCCCGCGGCAGCGACCGCCCATGTTCATCCAGCCGATCGCGTTGACGAGATCGCCGGTCGGGCCACCCACCCGCACCTGCGTCGGGATGCCGAAGGCGATGAAGCCGTGCATCACCTCCCACGGGGTGTGAGCGGACGTGTTGAGGGGGCGGCGCTGATACGTGGCGAGCGTGTCGGTGATCAGCGCGCGCAGCCGTGTGAACCGCTTGGTCTGCGGAGGCTGGGGCCCGGTGCCCTGGCGGCTCTGCCCGGCTTTCACCGCCACCTGCTGCCGCGCCGTCGCGGCGGAGGACGCCGCGGAGCTCTTGGTCGGCGAGGGAGCCTGCTTGGCCGCTGTGATCGGCGCCCGCTGTGGCTTGGGCTTTGGCCGGTACGCAGGATCGGCCGCCGCCGCGGCCACCCGGTCTGCCGTCGTTTTCAGCGACTTCGCGAAGGAGAGGGTTTCGTCCCACGTCGGCACCCGCGCCGGGGCCGGCGCAGCCTGCGGGGGAAGGCTGCCGATCCGGGGTGGCGGAGTCGGGCCCGCCGGGGCGTCGTCAACCGGGCCGGGGGGCGGCGTAGGAGCCGGGATGAAGGCCTGCGGAGGCGTCGGCTTCTTGCCAAACGCCTCGAAGAGCCGCTTGCCTGAAAACGGCAAACCTGGCGGAGCGGCGATCGAGGCGGTGTCGGTGGCCAGGATCACGAGGATGGTCGCCGCAACTCCGCCCGCGACCGTGAGCCAGAACACGGGGCGGCGACGAGGCGGCCGTAGACAGCGCCTGGCGGGGCCAGGCGCGGCATCATGGGTGAGGCGATGATTCAACAGCACAACGTGTCTTGCCGGCGGGCTTTGCGAGCGTCTGCCGTGGGGTATCGGCCGTTTCCGCACCGGGAACCCGGCAGCCGGGCCGGGGCCCGCCAGGTTCGTAGTAGACCGTCCGGCACGCCTAACCTGCGCGGTTTGCCAGTCGGGATGCGGGCCCGCTCAAAACAGCTTTCGCCAGGCTTCGGCGATCGACCACGGCTCGGCATCGCCCGGATTGGCGGCCCATTCCCGCCAGGCATTCACATCGTTGCCGAGATCGCGGCCGCTCACCTGCTTGAGGGCCGCGACGGCCCGATACTGCACGGCCGGATCGGGATCTTCGAGCGCCTCGGCCAACACGGGGATCGCGCCGTCGTTCTCCAATTCGCCCAGCATCCGAATGGCCCGCAGGCGCACGTCGAGTTCGCGATCCGCCCGGTAGCGATTGGCCAGCAATTGCACCGCCTCCGACCCGCCCCGTTTTCGCCAGACGTCGCATGCGCGCATGCGCACCCGCTCGTCGGGATCCTGCAACGCCCCCTTGCAGATCGCGAGCGCCGAGGCCGTGTCGAATTCTCCGGCGGTCGTCACGATCTCGCACCGCACGCGGGCGTCGTGCTCGGTGAGCAGCTGCTCGGCGAGCTGGCGCGTGAAATCAACGCCGTGGCTCGCTCCGGCGGCCTTGGCCTGTTTCGCGTCTGCGGCGAGCTGCTCGATCCGTTGATTGGCCGTGGGGCCGTAGAGCTCGGCATTTTTCTTCGATTTGTCGGAGGCCGTCCACGGCAGCCACCCCGAGCAGCCGACGACGGCCGGCAGGAGCGCGGCGACGGTGATCGCGACAAGGAGCGCGGGCGGGTGGGCGTGGGGCGGTGTCATAGCCATAGCCGCCGGACGGTACAGGGCCACGAGGGGCTGAATCCAGAGCAACTGGCGTGGCGCTACCGCAGGATTTTGGCGATCGCTTGTTCGGGCTCAACTCGCCCAAGCCGGCTCGGGGTCGCCCCTACCATCTCGCCGGACGTTCGCCTCCGCCCTCCAGGCTACGGCTCACTCGGATTTGCCTGCGCTGCGCCATCCATGGCTTCGCTGGTCAAATACGCCGTCTCAATGGCAGGGGACAACCCCGATCCTCCCCTGACGTAGCGACAGGCCTCCAGGCCTGTCGATCGACAGAGCTGGAGCTCTGTCGCTACGCAGGAGGCTTGGGGTAACCCCGAGCCGGCGCGCTGCGAGCCTTTCGCGATTTACCGTGATTGACTGGCTCTGCGTGTTTGCGTGGCTTCGCGCAGTTTGCACTTTCACCGGGCTGCCGAACCTGCTTGCATCACAGGGCCTGGTTTCCGTCGGGAGCACTTGTATGCGGCTCGTGGGGTTCGCGATCTGGCTGGCCCTCGCCGCGCCCGCGGCGTGGGAGCGGGTGCGGGTCGTCAGCGATGCGGGTGAGCGGGTCGTCGAGGGGCGGGTGATCGTCGATGCGCAGGATGGGAGCCTGCTGCTGGAGCACCAGGACCAGCGGCTGGAGCTGGTGCCTGGCGTTGATGTCCGGGGTCGTGAGGCGGTGCTGGAGCCGCCGGAGCCGCTCGCGCCGCGGGCCCTCGGTGCCGCCGTGCTCCGCACGCTGCCGGCCGGCTTCGATCAGCTGGCGACGCGGCACTACGTCGTCTGCTTCGACACCTCGCGGGCCTACGCGCAGTGGTGCGCCGCGCTCTTCGAGCGGCTGCACGACGCCTTTGTGAATTTCTGGCGCCAGGCCGGCTTCGAGGTGGAAGAGCCGGCGCATCCGCTCGTCGTCGTGATCTTCGCCGACCGGCAGCGGTATGAGGAGTACGCGGCGGCCGATCTCGGGGCCGCGACCGATCGCGTGGTTGGCTATTACAACCTGCTCAGCAATCGCGTGACCACGTTCGATCTCACGGGCAGCGATCTCGTCGGCGGGCGGCCGGGCCGTTCGGCTGGCCGGGCCGGCCTCGAGATTCTGTCGAGCACGCGTGCGGCCGGGCTCGTGGCCACGCTCGTGCATGAAGCCACCCATCAGATGGCGTTCAACTGTGGGCTGCATTGCCGGCTCGCGGCCGTGCCCTTGTGGGTGAGCGAGGGAGTGGCGATCTATTTCGAGACGCCAGACGTTTCGAGCGACCGCGGGTGGCGCGGGATCGGCGGCGTCAACGCGCCGCGCCGCGACCGCTTCGTGGCGGGGCGACGCGCCGGATGGTTCACCGAAATCGTGTGCGGCGACGAGTCGTTTCGCGATCCCGACGAGGCCCTTGATGCCTACGCGGGGGCCTGGGCGGCGACGGCGTTTCTCGTGCAGACGCGCAAGGCCGCGTTCATCGACTACCTGCGGACGATCTCCGCCAAGGCACCGCTGGCCGACGACACCGCCGACCGCCGCCTCGCGGAATTCAAGGCGGCATTCGGCGCGGAGCCGGCGGCCCTCGAGGAGGCGATCGCCAAATTCGTCGCTCGGTTGAAGTGACCGGGCGTGGGCCAGGGCGTTACACTTGAAGACGCGATGCCGGCCGCCTGGTTGGCCGTCTTCGTTTGAGAAGGAGCATGCCATGCCACGATCGAAACCGCAGCCTTCGCCCTGCCTGCATCCATCTCGCCGTGAGTTTCTCGCGGCGTCTGCGGCCGGGCTTGCCGCCGCCGGCTCGGCCTCCGCGCTGCGGGCCGAAGCGGGCGACACGGTGATCCGCCTGGGAATCGTGGGGTGCGGCGGGCGGGGCACCGGCGCCGCGATTCAGGCCGCGGCCGCCGATCCGGCCGTGCGGATCGTGGCGCTCGGTGACGTGTTCGCCGACCAGCTCGATTCGTCGGCGCACGTGCTTGCCCGCGATGCTGCCGCGCAGTTTTCCTGCCCCTCGAACGCCCGATTCGTCGGCCCCGACTGTCATCTGAGCGTGCTCGATGCCGGGGTCGATGCCGTCGTGATCGCCGCGCCTCCGTATCTGCGGCCGCTGCACGTCGAGGCAGCCGTGGCGGCGGGCGTGCATGTCTTCTGTGAGACGCCGGCCGCGATCGATCCGGCGGGAGCATCGCGCGTGGCCCACGCCCTGGCCAGGGCACGCGCGGCGGGATTGTCGGTGGCGTCGGGCCTGCACTCGCGGCGCGATCCGTCGTTGGCATCGCTCGTGGCCGACGTGCGGGCCGGCGGGATCGGCCGGCCGGTCTCGGTGGCGGCCCACGCCACGTGGGGCGGTCCTTGGAAGGTCGCCGCGCGGCCATCCTCGGCGGCCGCCGAAGAGCGGCTCCGCAATTGGGCGTCGCATGGTTCACTGTCGGGCGGGCCGTTCGTCGAGCGCCACGTGCATGCCATCGACCGGGCCCTGTGGGTGCTCGGCGACCGGGCGCCCGCCGTGGCCGAGCCGCTTTCTCCGGCAGATGGCGGCGACGTCGCCGTGTGCTACCGCTTCGAAGACGGTGCCGAACTCAACGCTTCGCACGTGCCGAGCGTGCGGGGCTCCGCTGCGATGCGCGAGGCTGTCGTCGGCACCCACGGGGCCCGCGACCTTGTGCTGCCGGCCGATGGCCGCCGGTTTCAGGCCACGATGGACGCATTTTTGCGAAGTATCCGCGGGGGTTCGGCCCTCGATGATGCCGAGATCCTCGTGCGGGGCAGCCTGGTGGCGATCATGGGCCGGCTGGCCGTGGCCCGCGGGCGGGCGGTTTGCTGGCCTGAGATGCTCGCGGCAACGCCGCCGCTTTCCCAGGTTGCCATGTCGGCAAAGGTGTGAATCTCGCCGGGGTTTGACGTCGATAGAAGGATCATCATGGCAGCCTCCCGCGCCACCGTCGTGCAGTCGCTTAGCATCGCGCTGATCGTGTTCGTGATGCTCACCTTCGTGCTGGCGGTGACCACGTATCTGTTTTTCCGGCAGAAATTCGATGCCGAGGCGGCTGCCGGGGCGGCAGCCGCCGAGATGGCCCAGGCCAAGACGGCGCTCGAGACCGCCGAGGGAGACAAGAACAAGCTGAAGCAGATCCTCGGCTTCTCGGAAGACAAGTCGGTCGCCGACATCGAGACCGAGGTCAACGAACTCTTTGAGAAGAACCACGAAGACTTCGAGGCCGATTCAAAGTCGTATAAAAGCTTCAGTGCGTGGCTGCTGACGTCGAACGAGGCGAAAGACAAGACGCTCAACGCCCTCAATGCCAAGAACACACAGCTCGAAAAAGAGAAGGCCGACGCCATCGCTGCCGCGGAGAAGCGGCAGCAAGACCTCGAAGCCCGCGCCCGGGCCAAAGAAGAGGAAGCTGCCGCCTTCAAGAAAGACTTCGACGCCCGCTGGCAGGAGCACGAGAATAAAGTCAAGAGCCTGACTGCCGAGCAGCAGAAAGCCCTCGAGCGGTCAGGCCGGCTCGATCTCCTCGACGCCGAGATCGCCAAGGGCGAGCCGTTGCTTTCGGTGCCGCGGCAGGCGCGGTTCAAGACGCAGCCGCCCGAAGGCCGGGTGGCGGTGATCTTCGAGGAGCTCCGCGATCGCGAAAAACTGATCGCCCGACAAAACGAGATCCTCGGCGACCTGCGGGTGGCCGACAAGGCCTTGCAAGACACCGTGCTGGCCGCCACCCCCAAAGACGATCGTGTCGCTGGGTTCGATGGCCGGGTGCTGTCGATCAACGAGGTCGAGCGCACGGTGCTGCTCGACGTGGGCTCCACGCGGGGCCTCCGGCCGGGGCTCGTGATGCGGGTCTACGATCCGGGCGATGCGCGGCCGCAGTCGGGCGACTACAAGGCGGTGGTCGAGGTGGTCGCCGTGGAGAGCGACGCCCTCGCACGCGCCCGGATCCGGTCCGATGCGGTCGGCGATCCGATTCTGCCCGGCGATCGCGTGGCCACGAGCCTGTGGTCGCCGGATCAGGCCTTCGAGGCGGTCGTGGTGGGCTTCGTGCAGCTCGACGGCGACCAAAAGCAGGATCAAGACCGCCTGCAGCAGCTCGTCGAGCGAATCGGCGGCCGGGTGGAACAGGGCGTGTCGTCGGCGACCAGTATGCTGATCGACGCCGGGGCGCCGCGGTCGCCCGGGGGCGTGCTCGAGCGGGCCGCCGGCTGGCGGGCAGCCGACGATGCCCGGCGCGACAAGCAGATCAAAGAGGCCCGGCGGCTCGGGATCCGGGTCGTGGGCGTGGACACGTTTCTCGACATGATGGGGCTCGACCGCGCCGTGCTCGATTCCAACCGGCTGCCCCAGACCGGTGGGCAGCGGCCTCCTGCCACCGCTGGAAACGTGGCATACTGACGGGTCCGCCGCGGACGATGGGCTCCGGAGGCGGGTTGCCGTCTTCTGGAGGCCTTCGATCGTGAGCATCTTTTCTTGGCGGGTGTGTGCCGTTTCAATCGTGCGCCGGGTCGTCTCGGCGGCGATGCTTCTGGCCTTTTGCATGGTCGGCCGCGCTCCGGCCGACGACGCCGGCTTCACGCCGCTCTTCGACGGCAAGACACTCGACGGGTGGGCGGGCGATCCCGCGATCTGGTCCGTGCGGGATGGTGCGATCGTCGGTGAGACGATGCCCGACAAGCCGATCAAGGCCAACACGTTCCTGATCTGGAGCCAGGGCAACGTCGATGACTTCGAACTCGAATTTCGCTACCGCCTGACCGGGGGCAACAGCGGCGTGCAGTATCGGAGCAAGCAGTTCAAAGACGTCGGTCCGTTTTCGATCGGTGGCTATCAGGGTGATTTCGAGGCGGGTGCGAAATACTCGGGCATTCTCTACGAGGAGAGGGGCCGGGGCATTCTCACGCTGCGCGGCCAGCGGATCACGATCAATGCCGATGGTACGAAGACGCCCGGCGAGGCCATCGGCTCGGCCGAAGACCTGCAGAAGTTCGTCAAGGCGGACGACTGGAACGACATGCGGATCGTCGCCCACGGGCCGAAGCTCCAGCATTTCATCAATGGGCAGTTGATGTCGGAGACGATCGACGAGCAGGCCGACAAGCGGTCGCTCGAGGGATTGCTGGCGTTCCAGGTGCATGTGGGGCCACCGATGAAGGTGGAATTCAAAGACATCCGCCTCAAGCGGCTCAAGCTCGCCGCCGGCCGCAAGAAGCTCGTGATGGTGGCTGGTCGGCCGAGCCATCCGCCGGGGCAGCACGAGCACCGTGCCGGCACGATGCTGCTCGAGCAATGCCTCGACGCGGCCGGCCTGCCGCTCGTGACGGCCGTGCACACCGGGGGCTGGCCGGCGGACCCCACGGCGTTCGACAATGCCGATGCGATTTTTTTCTTCGCCGATGGTGGCGGCGGCCATCCGGTGCTGCAGAGCAGCCGGCTGGCCCAGATCGACGCGCTCGCGCACCGCGGCGTGGGCATCGCCTGCCTGCACTACGCCGTCGAAGTGCCCAAGGAAAAGGGCGGCCCCGAGTTTCTCACCTGGATGGGTGGCTATTTCGAGCCGCATTGGTCGGTGAATCCGCACTGGACGCTCGCCCAGACCGAGCTCGCGGCGGGCCATCCGATCACGCGCGGCGTGCAGCCCTTCGTGACGAACGACGAGTGGTATTACCACATGCGGTTTCAGGAGCCCCCGGCCGGCCTCACGCCGATCCTCTCGGCCGTGCCCCCTGATGCCACGCGCGAGCGGCCCGACGGCCCGCACAGCAACAACCCGGCGGTGCGCGGGAGCAAGGGCGCGCGCGAGGTGCTGGCTTGGGCCTACGAACGGCCCACGGGTGGCCGGGGCTTCGGCTGCACCGGCGCCCACTTCCACAAAAACTGGGAGAACGACGACTTCAGGCGGCTGATGCTCAATGCCCTGGTGTGGACGAGCGGCCTCGACGTGCCCGCCGACGGCGTGGCATCGAGTGTCACGGCCGAGCAGCTCGCCTCCAACCTCGACGACAAACCGGCTCCGAAGCCGAAACCCTAGGCCTGCGGTCAAAGCCCTCCGGGCCTGACGTGCCTTGGGATCAAAAAGCCCGGAGCGGAAGCGACGGGACTCCGGGTATGCGAATCGCCCGGCTCAGTCTCGCAGCCCGAAGAGCCCGAGCGCGATGTCGGCCACCTCGTGCATTGCGAGCGGCCCCGGGAGCAGGTCGGCCCGGGAGGCGATCAGGATCGTCTCGTGCGGGCTCGTGGGATCGATCGCACCGTGCGAGCCCTTCACGAGCGAGGTGTCGAGCGGAATCGCGATGGTCGGGAGCCGCGAGCGGTCGAGATGAAGCTCGAGCGGGTCGTAGCCCGGCTTCCGGTGAATGTCGATCGTGCGGGCAAACGACGGTGCGCGGGCGTCATCGAGCCAGTAGGGATAGGCCTGCCAGCTGTCGAGCGCGCTCGTCACGACGAGATCGCCGCAGCGGCTCGTGGGCTCGGGCGTGGCGGTGGCGACGAGCCCGGCGGCGACGAGCTCGGCGCCCGTGAGCACCTGGCCGACCCCCGCCCTGCCCCGAAACAACGCCGTGATCTCCGCCACCAGGCCGGTGTCGCGGCTGTCGTGAAGATAGATGTGGCCCACTTGATGGTCGGCCAGCGCCCACGCCCGGCTCCCGCCGATGTCGAGCAGTTCGCCGCCGTCGTGGTCGCGGAATGCGAGCAGGCCCGCCTCACGCAGCACGCGATTGGGGAAGAGCGTGTGCGACACGGGGCGGATTCGGTATTCCCCGGCCACGAGCACGATGAGTTCGTCGCGACCCACGAGCCCCTCGAAGCCGGCGATGAGGCCGGCGATCTCCGCATCGAGCTCGGCACAGGCTGCGATGGCCGGCGGACTGTCGGGCCCGGATCGCTGGGCGGCGTAGTCGAGGTGCGGCAGGTAGACGACCGCGAGATGCGGCGGTGCCGCGGCGGCTGCGGCGAGGAAGCTGGTGGCGATCCAGCGCGAGGATTCGATGCCGGCGACCGGTCCCCAGAATTTGTGGAGCGGAAACTCTCCGAGTTGCTCGCGGAGCGTGCCATACAGCCCCTCGGGCCGGGTGTGGCACCACATGGTTTCGCTGCCGTCGGGGTTGTGCTTGGGTGCCGGCAGGCAGACGAGATCGGCCGTCGCGTGCTTCGACTGGAGCAGAAACCAGGCGGCCGTCCGCAGCTCAGGGCGGGCCGATTTCAGCCGGTCCCAGAGCCGCGGCGCCCGATGCACGCCGTCGGGGCTGATCCACATCTCGAGGTGGCTCGTGGCCCGGTCGAACAGCCCGTTGGCCACGATGCCGTGCGCCGCCGGCCGCACGCCGGTGGTGAGCGTGGCCTGCACCGGGCAGGTGAGCGCCGGCAGCCCCGGAGCGAGCGGCACGCTCGATCCTGCCGCGGCGAGCGCGGCGAGCGTCGGCATGCGGCCGAGATCCTCGCGGCGCAAGCCCGGAATCGAGAGCAACAGGACGTGCGGCGAGGTGGTCATCAGGGCTGGGCCGAGCGCCTGGCCCGCACCGTCACGGCCCCTTCGCGGGCGATTCGTCCGGCGAGTTGGCGGCACTCCAGTTCGCCACGGTAGGTCACGCTTCCAGGCCGTGTGCCTACGGCCGTCACGAGCAGATCCACCGATGAGCCTGGCGAAAGCGTGGGCACCGCCTCGAATCGCACCTCGCCAGGATACACCTCGGCCGATTGACCGATGGCCTGCACGGGCTCGATCCCCTCGGCGAAGAACAGTGTCGCCGTGACCCGTTCGGCGGTCTCGCCGCCGACGTTGCGCACGGCGATCCGCATCACGATCTGCTCGCCCTCGCCCACGAGCGATCGCGACTCGCGCACGTCGAACTCCAGCCGGGCCGGCACCGCCTCGGCGGTGTCGTCCACGGCGCCGGGCTCGGGTGTGGCCCCGGCAGCGGCGTCGTCGGCGAGCGTGGGGCGGTCAAGCGGGGCGGGCTGGTCATCGGACTGGATCGGGATCGGCCGCGGCGGAGCGTGGGGTTCCGTGGCGGAGGGCGCGGGCGCTGCGGCGACGGCCGCCTCGCCTGGCCCTGCGGCCGGTGGCGTCGGAGCACGCGGGCGTGTGCCGAGCGCGCCCTTGATCCGCTTGAGCAGTGTCTCGCGGAGGGGCTGGGAGGGCGCGGGCTGTGCCGGGGCGGCGACCGGCACCACGACTGCCGCCGCTTCATCCACAGCGTCGTTTGCGGCGGCGTTCACGACGACGGCTTCCGGGGCTTCGCCACCCGTGAGCACGTCTGGTGCCGAGGCGGGCGTCGGTGCCGCGGGTGGGGCGGCTGCCGGGTCGGGTGCTGCATCGGTTGCCCTGTCGGCCACCGTGTCGGCGTGCGCCTCAGCGACGGTGTCGGCATCGGGCTGCTCCGGCGCTGGCGGTGACGATTCGGCTGCCACCGGTGCGACGATCTCCGGGGCCGGCGCGGCGATGTCCGTGGCGATCGATGCGTCGGGGCAAGCGTCCTCTGCGCAGTCGGGCGGCGATGGAGCGCGAAGCGGCAGATTCGACGCGGCGATCCGCTGGCTGATCGGGCGTCTGCCCGTTCCGGCCGTCGCTTTCGTGGACTGGGCCACGATCGAATGGGGCCCAGTCACCGGGGCATCCGCGGCGAGCACGGGTGTCGAGTGGGGGCCGGCGAAGGCGGCGAGTATTCCAACCAGAAGGCTCGCGCAGCGTGTCGTGCGAAACATACGGATCACGTCCTGTGGTGGTCTGACCTCCTCGGTGGTATCGGTTTTTCAGATGTCGAAGTTTTGCGCGTCTGGTACATTTCTGCCGTTCGCGTTGCCCAAGCCCCCCAATCGACCACTTCGAGACGAACCGCATGTCGATCGCATCTCTCTCCGCCGACCCCGCTTCCCCCACCCGCTGGCACGCACTGGCTGCCCGGGTGCTCGCCGACGGAGCGCTCGATCGCGACGAGGCGCGGTCGATCCTCGAATCGGCCGACGTCGAGCTCCTCGACCTCATGGCCGCCGCCTGGCGCGTGCGGCACCGCCATTTTGGCAACACCGTGCAGCTGTTCTTTCTCATGAATGCGAAAAGCGGGCTCTGCCCTGAGGATTGCGGCTATTGCTCGCAGTCGAAAATCTCCGAAGCCGAGATTCCGCGGTACAACCTGCTTTCAACGCCCAAGCTGCTCGAGGCGGCCAAACTCGCCGCCGAGCGGCAGTCGAAGACCTTCTGCATCGTGATCTCCGCCCGCGGTCCGTCGGAGCGGGAGATCGACTTCGTGTGCGGCATCGTGCCCGAGATCAAGCGGCAGTACGACCTCAACGTGTGCGCCTGCCTCGGGCTGCTCACACCCGACCAGGCCCGGCGGCTCGCCGCCGCGGGCGTTGACAAGGTGAACCACAATCTCAACACGAGCGAACGCTTCTACCCGGAAGTGTGCACGACGCACACCTACGCCGACCGCGTCGCCACGCTCGAAGCCTGCCGCTCGGCGGGGCTCCAGCTCTGCAGCGGCGGCATCATGGGAATGGGGGAAACGCACGACGACCTCATCGACATGGCCTTCGAACTCCGCGCCATGAACGTCGAGTCGATCCCGCTGAACTTTTTGAACGCGATCGACGGCACGCCGCTCGAAGAGGTCAGCCGCGTGACTCCGCGTGACTGCCTCCGTGGCCTGGCGATGATGCGGCTGGTGAACCCTGCCGCCGAGATCCGCATCGCCGGCGGCCGCGAGATCCACCTCGGCAGCCTGCAGGCCCTCGGCCTCTATGCCGCGAACTCGATCTTCGTGGGCGACTATCTGACCACGAAGGGCCAGCTGCCCGAGGCCGACTACAAGATGATCGAAGAACTCGGCTTCGTGATCACGCGCGGCGCCGAATCGTGCGAGCCTCCGCCCATCGTGCCGCGCTGACTGTGCAGGCGCGGCAGCTTCGGGCTGTCGTCGCGCAGTTGCTGGCGGCGTGGAACGCGATCGGTTGACCGTCGTCAACGCGCCCAAGCCGGCTTCGGGGGAGCGGCAAAAGTCGCCGCTGCGCGGTCTTTCAGATCCTCACTCAGGCCGCAGCGGACCTTGTTCGGGAAGCGTTCGCCGACTCCCCCGAATCCTCCCTTTCCAGTTGAGGAGGCTTCGGGCTTCCCGTATTCCGGGAGCCGGCGTATTTGACCAGCGCAGCCATCTTTACGCGAACACCCGGCATCGTGCCGCTGTTCGCTTTGCCGACCTCCGTCGGCTGGAGTTCACCCGGGCCTCCGGCCCTGACGTGAGCGTGTGGGAGACGGGCTTTGCCCGGCGACCGTAAGCCGGAGCCGACGCCGGGACGGCGGCGACGGCGCGACATTCGCCAGGCGCAGCGCAG
Source organism: Planctomycetaceae bacterium (assembly GCA_027486095.1). Lineage (GTDB taxonomy): Bacteria > Planctomycetota > Planctomycetia > Pirellulales > UBA1268 > RGVT01. The sequence goes on along the minus strand of JAIXPT010000093.1, from coordinate 2,188 downwards.
GCACATCCGAGTGAGCCGGAGCCTGGAGGGCGGAGGCGAACGTCCGGCGACGGGATATGGGGAGTCCGAAGCCGGTGCGTTCAACGCGGCGAACGTCCGGCGAGACGGTACGGGGTAACCCCGAGCCAGCGCCGACACTGTGCCGTTCGCTGGAAGCTCTGCTACGCCTCGCCAGCCTCGCCGAGGCTCATGAGCAGCTCGCTCATTTCACCGGCGGCGTGGGCGTTGCCCTGGCTGCGCGCGGCGTCGATGCCCTCGCGGAGGGCGCGGCGGGCTTCTTCGATCCGGCCGAGGGCCGCGAGCTGGCGGCCGGCCATGTGGAAGGCGGGCACGTAGGCGGGGGTTTCGCGGGCCAGGGCTTCGAGGATTTCGAGGCTGGCGTCGGCCTCGCCGCCCGACTCCATTTCGAGGGCGAGGCTGTAGCGCAGGAACACGTCGCCGGGCTCGTCGCGGAGGAGAGCTTCGATTTTTTCGCGGCGGGTGGGTGTCATGGCTGTGGCTGGGCGGGGTTGACGAGCAGCACGCGGCGATCGGCACCGCCGCCCGAGATCGCGATCGCACGCTCCGAAAGGCAGACGACCGACAGCGGAACGGGCAGGCGGGCGATGGCAACGGGCACGGCGATCTGCCGTCCGGCGGCGAGCGCCGCGTCGATGCGCCACAGGCCGGCCTCCGCGGCAGGCCTGCCGTCGCCGTCGGCGACGACCCACAGCGTGCCGTTGCCGCGGCAATAGGCCGCGTCGCGCACGCCCGTGAGCGGCAGATCGAGATCGAGCAACCGGGGGCGGGCGGTGTTGGCGTGAAACGCGAGGGATGTGCGGCCGGGGGGCGGTGTGTCGCGTCGCGTCACCACGACCCACTCGTCGAACGGGCTCGAGATCGCGGCCTCGAGGCGGTCGGCCGGTTCGAGCGACGGGCAGAGCCGGTCGGAGAAGGTGCCGAGCCGGGCGCCGGCGATGGGAGCCCGCACGATCGGGGGCAGCGGCGCAGGCAGGCCGACGACGGCGAGCCAATCGCGCGTGTCGCTCACGAACACGTCCACGGCGGGCGTCGGACCGGCGGCGTTTCCGAGCGGCAGTGATTGGAGCAGCGTGGGCGCGCCGCCATCGCTGCCGGGCGGTGCGAGCCGGAAGGCACGCAGCGTCCACTCGGTGCCTGCTTGGCAGACCACCGCGAGCGTGTTGGAATCGATGCAGGCGATGGCGACGGGAATCACCGCCTCACCGGACCCGGCATCGAGGTCGGCGGGGCCGAGCGCCCGCCAGCGTTTGGAGGGCGCGAACGGATCGATCGCCGTCACCATGCGGGCCGGAGCGTCGAGCACGTAGAGGGTCTGCCCGGTGGCCGGGGCCGCCAGCCGGCCGGCGTGGGGAAGATCGTCGATGATCGTCACCGCCATCTCGCCGTGGGTGATGCCCACGGTGAGCACGGCCGCTCCGATCGCGCAGGCGAGCCGTCGAGCAAACATCCATTCTCAGCCCGTCGGAGCGGGCAGCCCGTGGGCCTGTTCCCAGGCGGTGATCGCATCGACATGCTTGAGCGAGAGGGCGATGTTGTCGAGCCCTTCGAGCAGGCATGTCTTGCGGAATGGATCGATCTCGAAGGTGGCGAGAAAGCCCGTGTCGTCGGTCACGGTCTGCTTCGCGAGGTCGATCGAGAGCCGATAGGGGCGTCCTGCAGCCGCGGCGGCGGCCGCGCGGCTGAAAAGGTCGGCCACCACGGGCTCGTCGAGGCGGATCGGCAGCATGCCGTTTTGAAAACAGTTGGAAAAAAAGATGTCGGCGAAGGTGGGGGCGATGACGACGCGAAAGCCGTAATCGGCGAGCGCCCAGGGCGCGTGCTCACGGCTCGATCCGCAGCCGAAATTCCGCCGCGTGAGCAGGATGCTCGCGCCCGCCTGCTCGGGGCGATTGAGTTCGAAGGCCGGATCGAGGGAGCCGTCGGGGCGAAACCGCCAGTCGCAGAACAAATACTGCCCGAAGCCCGTCCGCTCGATCCGCTTGAGAAATTGCTTGGGGATGATCTGGTCGGTATCGACGTTGGCCCGGTCGAGGGCGGCCACGACGCCAGTGAGTGAAACGAAGGGTTGCATGGGGCTTTCGAAGACGTCTAGCGATAGTGCCACGAACGGATATCGACGAAGTGGCCGCTGACGGCGGCGGCCGCGGCCATCGCCGGCGAGACGAGG
>JAIXPT010000264.1 GCA_027486095.1 Planctomycetaceae bacterium | reverse complement strand
CCTCCCGTTCCCTGCTCGGCGGTCTTCGGCGGCTGGATTCACCCGGCCCTCCGGGCCTGACTCGAACGTAGCGACAGAGCTCCAGCGCTATCTTCACGCGAAACATCGGCATCCTGCCGATTTTCGCTTGGCCGACTTCGTCGGCTGAATTCACCCGGCCCTCCGGGCCTGACTCGAACGTAGCGACAGAGCTCCAGCTCTGTCGGATGTGGGCCGCATTCGACAGGCCTGGAGGCCTGTCGCTACAGCTCGACGCCGATGCGGCCAGCCTGGATGCGGAGCGCCCGCTCGAACAGCGGATACGGGTGTTTCTGCTGCCGCTGGATGGCCCAGAGATAGGTCGAATCGACGAGTTTCACGGGCAGCTCGCCCGCCCGCACGAGGCGGGCCACCTCGTCGAGGAAGGCGGTCTCCTCCGGCCGGCGGGCCTTCAATCCCGTCTTGAGCCGGTCTGCGAGGCCGAGCACGGTGCCGGGCTTGGCAGGCTCGGCGGCAGGCGTGGCGGCCAGCGGCGCGAGGCCGATCAGGAGGGCGGCGAGGAGGGGGCGGAAGGACATGGCGAACACGTGCGGTGGTAAAGAGCGACGTTTCGACAGGCCTGGAGGCCCGTCGCTACAGGAAGCGGGCGAGCGCGTATGACTTTCTGCCGGAGCGGAGCACGAGCGTGGAGGAGCCGCCCACGTCGGCGGCCGTGAGCCGATGGGTGACGTCGGCCACGCGGCGGTTGTTGACGTAGGCGCCCCCCTGCTCGATCGTGCGGCGGGCGGCCGATTTCGTGGGGGAGAGCCCCGTGGCCTCGAAGGCATCGACGAGCGGCAGGCCGTCGCCATCAAGCACAGTGCGGGCAAACTCGCGGCTCGGCACGTCGGCGAAGATCTCCGCCAGCGTGGCGTCGTCGAGGGCGCCGATCTCGGCACCGAAAAACACCGCCGTGGCCTGCCGAGCGGAAGTCAGACCAGCCTCGCCGTGCACGAGCCGCGTGAGTTCCTCAGCGAGCCGCTTCTGCGTATCGCGGGCGGCCGGGTTTGCAGTGCGCAGATCGGCAAGCCCGCGGATCTCGTCGAGCGGCAGTTCCGTGAGCCGCTCAATGCAGCGGCCGGCGTCGGCATCGTCGAGATTGATCCAATATTGATAGAAGCGGTAGGGGCTCGTGCGCCGCGGATCGAGCCAGATCGCACCGGCGGCCGTCTTCCCCATCTTCGTCCCATCGCTCTTCGTGAGCAGCGGGCAGGTGATGCCGTGGAGGTCGCGTGCGCGGAGCCGGCGGCCCAGCTCGATGCCGGCGGTGATGTTGCCCCACTGGTCGCTGCCGCCGATCTGCACGCGGCAGTCGAGCGCGTCGGAAAGATGCACGAAGTCCCAGGCCTGCAACAGCATGTAGCTGAACTCGGTGTAGGAGAGGCCGCCGTCGCGGTCGAGCCGGCTCTTCACGGAGTCTTTGCCGAGCATCTGGGCGAGCGGGACATGCTTGCCGACGTCGCGCAGGAATTCGAGGTAGCCGACGCCGCGCATCCAATCGCCATTGTTGACCACGTGCACCGTGCGGCCCGTGTTCTCGAGGAGCCCGCGGATCTGCCGCTCGACGCCGGCGATGTTCGCCGCCAGCTCTTCGGCCGAGAGCAGGTTGCGCTCCTCGCTGCGGCCGCTCGGGTCGCCGATCATGCCGGTGGCACCACCGAGCACCGCCACCGGTTCGTGCCCCGCCGCCGCCACGCGGCGCAAGAGCATGAGGGCCACGAGATGCCCCACGTGCAGGCTGTCGGCCGTGGGGTCGAAGCCTGCGTAGACACGCCGGCCCGGCGTGCCGAGCCACTCGCGCAAGGCGGCTGCATCGGTGGACTGGTGCACGAGGCCGCGGGCCTCGAAGTCGGCGAGAAGGTCCGTCGTCAGCGCCACATGTCGTCTCCGGCGAACGGATGGGCGGGGCCGGAGAGGTTCGGCTTCGGCAGGGCCTTGAGGGCCTGCTCGGCGAGCCGCAGATCCTCGCGCGACGTGATCTTGAGATTGATCGGCGAGCCCTGCACCACGGTCACCTTCTGGCCGATCGACTCGACGAGCTGGGCCTCGTCGGTGGGGCGGTCGGCCGGCCGCGATGCGAAGGCCTTCTCGAGCACGGCCCGGGAAAACACCTGCGGCGTCTGGGCTTCCCAGAGGCCCTTGCGATCGACGGTGGCCTCTATCGTGTGGTCGGCGCCGACCTTCTTGAGCGTGCTGACGACGGGCGTCGCGAGGATCGCCGCGCCGGTGCGGGCTCCCGCCTCGAACACCCTGTCGATCCACGCCGCGGCGATGCAGGGGCGGGCGGCATCGTGGATCGCGACCATGTCGATCTCGGGGCCGAGCTTGGCCAGGCCGTTTCGCACCGAATCGGCCCGCTCGGCCCCCCCCTCGGCGAGCGTCACACCCATGAAGGCGAGATTCGCCCCGAATTTATCCGCGAATGCCTCGCGGTCTTCAGGCGAGACGACGATCACCACCTGCTTGACGTCGTCGCGCTCGAGAAACTTTTCGGCCGAGTGCAGCCAGACGGCGCGGCCGGCCAGCGGCGCGAACGGCTTCTTGTAATTGGCGTCCTTGAAGCGGCTGCTTTGGCCCGCCGCGGCGAGGATCACTCCGAACGTGGGCATGGCTACTCGACCTGCAAATCGACGGCCAGATCCATCATGGATCGCAGCATCGCCTTGACGCGAGGCTTGTCGTGGATCCAGGTGGCGAAGTCTTCGCCGTGGCGGGCGTACAGATCGACGAGCCACGACGGTGCGTCGGAAAGCAGCCAGCCCTGGAAGAGCAGCCAGCGCGGATTCGCCGGGCCGTACACTTCGCGAGCGACCCAACACATCCCCATGCCACCACCCATGCCGCCGCCCATCCCGCCACCGCCCATGCCGCCCATCCCACCACCGCCCATGCCACCACCGCCCATGCCACCCATGCCACCGCCACCCATGCCACCGCCACCCATGCCGCCGCCACCCATGCCGCCACCGCCCATCCCACCGCCGCCCATGCCGCCACCACCGCCGCCCCGGGCGCCGCCGCCCGAGAAGTTGAACTGCGTCACCTGGCCGACGCCTGAAAAGAGCGGCGTGACCGTCGCCCGCACATAGCGCCGATCGGCCGAAACGACGGCCATGGCTGACATGTTCGTGCCTTCTGGCAGCGTTGTGATCACCGGCTGGTAGCCTGTGGCCCCGCCCCGGCCGAAGGGCAGCCCTGGCACCACCGGGGTCGCGCTGGTGCGACGGCTTTGGGAGAGCGAGGCCGCCGCTGCCGGGTCGTCGATGCCGGCCAGTTGCTGAGCCAGGATCGCCCGGCCGAGGTTTTGCTGCACGGCCACGTCTTGGGCCACCTGTGCGTCGAGCAGAGGCTCACGCCGCCTCCCCTCGGGCAGATCGACCGTGAGCAGGATCTCGTCGGCGCCGAGAGGTACCTGCCGTTTGAGTTTCTGCTCATGGGCGGTGCCCTTGTGCAGCGTCATTTCGGCCGTAATGGTGTCGGCAGTCACCTTTCCCACCGACCGCCGCACGAGCATCCGATACTGTCCCGGAAAGGCCTGCACGGCGACATACCGTTCGCGCTGCGTGGCGTTCGTCGGATCGGCGGCCGCGGCCGTGTCGCCGAGCAGTGTGCCGCCGGAGGTCGAACGCGGGCTGGCCAGCGAGCAGACGGTGCCCGGCGGCTCTTCGACGACGAGGTCGATGTCGGCATCGCCGTTCCAGGAGAGCTCCACTTCGAGATCCCGCACGAGCGCCTCGTCGATCGCCGCCTGGAAGGCGGCGGCCTCCTCGGCCTTGCCAGCCTCGCGAAGCTTCTCGATCGCGCTCTTGGCCAGCCGGGCGGCGCGTGTCGCCACGTCGCGCTGATCGGCCGGCCACTCATGGGCAAGCACGCCGGCGCAGGCCCAGCGCAGCGCCGCGACGTCGTCGGCCCGAGCCGCGAGGCTCATGCCGATCGCAAAGGCTTCGCGATTCGCCGGATCGATCCGGGTCACCTGTTTGCAGAT
>JAIXPT010000309.1 GCA_027486095.1 Planctomycetaceae bacterium | reverse complement strand
TTGAGGAGGCTCGGGGCTGCCCATGCCCTCGAGCGGGCTGTGGGAGCGAGCGCAGCCATGGATGGCGAAAGCGAAGCGGACACGCAGAGAGCCGAAGCCTGGAGGGCTGAGGCGAACGTCCAGCGAGAGGGTCTGGGCAGCCACGAGCCGGCGCGGGCGAATTGAGATGCAGGAAGAGACAGGCTGAAGCCTGTCCTACTTTCCGCGGGCGCGCTTTCCGGGCTGCTTCGCCTTGGTTTTTGCCCGGGCCTTGGCGGGCTTGTCGGCGGCTGCGGGTGGCTCGTCGGACGCCGTGCCCGGGAGTTTCTGGGGCACGATGATGCAGTTGTCGCCGAGCTCGAGCTCTTCATCGTCCTCGATCGGCCGGCCGCGGTCGTCGAGCTTCACGTCGGCCTCGGACGTCTTCTTCTTAGCCACGGCCAGCAGCTGGTCGTAGAGCTTGGCCCGATCCACGCCGTTGATCACGGCGACGGCCGTGGCGACTTCGCCGAGATAGCGGAGAAAGATGCTGCGCCGCTGGCCCTCCTGGGCCACGCGGAGCCGGCGCCGCATGTACATCCCGAGCTTGCGGCCGACGGCCTGCAGAGCGAGGCGGATCTCCTTTTGGATCTCGGGGTAGGAGGCGATTGCCTCCTTCGACTCACTCGTGAACGGCACCCACACGCTCGCCACGTGCACCATTGCCGTCACCGGGCCGTTCGGCAGGCCGCCGCGGGATTGCGAGAGGCCGTAGGATCGCCAATTGGTGGAGAGGATCGTTTGCGTGACGGCGCAGGCCGCCGGCTGAAACTGCAGCGGCACGCGATTGGCGTAGCGGAGCACCGTCATGCTCTGCCCTTCATCGACGGTCACGTTTTGCATGGCGCCGTGGAGGGCGTCGAGCTGCTGCTTCTTGAGTTTCGACGGGCTCTGCCGCGGGGCGAGCTGGGCTGCGGCGAGGATCTTGTCGGCGGCCTCGCTGCCCATGCCGGAAAACGTGGTGGTGAGAAACTGACGCAGGCTGCGGGCATCGCTCTCGCTCGCCAATTCGCCGAGGCCCTCGCGGGTGATCTTCTGGGCGGCCACACCGCCACCGTAGGCGAGCGCCGCTTCGATCACGAATGGATTGCCCCGATACACGGACGGCGGTCGGGTGGCCGCGGTGAAAAACTCGCCCGGCACCACCTGGCGCAAGCCGGCGAGCAGCCGCTGCTCGCCGATCGGCACCACGCAATCGGTGGCCGGCGGCGGGATCTTCGTTTCTTGAATCGATTTGTAGAGTGCGTCGGCCTCGCCCCGGCCGAGTTTGCCCGTCGTCACCCGCGGCGAGAGCTTCGCCTGATCACAGATCTTCTTGGCCGTGCCGTGCGACACGCGCGAGAACGACTGCGTGAGGAACTGGGCGAGCGTGAGCTTGGGCTGCTCCTGGAGCATCGTCACGAGCCGGCCGAGCTCCACGCCGTAGGGATGCGGCTTGATCTCCTTGGGCTCGGGGGGCAATTCGTCGTTGGCCCGGTCGATGATCCGCTCTTGGCCGTCGGGGCCGAGGAAGTGGATCCGCGCATGCGGGTTGGCGATCGCCGTCTGCTCGAGATATTCCTCGACGCTTCCGCGGCCGCGCTGAAACTTTGCCTCCATCTCGATCGTCACGCGGGTGCCGTGCTCGATGGCCTCGCCCTGGTCGTTCACGGCCACCCACTCGATGGCGTGCTTCTTCATCAGTTCGTCGCCGGCCTTGCCGGCTGCGAGCTCCACGCCCTCGCCCTTGCCGTTCAAGATCTCCGGCTGGTTGGTCTTCGTGTCGATCCGCAGCTCGTAGTAATGGGCCCGATCCTTGGGGCCGGTCTTCGAGATGATCTTCACCGGCTTGCCCGTGGTGAGCACGCCATACATGCCCGCCGCCGAGATGCCGATGCCCTGCTGGCCGCGGCTCATCCTCAGGCGGTGAAACTTCGAGCCGTAGAGCAGCTTGCCGAAGATCAGCGGAATCTGTTTGCGCACGATGCCGGGGCCGTTGTCCTGCACGCCCATCCGGTAGCGGGTGCCGCTGTCACCCACCTCTTCGATGTGCACCCAGATCTCCGGGAGGATGCCGGCTTCCTCGCACGCATCGAGCGAGTTGTCCACGGCCTCTTTCACGCTCGTGAGCAGGGCCTTGCGCGGCGAGTCGAAGCCGAGCAGGTGGCGGTTCTTGGCGAAGAACTCGCTGACGGAGATGTCGCGTTGCCCCGCGGCGAGCGCCTGGGCCGTGGCCCGACGCTTTGTTTCCTTCGGCCTGCCATTGGGGGCAGCGGGCGGGGCAGGGGTGGCGGGTGCGCTCGCCTCGGCCGCCTCCGCCGGCGCGGGAGGTTTCCGGGTGGATTTCGGCGGTGGGCGACGGGTCTTCGTGGGCATCGGAAAAGACTGTGACTTGAGGCAGACAGTCTGGCAAGAGGGGCAAATTTTAACGGTTATAGGGCTGCGCAAAGCCCTATCCGCTCTGCGGTGGACCTTGCCTCTTGGGCAGGGCCGGCAGAGGCGATGCGGCGGGAGTCATTCATGCAATCGGCCCGTGCCGAAGACTTCCGCGTGTAGCGGCTGCGCGCCGCCAGACCCGGAGGAGGTGAGCCGATGATTCGCTCGAGCGTGTCGATCATCGTGGCGGGCGTCGTGGCCCTGGCCATGACGGCGTTGCCGGCAGCGCCCATCAACGGCGGCGTCGAGGCCCCCACGCCCGACGTCTTCTACAACTTCTATGTCCCACCCGTGCCCGCCGGCTCGGCACCCGGCTTTGGTGCGCAGCTCTACGTGGCCCCCCGACCGGTTCCGCCGCGCGTCGGCCACACGTGGTACACCTACCCGCCCTTCATGCCGCACGAATTTCTCTACAAGCACCGTCGCCACTACATCCGTCCTGCGGGCGCGATGGGAATGCGGACCGACGTGCGGGCCTACTGGTGGTGAACGAGGAGCTTCGCATGAACGTCGCCGGGCGTGTTCGAATTCGAGTGGGAATCGGAGCCTGCGTGGTGGCTGCCATCGGGCTGGTGGCCACGGCCGTGCAGGCCGGCGGCCACCACCGCCAGCACCGCGGGCATCAGGGATGCACGGAATGCGAATCATGCGGGCACCACTGCTGCCGCGACGGGCTCTGCGGCCATTGCGGCCACCTGGCCCACGGCCACCACTTTCTCAAGCACGATACGATCGAAAAGCGCTACTTCCTGCGGAGCCAGGGCAAGAGCTGGCACAGCACGTGGTATGACCCGTCGATCGGCCGCCCGATGGCCCTCGTCGTGCCGCCCACGGCCGAGTTCACGAGCGAATATGGCTGGGGCGTGCCGAGCTCGCGGGTGATGCCGATCTATCACCAGTTTCGAAGGCCGTATCCGGGCCCGGGCGCCGTGCCCGGCTCCGGCGGCGCGATGCTGCCGACCCCGAACCAACCGAGCGACACCGTCCAATTCGGCGTCCACCCCGTTCGCGGCCCCTGGGGCGCGTACTGAGGCTCGTGTGGCAGGCTAAATGCTACTGCCTGGCCGGGGTTGATCGCTCGTCCCACCTCGACGCGCCCAAGCCGGCTTCGGGGGAGCGGCGACTGTCTTCACGCGAAACATCGGCATCCTGCCGATTTTCGCTGATGGCTCCTCACTCAGGCCGCAGCGGGCTACTTTCGCTCCGGCGCATCCCTTCGGGCCTGCGGCGGCTTACGTTTGGATAGCGTTCGGGAAGCGTTCGCCGACTCCCCCTGTAGCGACAGGCCTCCAGGCCTGTCGATCGA
>JAIXPT010000014.1 GCA_027486095.1 Planctomycetaceae bacterium | reverse complement strand
GCGTCAACCGTGGCCTTGTAGTTGTAGTCGTAGATCTTCTTGTCGTCGGCGGCGAGCCAGTGGATGAACACGCCGCACACGATCACGAGGTTTTCGCAGTCGCTCTTCGGGATCACGCCCGCGGCCACGCTGTCGGCCACGGCCTTGGCCACGGCGGCCTGGGCGGGTCCGAACATCTGCACGGCCTGCTTCGCACCCTTGATCGTGACCTTCGTGATCATCACGGTGGCCGGCTTGACGGCGAGATTCGGCGTGAGGACGGCGAGCAGGTTCGAGTGCCCCTCGCTCTGCCGGGCCAGGGCATTGGCGAACGCCACTCCCACCGGGCCGTCCTTGCTGCCGATCAAGAGATCGATATGGGCGATTTCGTTGCCATCGCCAGCCAGAGCCTCGCCAATGAACATCGACATGGATTCATCTCCTCAAAGGGGTGGACCACGCAGCGTCCGCTGCCGCCAGCACGGCGGGTCACCATGACGCGATCCCGCGGGATTCGCGGGTAGCGGGCAGCAAGGTAGCATCTCCGCCGTGAACCCTCAACCGCCGGCAATCTCGAGCCGACCACCTCTCGTGATCGTCGGGGCGAGCTGCCGCTTCGCGGCGGAGTCTGCCACGCGGGCCGGCTGGCAGGTGTATGCGGCCGATCTGTTCGGCGATCGCGATCTCGTCGCGGCGGTAGCGGCGGCCGCGCGCGTCGAGCGGTATCCCGACGGCCTCGTGGAGGCCGCGGCCGCCTTCCCCGCCGCGCCCTGGTGCTACACGGGCGCCGTCGAGAATCATCCCCACGTCATCGAGCGGCTCACGACCGCCCGCCCCCTCGCGGGAAACTCCCTGGCTGTGCTCCGCCATGTTCGTGATCCGGCCGCGCTCGCCAGCGTCGTCGGTGCCGCGGGGCTCCGCGTGTCCGACACACGCCGGTCGCCGGCCGGCCTGCCCACCGACGGCTCGTATCTGCAGAAGCCGATCGCGAGCGCTGGCGGGAGGGGCATCGGGGCGTGGCGCGGGCAGGGCGGCGGTGCGCAGGGATTCGTCTGGCAGCAGTGGATCAGCGGCGAGCCGCTGTCGGCCGTGCTGGCCCTGGCCGGCACCTCGGGCCGGCTCGTGGGCGTGAGCCGACAGCTCGTGGGCTCGCCGTGGTGCCGGGCCGCGCCCTTCGCCTATGCGGGTTCGGTGCGGCTGCCCCCCGCCGCCGTGCCTGCCGCTGTCGGCGAGGGATTCGCCGCGCTCGCACGCGCGCTCGCACGGCTGGGCGGGCTCGCGGGCATCGTGGGGGCCGATGCGATCCTCGAGCCCGACGGCCGCCTCACCGTGATCGAAGTGAACCCGCGGCCCACCGCGTCGGCCGAACTCTGCGAGCGGGCGACGGGCGCATCGATGATGGCCACCCACCTCGCGGCCTTCGGCTACGAATCTGCCCAGCCGCTGCACGACGGCATCGACACGATCTGGTCGAAAGCGATCCTGTTTGCCGCCGGGCCGGTCGCCATCGATGCCGGGCTACTCGCGCGGCTCGATGCGCTCGCCACGCCATGGACCCGCGCCGATGGTCGGCCCGCGCTCGCCGACATCCCGCGCTCCGGCCAGACGATCCGCGCCCACGCGCCCATGATCACCGTCTTCGCGCGGGGCCACTCGGGCGAGGAGAGCACCGCCGAGCTCCAACGCCGCGTCGCCGCCGTGCAGGCGCTCACCGGCTGATCTGCTTCGGGCCGCTCAGCCGGCCAGGCGGCGGAGCACGGGCTGATCGGCGCCACTCTCGGGGAGCGCGAACTGCATCAGGTAGGCGTCTTCGGTGGTGTCTTGATAGAAGTCCTTGAGCACCGACGTCGCACGATAGCCGAGCGAACGGAAGAAAAGCTGGGCCGGCAGATTGCGCTCCCGCACCTCGAGCACGATTCTGTCGCGGCGCTCGGGGCTGAGCTTGGCCACCAGCTTGTCCATCATCTGGGTGCCGATGCCGAGGCGGCGGTGCGAGCGGCGGACCGCGAAGTTGAGCACGTGCAGGCGTGAGCGATGCAGCTCGTAGATCATGAAGGCCACGATCGAGTCGGCGATCTCGGCCACCATGCCGATGCAGTTGCGTTGCCGCATGCAGCGGGTGAAGTCGTCGTCGGACCAGGGAAACTCGAAAGCCTCCTGTTCGATCTCGAGCACTTCCGCCATGTCGCGCCGGATCATCCAGCGCACGTGAATCTGCAGCCGATCCCGTTCCGTCGTCGTCACGATCGCATCGCTCCACGGGGAGTGTGTGGTGGTCGTCAGGGCGGAGACCGTAGCAGGCGCCAGGCGGCCCGCCAAGGCTTGTTCCGCACGGTGTGAAGCAGGCCTCGAGCGGCCCGCTTTCCATGGCAACTCTGCCTTGACCGCCCCGCGTGCCGGCCCCTACTCTCCCCCGCCGCTTGGCCTCCCAGCACCCACTCCCAGGCACGGTCGTCGATGCGAATGCCCCGCTTCATGCTGTGTGTCGTCGCCACGGTGTTCGTGACCACCATCGGCTGCGCCGGCCCCGCCATCCGCAGCCAGAGCCCCGAGGTGGCAGCCCTCGTCACCCTCGAGGCCGACACCAAGCTCGTGGGCGACTACACCGCACCCTGGGGGCTCAATCCACAGCGCATCGAGCGTGCCGCGCTCGTCACCGGCCTCGCCGACAGCGGCTCCGATCCGCCGCCGGGATTGCAGCGGCAGCAACTGATGGCCGACATGCAGGCCCGCGGCGTCGTGGAGCCCAATAAACTGCTCGCCGCGAAGTCCACGGCCCTCGTCTGGGTGCATGCCTATCTTCCGCCCGGTGTCCGCAAGGGTGATCGCTTCGACATCCACGTGGAGGTGCCGCCCGACAACGACACGACGAGCCTCGACGGCGGCTGGCTGATGGAGACACGCCTCGCGGAGATGGCCGTGCTCGGCAACCGCGTGCGCGATGGCCACGTGCTCGGCATGGCCGAGGGGCCGCTGCTCGTCGATCCCGTGTCGCAGGGCACGCTCGACTCGGTGGCCAAGCTGCGGGCCCGCGTGCCGGGGGGCGGCGTGGCGCTCACCGATCGCTCGATCGGGCTGATCCTGGGCTCCGAGCATCGGTCGGTGGCGCTGTCGAAGCGGATCGGCGACTCGATCAACAAGCG
>JAIXPT010000035.1 GCA_027486095.1 Planctomycetaceae bacterium | reverse complement strand
TAGGGCTCGCCGATCTCGGCGAGAATCGACTGCCAGAGCGCCCGCCGCGTGCAGATGCGGGCCCCCGAAAGCAGCGCCACGTCGAAGTCTTCGCGGACGCTGTCGGCCACTTTCGCGAGCAAGAGCGACTTGCCGGTGCCCGGCGGCCCGACCACGAGGCCGATGCCCTCGGAGCGGCGCACGAGCCGATCGAGCCCGTGGAGCGCCGCGTCGATGCCCTTGGCGGCGTGGTAGAAATCGACGCGGGGGGCGGCAAGAAACGGACGGCTCGACGGGTAGCGGCGCGGGGCGATCATCGAGGGGGGCGGCTTCCGGAGTGAATGCAGATCTGACCCGCGCTGCCCGGAGGATCCCGGAAGCGCGACAGGTATGGTGTCGTCCATCGGCGGTCGCTTCCTGCACCATCTGCCGGCCGCGTAGACTTTTCCCCGTAAGGCAGGCTGCAGCCTGCCATCCTTCACGACCGCCACCATGCTCTTCACCGTCAAAATCTGCGGCATCACCACGCCGGCCGACGCCGCCCTGGCCGCCGCCGCCGGGGCCGACGCGATCGGGCTCAACTTCGTGGCGGGCTCGCCCCGGGCCCTCGGCCTCGAGGCAGCACGGGCCGTCGCCGCCGCCGTGCCGCCGGGCGTGCTGAAGGTGGGGGTGTTTGCGGGGGCGACGGCCGCCGAGATCCGCCGAGTGGCCGAATCGGTCGGGCTCGATGCCGTGCAGCTACACGGGCATCTCGCGGGAGAGGGTCCCGGGGTCGATCCGCCCGCGCGGTGCGCCGAGCTTGCGGGCCTCACGCTGATCCGCGCGGTGCGGCTGGAAGCAGGCAGGCCGCCAGACACACCAGACCCACCCGACGCCCTCGCCGCCGCCCGGATCTGGCTCGCCGAGGCGGCTGCCCTCGGGGCCGAGCCCGACCTCGTGATCGTCGATGCCGCGGTGACACGTGAAACCGCCCCCGGCCAGCTGGGCGGCACCGGGGCCACCGTAGACTGGCAGGCTTTGGCTCAGACCCCGCCGCTCGGCCTCCCCACGGCCCTTGCCGGCGGGCTCACGCCCGACAACGTCGCCGAAGCGATCCGTGCCAGCATGGCAGCAGCCGTCGATACGGCCAGCGGGGTCGAATCGGCCCCCGGCTACAAAGACCCGGAAAAAGTGCGGGCCTTCGTAGCCGCCGCTCGCACGGCCTTCGCGGCTACTGCCAAATCGCGATGAGCGTATATCATGTGGTCGCTCCCACGATCGCACACCCCGTCTCTTTTTCTCCAGTTTTCGATCCCTTCAGGAGGTTCCCGTGGCCCACGTTGAAACGCGTCTGCCCTATAAGGTTGCCGATCTCTCGCTTGCCGACTGGGGCCGCAAGGAGATCATGCTGGCGGAAAACGAGATGCCCGGCCTGATGGCCCTCCGCGAAAAGTATGGCCGCTCGAAGCCGCTGGCCGGAGCCCGCATCGCCGGCTGCCTGCACATGACGATCCAGACGGCCGTGCTCATCGAGACGCTCAAGGAACTGGGCGCCGAGGTCACCTGGAGCAGTTGCAACATCTTCTCCACGCAAGACCACGCCGCCGCGGCGATCGCCAAGGCAGGCTTCCCCGTCTACGCCTGGAAGGGCATGACGAACGAGGAGTTCGACTGGTGCATCGAGCAGACGCTGTTTTTCGCCGACGGCGAGCCGCTCAACATGATCCTCGACGACGGCGGCGACCTCACCGCCATGGTGCACCAGAAGTATCCGGAACTGCTCGGCGGCATCCGCGGCCTCTCGGAAGAGACGACCACGGGCGTGCACCGCCTCTACCAAATGCACGAAAACGGCGAGCTCAAGCTGCCGGCGATCAACGTCAACGATTCGTGCACGAAGAGCAAGTTTGACAACCTCTATGGCTGCCGCGAGAGCCTGGCCGACGGCATCAAGCGGGCCACCGACGTGATGGTGGCCGGCAAGGTGGTGGTGGTGGCCGGCTACGGCGACGTGGGCAAGGGCTCGGCCCATTCGATGAAGTCGCTCGGGGCCCGCGTGATCGTCACCGAGGTCGATCCGATCAACGCCCTCCAGGCGGTGATGGAAGGCTTCGAGGTGACCACGATGGAAGAGGCCGCCCCGCGGGGCCAGATCTTCGTGACGGCCACCGGCTGCCGCGACGTGATCCTCGGCAAGCACATCGAGAAGATGCCCAACGACGCGATCATCTGCAATATCGGGCACTTCGATCTCGAGATCGACGTGGCCTGGCTGAACGACACCAAGGGCATCAAGAAGGTGGAGATCAAGCCCCAGGTCGATCGCTACACGCTGCCCTCGGGCAACAGCGTGATCGTGCTGGCCGAGGGCCGGCTCGTGAACCTCGGGTGCGCCACCGGCCACCCGTCGTTCGTGATGAGCACGAGCTTCACGAACCAAGTGCTGGCTCAGCTCGCCCTCTGGCAAGACCCCGACAAGTATGACGTGGGCGTGCACCTGCTCCCCAAGAAGCTCGACGAAGAAGTGGCCCGCCTGCACCTCGACAAGCTCGGCGTGAAGCTGACGAAGCTCACGAAGGAGCAGGCCGACTACCTGCATGTGCCCGTCGAAGGGCCGTTCAAGCCTGAGTATTACCGCTACTAGTTTCGCTATTGAGCAGCGAGCCTTTGGCTCGCTGCTCAATGCTGTGGCTGCACCGCCATCCATGGCCGGTGCAGCCACGGAGCCGGGTGAGGGAAAGCGCGAGGTTTCCACTCACCCTCCGGACGGCCGCCCTCCGGGGCGGCCGTTGCCGCTTCCGCGGCGAGGGTTTGCTCACGGGCGTTTCCTGTGGAACGACGCTGCGCTCCGCCTCCGAATACGGGAGGCGAGGGGTTACCCCTACCGTTGAGACGGCGTATGTGACCAGCGCAGGCAGGATGCCGAAGCGCAGGCACATCCGAGCGAGCGGAGCCCAGGATGGGCGCAGTGAGCGTCCGGCGAGACGGTACGGGGTAACCCCGAGCCGGAGCGCACTTTTCAAGGCACGACAGGCTGAAGCCTGTCCTACGTTTTGCTACGATCCCGGCTTTGCATCGTTCCCCGTGAAACCCGAAGGACCAGCATGCCCACCGTCGCCCCGCTCCGCGGCCTCCGCTACGACCCCAAGCACGTCGGCGCCCTCTCGCAGGTGATCGCGCCGCCGTACGACGTGATCGACGTCCTCCTCCAGGCCAAGCTCTACGAGCGGCACCCCGCCAATGTGATCCGGATCGAACTCAACCGCGAGGAGCCGGGCGACAACGACACGGTCAACAAATACTCCCGGGCGGCGAAGTTCCTCCGCCAGTGGCGCGACGAAGGCATCGTGATGCAGGAGCCGGCGGCGGCGCTCTATGTCTACCACCAAGAGTTCGAGGTAGAGGGGCAGAAGCACGTGCGCCGGGGCGTGATGGCCCGGGTGCG
>JAIXPT010000267.1 GCA_027486095.1 Planctomycetaceae bacterium | reverse complement strand
TGCCCCTGCCCAGGAAGCCCGAGGCGTGAGCCGAGAGGATGCCCCTGCCCAGGAAGCCCGAGGCGTGAGCCGAGAGGATGCCCCTGCCCAGGAAGCCCGAGGCGTGAGCCGAGAGGATGCCCCCTGCCACAAGCCCCGGGCGGGAGCCCGGGGACTCCGCGCCGATGCGGAAACCGGCTTCCATGCCGCACGGCACGGCGGATGCTCCACACCCCATCACGCCCTCCGCATCGTCCTCTGCCTGCTGCCCGTCGCCTTGTGGGCGATGCCCGCCGCCGCCGAGCCGCAGCCGCTTTTTGATGGCGCATCGCTCACTGGCTGGGACGTGCGGGTGGGCGAGGAGAAGTGGTGGAAGGCCGCCGATGCGATGATCGTCGGCGGGTCGCTCACTGCAGACGTGCCGCACAACACGTTCCTCGCCACGAAAGATTCGTTCGACAACTTCGAGCTGACCTTCAAGATCCGCATCCGCGGGGCCGGCGGGTTCGTGAATTCCGGGATCCAGATCCGCAGCGTGCGCGTGCCCGATTCGCACGAGATGGCGGGCTACCAGGTCGATGCCGGCCCCGGCTGGTGGGGCAAGCTCTACGACGAGTCGCGGCGCAACAAGGTGATCGCTGAGCCGAAGGATGCCCAGTCGCTCGCCGCCGTGATCAAGGAAGGCGACTGGAACGACTACAAGATTCGCGCGGAGGGCCCGGCCATCCGCTCGTGGATCAACGGCGTCTCGGCGCTCGACTACGTGGAGCAAGACGCGGCCATTCCGCTCACGGGCCAGATCGGTATCCAGGTGCATGGCGGGGGCAAGGCCCTCGTCGAGGTGAAGGACGTCAAGATCGAGAAACTGCCGGCCGCCGCACCGAAGCCCGCCGGCATGAAGGTGGGCAACGCCGAAGGCACCGTGCCGCTCTCGGCGGCGGAAGAGGCTGCCCACTTCACGCTGCCCGACGGTTTCACGGCCGAACTCGTGCTCGAGGAAAGCACCGACCCGGCCAACCGGGTTGGCAAGTTCGTGGCCCTCTCGTTCGACGCCAAGGGCCGGCTCTGGACGACGACGGCGTTTGAGTATCCCGTCGATGCCACCGAAAGCCCGGAGGTGTCGCGGCGGCTCTTTGCGGCGGGCGGCCGCGACAAGGTGGTGGTGGTCGATGACCCGTGGGCGGCGAAGCCCTCGGCGCCGCGGGTGTTTGCCGAAGGGCTCGCGATCCCCCTCGGCGTGCTCCCCTATCGCGACGGCGCTTTCGTGCAATACGGCACCGAGATCCGCTTCTATCGCGATACAGATGGCGACGGCCGCGCCGACGGCTTCGAGACCGTGCTCGACGGCTTCGGCGTGCAAGATTCGCACCTCTTTCCGCACCAGTTCACGCGAGTGCCGGGCGACTGGATCCTCGTGGCCCAGGGGCTCTTCAATAAATCAGCCGTCAAGCGGCCCGGCGACGCGGCGTTTGCCGATGGCACCCACGAGGCCCGATTCGACGCCTGCAAGCTCGGCCGGTTCAAACCCGACGGCTCGTTGTTTGAGTCGCTCACGGCCGGCCCCAACAACATCTGGGGCCTGACGATCTCGCGCGAGGGCCGGATCTGGCTCCAGGAAGCCAACGACATCGGATACCCGATCTTCCCCTTCGAGCCGGGCGTGCTGGTGACGACCGGATCACCCGACCGCCTGCGGCCCTATCAGCCGATGATGCCCGCCCCGATGGGCCCGCCACAGATGGGAGGCAGCGGCTTGAGCGGCCTCGCGATCGCCGACGATGCCGACGGCTGGCCGGGGCCATGGGGCGCGGGCGCCGGAGCGACGCCCGGCGAACGGATGTTTTACGTCGCCAACCCGATCACCAACGAAATCCAGTCGATCATCGCCACGCAGTCGGGCGAGCGCTTCACCTATCGCAAGGGCCCGAATCTGCTCGTCAGCGCCGACAAGGCCTTTCGGCCCGTGGCGGTCCAGTTTGGCCCCGACGGCTGCCTCTACGTGGTCGATTGGTACAACAAGATCATCTCGCACAACGAAGTGCCGCGCAACCATCCCGACCGCGACCGCGAGCGCGGCCGGATCTGGCGGATCAGGCATGCCTCGCAGCCACTTCGTGAGCCCGTGGCCGTGGGGAAGCTGCCCACGGAAGAGCTGCCCGAGCATCTCGGCGCGGCCAACGCCCGGATCGCCGACTTCGCCTGGCAGGAGATCGTCGATCGCAAGGCGCAAGCCCTCGTGCCCGTGCTCGCGAAGCGGGCTGCCGATCCGGCCGAGCCGGTCGCCGCCCGCGTGGGCTGCCTGTGGGCGCTCGAAGGCCTCGGCGCCGTCCCGCTCTCGCTCCTCGAAACGCTCGTCGCCGATGCGAGCCCCGACCTCCGGCACGAGGCGATCCGCATTGCCGGCGCCACCTGCTCGGAGGCCGTGTTTCGTCAGCTGGCCGCACCGCTCGTCAACGATCCCGCGCCGCAGGTGCGGGCTGCGCTCGGCGACGCATTCCGCCGGATTCCGGTCACCGCGCCCGAAACGATCGCGCTGATCATGAAGCTCGGCGGCGGCCGGGTGACGGGCGACGCCTGGGCTGTCTACGACCGCGACTTCGAGCGGTATCTGGCCCGCTGGGCTCTGGAACGGCATCCCGCCGAGGTGGCCGCGTTTCTCGCGTCGCCCGCCGGCCGGGAACTGCCGATCGAAAACCGCTTGCTCGCGACACTCGCGCTCGAGCCACCATCCGCGGCCCGGGGGCTCGTGGCGCTCATCGGCTCTCTCGAGCGCCCGCTCGGCGAAGACGAAGTGCGCTTGCTCGCTTCGCAAGCGGATCTGCCGGAGGTTGCGGCTGCCCTGGAGAAGTCGGCCTGCGATCCGCGCTCCCGCGCCGCCACACTCGCGACGCTGCTCAAGTTTCGCACGAGCCTCCCGAGCCCCGCCCTCGAGCCGATCGTCGCCCGGGCGGCGGCCGACCTGCTCGGCGTCGATTGCTCCGCTGCCGACCGGGCCCTCGCGCTCCAGCTCGTCGGGGCTTTCAAGACAAAGAGCATCGCGCCCACCGTGGCAGCCCTCGTGTGCGACGGCGGCACGCCCGCCGACGTCCGGCAGGCAGCGCTGCGATGCCTGCGCGAGCTCGGCACCCTCTCCGCCACAGCCGGCCAGGCCATCCTCTCGGCGACAACGCATGCCCCGCCGCTGCGGGCCGAGGCGTTGGCGGCGTGGGCGGAATCCCGCGACCGTGACGCGTGCACGGCGCTCGTGGCCGCCTGGGACGATCTGTCATTCACCGAACGCCAGGCGGCGGCCGCGACGCTCGCGCGGCACATGGAAGGGGCGGCCGCCCTCGTGGCGGCGATGGCGGCCGACGACATCGACCCCGCAAGCCTGCCCCTCGCCGTCGTGGCCGACATGCGGGCAGTGCTGGGCGGCGATCCCACGCTCGAAAAACTCTGGGGCGACCTCACCGCCGGGGCCCCGGCGGTGCTACGGCTGTCGGGAGACGACGCCAGCACGGGCCCCGTGGTGTCGCTCGTCGGCCCCTTCACGGTGGAAGCGTGGGTGAATCTCGAAGCGCCGATCGGCAACGAAGACAGCCTGCTCGCGGGCGACGGCCTCATCGACATGAACTTTTACGGCGGGCAGTTTCGCGTGTGGACGAAGACGCACGGTGACCTTGCCGTCGCGAAATCGAGCACCGTCCCCGACACATGGACCCACTATGCGGTCACCCGCAATGCCGAGGGCATCGTGCGAATCTACATCGATGGCGAGCTCGACGCCGTGAGCACCGTGCGCGACACCTCCTCCTACCCTGGCCTGCGAGCCGGGTACAGCACGCCCCGCGGCAAAAAACAGGGCACGCGCGGCCGGATGGCCGAGCTGCGCCTCTGGAACAGCGCCCGCAGCGATGCCGAGATCCGGGCCGACTTCGACCGGAGCTTCGCGGACGACCCCGCTCGGCCGCCGAGCCTCGTGACGTTTCACGGCGGCACGTCGTGGGGTGAGATCGGCGGCGACGCCCGTGTGGAGCCGGCGCTCGACGCGCCGAAGCTCGTCACGGCGGCTGAGCTCGTCGAACGCCGGCAAAAATTCGCCACGTACCGCGCGTTTGCCGAGACCCCGGGAGACGCCGCCAAGGGAAAGGCGTTGTTCGCGACAAAGTGCCTCACCTGCCACCAGCAGGGTGGCGAGGGGGGCCGAATCGGCCCGGCGCTCGACGGCCTCGCGCTCACGGGCGTGGAGGCCATTCTGCGCAACGTGCTCACGCCCAACGCGGCGATGGAGGGCGGCTATCGAAACTTTCGCGTGATCACCCGCGACGGCCGGATCGTGCAGGGCCTGCTCGTGTCGCGCGACGCCGAGGCGATCGTGCTCCGCCAGCCCGCCACGGCCGACGTGCGGATCGAATCTCGCGACATCGCCCAGGCCGACTTCACGGGCATCTCGATCATGCCGGAAGGGCTCCTCGAATCGATGCCCCCGCAGGATGTCAGCGATCTCTTCACCCATCTCAAGTCGCTCACCGCCGCCCCTACCCACTGACACACACGCCGCCCCCGGCACGGCGTCGCCGGCAATGTTGGCGGACCCGCTCGCGCGGCTACGATGGCCGGTATGAAGAAGCGCCGCACGAAAAGCAGCAAAAAGCGGAAGCGCCGGCTGGCGGCCGCCCGCTCGGCCCACCAGGAGGCTGCGTATGTCTGCGACTCGTGCGGCGAGGAAATCATCGTGCCGATCGACCTCTCGGGCGGTGCGCACCAAGACTACGTCGAAGACTGCCCCGTGTGCTGCCACCCGATGCGACTGCGGGTAGACATCGACCCCGACGGCGAAGCCCATCTGGCCGGCGAGCACGAGTAGCGACAGGCCCCCGCAAGTCGTCTTGAACCACTTCGGGGCTCTCGGCTACCGTCCCGCACCCGGGCACAGCCCCGGGCTGCACGCTTCCCCGGAGGATGCGCCCATGCTCGCCCTCTCACTCTCCACAGCCTCACGCGCCGTCGTGCTCGCCGCCCTGCTGCCCTGCTGTCTCGCCGCGGCGGCCGATCCGCTCGACCACACCCCCACCGGCACGATCGAGGGACATCCCGCGCTCGCCCGCTCGCCCCGGCACACCACGACCACGCGCGGCCATCAAGGCGACGCCGTGAACGTGGCATTCGTGGGCACCGAGGCAGAGCTGCATCGCACGCTCTCGGCGGCGGGGTGGTATGCCGCCGATCCGATCACGCTGCAGACGTCGCTCGAGATCGCAGCCGACGTGGTCCTCCACAAGCCCTACGCGCACGCCCCCGTGAGCGATCTCTATCTCTGGGGCCGCAAGCAGGATGCCGCCTTCGAGCAACCCGTCGGCGATAGCCCCAAGCAGCGGCACCACGTGCGGTTTTGGCGGTCGCACGACCGCGATCGGGCCGGCCGGCCGCTCTGGCTGGGTGCGGCGACGTATGACGAGCGCGTCGAACTCAGCCGCTCAGCGGGCGGCATCACGCACAAGATCAGCCCGAACATCGATGGCGAACGCAACAAGCTGGTGGCCGATTCGATCCGCGCCGGAGCCCTCGACGGCTACTACTGGGTGGATAGGTTCCACACTCAGGCCGAGGGCAAAAACGGCGGCGGCGATCCCTACTTCACCGACCGGCGGCTCGCCGTCGGCGTGATCGGTGGAATCGACGTCCGCCGGTAGCCCGCTTACGTGAGCACCCGCAGGCCGGCTGCCGACCGCAGCCGGTTGAGCGCGGTCAAGGCGAGCGGCTCCTTGCGAAAGAGCCCTGCCAATTGGCTCGCCGTCACACCGAGCGCGGCCGCTGTCTGCGGCATCGCCAAACCGTGATCGACGAGCTGGTCGAGGGCTTCGGCGACGAGGGCCGGATAGTCGTCGTGGCCTGGCGCGATCACGAGCCGCCCGCCGCGCGCCCGCGACTGCCACAGCGGCGACGGGCTTTCGCGCGGCCGTGTGCGATGGCCAAGGGCGAGCGCGAGCCTGAGCCGGCGGATGGCGACCACGCGGTTTTCCTGCTGGCTGCGCTGCTCCGACGCCTCGGCCAAAATGCCCGTGGGCTCATGCACGAGCACGACGGCCGTCTGCACCTTGTTGCGATGCTGTCCGCCGGGGCCCGACCGCTTCGTGACGCGCTGCCGCACCTGCCGAAGCAGGTCGTCGATCGGGAGGGCCGCAGGATGCATCGCCTCAGGCTACAATTCCGCCATCGAGAGCGGCCAGCCGACATGCCGCGGCCGCCTGCCGACCCCACCCAGCCCCCGAGAACTCCGCCATGCCTGCCCTCCGTGTCGGCGACGTTGCGCCCCCCTTCACAGCCGTGCTCCAAGATGGCAGCCGCTTCGACTCCACGAGCGTGGTGGGCCGGAAAACGGTCGTGCTCTTCTTCTATCCCAAAGACAACACGCCGGTGTGCACGAAGGAGGCCTGCGCGTTTCGCGACTCCTACGAAAAGTTCATCGCGGCGGGTGCCGAGGTGATCGGCGTGAGCAGCGATTCGCCCGCGAGCCATCAGGCCTTCGCGGCCAAGCACCGCCTCCCCTTCCCGATCATCAGCGACCACGACCGCGCCCTCCGCAAGCTGTTTGGCGTCGTGAATCCGCTGGGCTTCATTCCCGGCCGGGTCACCTACGTGATCGACCGGCAGGGCGTGGTGCGGCTGGTGTTCAGCGCCCTCCTCGCCTCCGACGAGCATGTCCGCCAGGCACTTGCGGCGGTGGAGGCCGCAGACGCTGCCTCATGAAGCCCACCCGGCTCCTCGCCAGCGCCACCACCCCCGACGGCACCCCGCTCACGCTCCACGAGCACGACGGCACGCTCTCGATTCGAGTGGCAGGCATCGAGCTGATGTCTACGCGGCAGCACCACTCGGAAGAGCGGCTCGCCGAGCTGGCCTGTGCGGGCCTCGGCGAGCGGCCCCACGCTGCGGTGCTCATCGGCGGCCTCGGGCTCGGGTTTACGCTGCGCGCGACCCTGCGGCACGTCGCCGCCGACGCCGCAGTCGTCGTCGCCGAGCTCATCCCGGCCGTGATCGCCTGGAACCGCGACCCCGCCCACGG
>JAIXPT010000174.1 GCA_027486095.1 Planctomycetaceae bacterium | reverse complement strand
CCTCAGCGCTCGCGGCCTCAGCCCGCGCCGACTGGCCGCAGTTTCGCGGCGGGCCGGCGCTGAGCCACGCCCCGGCGACCACCGTCCCGCTCCAGTGGGAAAACGACACCGCCATAGCATGGCGCACGCCCCTGCCGGGCGCCGGCTGGTCGCAGCCGATCGTCGCCGGCGGCCGGATCTTCGTGACGACGGCCGTGGCCCCGAGCGGGGGCCGGCCGAGCGGCATGATGGGGGGCGTGATGTCGCTCTCCACGTGGGGCATGGGCTCGGCGCCGTCGGAGCCGATCGAGTGGCGGGTGCTGTGCCTCGATCGTGCGACGGGCGCGATCCAATGGTCGAAGACGATCGCCAACGCGAAGCCGACATACGGCAAGCATGCGTCGAACACGTTCGCCACGGAGACGCCCTGCGCCACGCCCGATACCGTGTTCGCTTTCTTCGGGGCCACCGGCACGCTCGTGGCCCTCGACCACGCGGGCACGGAACGCTGGCGGCGCGAGTTCGGCCCCCAGCCTACGACCAATCAATTCGGCACCGGCTCGTCTCCCCTGCTCCACGTGGATGCTACGGGCACGCCGCGGCTGTTCCTCCAGCTCTACAACGAGGAAAACGATGCCTTGATCTGCGTCGATGGCGCCACGGGCCGCGATCTCTGGAAGGCTGCGGGCCCCAAGGGCACGTCGTGGGCCACGCCAATCGTGTGGGACAACGCCGGCACGCCCGAGGTCATCACAGCAGGCCAGGGCCGCGTGACGGCCTACGCGCTCGACACCGGCGTTGAACGCTGGCGGTTTGGCGGCATCGACACGTCATTCGCGTGTTCGGTCGTCGCCGATGCCGACGGCATCTACTTTGGCACCTCGAGCCCCGGCAGCAAGGCACCGGCCTACGCGCTCGCCCGCGGCTGCACAGGCGACGTCACCTTGCCCAATGGGCTAGCGCAGGGCGGCCCCGTGCTCTGGTCGAAGACCAAATGCGGCGCGGGCATGCCCTCGCCGGTCGTCGTCGGCGAGCATCTGTATTTCCTGGACAAGATCGCCGTCTGCTGCGACAAGCGCACGGGCGCCGAAAAGTATCGCAAGCGGCTACCGAGCGGCAGCACGGCCATCGGCTCACCGCTCGTCGTGGGCGACCGCATCTATCTGGTCAATGAACGCGGCTACACGGTCGTCCTGCAGGCGGGCCCCGAGTTCAAGGTGCTCGCCGAAAACCCGCTCGGCGGCCCTGACGAAATCTTCTGGGCCACGCCAGCCGTCGCCGACGACGCCCTCCTCATCCGCTCCACCGCCGCCCTCTACTGCATCAAGTAGGGCGGACTTCAGCCTGTCACTCTTCTAGGCCATTGACCAGCCCAACCCGGCGTCGGGCTCCCCATATCCCGTCGCCGGACTCTCGCTGCATGGATGGTAGGCGCCGGCTCGGGATTACCCCGTACCGTCTCGCCGGACGTTCGCCTTCGCCCTCCAGGCTACGGCTCACTCGGATGTGCCTGCGCTGCGCCATCCATGGCTTCGCTGGTCACATACGCCGTCTCAACGGCAGGGGTAACCCCGAGCCTCCTCAAATGGAACGGGGAGGCGGCGGAGACGGTCGGTGCGATGCGGAAGAGCCGACGGGCAGATACGCGGCTTACACGGAGCGCACCATCAGAGTTGAGACGGGACTAGCGATCGCCCTCGGCGATGGAGCAGCGTACCGCCGGCTCCGTCGCCGGGTTGGGCATGTTAGGCCCCACGAGACAGGCTAAAGCCTGTCTTACGTGCGACGGCGGACTTCGGCGAGCACGATGCCGCAGGCCACCGACACGTTGAGGCTCTCGACCACGCCCGTGCCCGGGATCTGCACCGTGCGATCGCACACCTTGAAGACCCCACGCGACACGCCCTCGCCTTCACTGCCGAGCACCAGCACGAGCTTGCCTGCATCCGCGAGTGGGGCCGCCCAGAGAGGGTCGCCGCCGTGGCTCGTCGTGGCCACGAGTTCGTAGCCCGCCTTTTTGAGCCGAGTGAGGTCGGCGCCCGGGTTTGCCACCGTGACGACCTTCACGTGCTCTGCGGCCCCTTCGGCCACACGGGCTGCAGCGGCCGAGAGTGGCGGCAGCTCGCCCTCGGCGCCGATCAGGGCGCCAACGCCAAAGTGCGCCGCCGTGCGCAGGATCGACCCGAGGTTGTGCGGATTCTGCACGCCGTCGAGGTAGAGCAGCGGGCCCGTGATCGCCCCCCCTTCGATCCCGTGCAACAGCCCGCCGAGATCCATGCGTCCAGTTGCCTTCGCGAGGATCGTGATCCCCTCGTGGTGAAGCGAGCCGGTCAGTCGCTGGAGGTTGTCGTCGTCAACGACCTGAAACCCCCGGCGCTCGCGGACGCACCATTCGAGGAGCTTCGCAAACGTCGGCTTCCGCCTGGCTGTCACATACACACGCACGATGTCTCCGGGCCGCCGGGCGAAGAGGGCCTCACATGCCCGGACGCCATGAAACTTCTCCTCGGCCTTCCCGGCGTGCCGGGGCGGGCGCCGCTCGGCACCGGGCGCGGAGCGTGCAGGGCGTGCGGAAGAGTGCGGCAGGCGGGGGGACGGGCGCGGCGGACGGCGGGAAGGCTTCATCGAATGGCTTCGCAGGGTGAATTCCGTCCCCAAGAAGCCCGGAGCGGAAGCGACAGGACGTGCAGGAAGTCTGCGGTCAGTTTTCACGAGTGTACGCCACAAAAGTGTCGCCCAGCAGGCGGCCCCCAAACACCCGGGCATCGTGCGGCTTGCTTGCCATCGCAGAATACCCCGCAAGACTTCACGGACGGTGATTCTCGCTCATTCGCCACGGAGGGTGACATGACACGCTTGAATTGGAACACGATTCTGGAAGGCCTCGTCTTGATCCGCCTCGGGCAGGAATTGGGCACGGAAACCCAGCTCGCCCATGCCGTTCACGAGGTGGTGGCCTCGGTTCTGGCCGTGCTCCGCTGAGTGCCGCGCACTGCGGTGGATCGGGCCGACTCGCTGCCGACCTTGCCGCCCTGTGCGCTTGTCTCACACAATGCCGGCATGCGCCATGCCCCGATTGATGCGGCCATCTTCCGCGCCCACCGCGACGCCCTCCGGGCGATGCTCCCCGCGGGGAGCGTGGTCGTCGTCCATGCGGCCGATGTGCTGCCCACTAATGGCGACGGCACGCTCCGGCTCGTGCCGGCGGCCGATCTCTTCCATCTGACGGGCATCGAGCAAGAGGAAAGCGTGCTCGTGCTCGCCCCCGACGCCGTCGATCCGGCCGCCCGCGAGATGCTCTTCATTCGTCAGCCGAGCGAAAGCCTCGCGATCTGGGAAGGCCGCAAGCTCTTGAAGGACGAGGCGGCAAGCGTCTCGGGCGTGAAGAAGGTGCGGTGGCTCGCCGACCTGCCGGCGGCCCTCCACGCGCTTCTGTGCGAGAGCGAGCAGGTGTTTCTCAACGCCAACGAGCATGAGCGGGCCAGCCTCGACGTCGAGCCGCGCGACACTCGCTTTGCCCGGCAGCTCATCGCCCGGTATCCACTCCATCGTTTCGAACGCCTCGCACCGCTCATGCGCAGCCTGCGGGCCGTGAAGGGCCCGGCCGAAATCGAGCTCATCCGCCGAGCCATCGACATCACCGGCGCGGGCCTCCGCCGCGTGCTCGCGATGCTCGCGCCCGGCGTGATGGAGCACGAGATCGAGGCCGAACTCCTGGCCGAGTTCACCCGGCGCCGGGCCCGGATGGCCTACGAGCCGATCGTGGCGTCGGGCAAAAACGCATGTGTCCTCCACTATGTCGAGAACGACGCCGAGTGCCGGAATGGGGAGCTCGTGCTCATCGACGTGGGAGCGAGCTACGCCAACTACGCGTCGGACCTCACCCGCACCTATCCCGTGAACGGGCGGTTTACGCCCCGGCAGCGGGCCGTCTACGACGCGGTGCTCCGGGTGCTCAGGGCCTCGACCGCCCGCCTGCGCCCCGGGATCACGCCCCGCGATTGGAAGCGTGCGGCACAGCTCGACATGAACGACGAGCTCGTGAAGCTCGGCCTGCTCACACAAGACGACGTCGCCAAAGACTCCGCCGACGACCCCGCCTGCAAGAAATACTTCATGCACGGCCTCGGCCACTCGCTCGGCCTCGGCGTGCACGACCTCGCCCCGGTCAACGGCCCCTTCGAGCCCGGGTGGGTTGTGACGGTCGAGCCTGGGATCTACATCCCGGACGAAGGCCTGGGAGTGCGGCTCGAAAACGATCTGCTCGTCACGGCCGACGGCTGCGTCGATCTCTGCGCCCACGTGCCGATCGAAGCCGACGAGATCGAGCACCTGATGCGCCGCCACGCGTAGCGACAGGCCTCCAGGCCTGTCGAAGCCGGCCCCACATCCGCCAGAGCTGGAGCTCCGTCGATACATGGAGCGACAGGCCTCCCGGCCTGTCGGATACAGCGGCAACTTACGTAGCGACAGGCCTCCAGGCCTGTCGAAGCCGGCCCCACATCCGCCAGAGCCGGAGCGCCGTCGCCACTTTTTTACGCTCGCGTCGCGGGCTTTCGGATCGGCCCCCCGGCAGCCTGG
>JAIXPT010000377.1 GCA_027486095.1 Planctomycetaceae bacterium | reverse complement strand
TGGATCGCGGCGGCCACCTGCGGCCCCATCGCGATGCTCAGGTGCGGCACGACGGGCCCCGCGAATGCCCCGGCGATCTGCATGAAGCCCGTGATCCCCACGCGGCCGAGATCGGGCTGCAGAATCTTGGCGATCGGCAGAAACGGGGCCAGCTCGGCGAGCGTGCGGTAGCTCTCGCCGAGGGCGAGCGGCGTGGTGATCGCCGCGGCCATCGCGGCATGGCCTGCCACGTCTTCGGGATAGAGCGGGCATTCGAGCCAGCGGGCGTGGCGGGCGTCGAGCTCACGGGCCATCGCGATGGCGTCGGCCGGCGGCAGGTGCCAGAGGGCATCGACGGCAAACTCCATCCCGGCCGGCAGGGCATCGGCCACGGCGAGCAGTTCGGCCCAACGTGTTTCGTAGTAGAGCTTCACACGCGCAAAACCTTCGGCGGCATACCGCGCGGCGAATGCGGCCCGCTCTGCCGGCGTCGCGCCCGACGTGCCGCTCAGATACGCCGGCACGTGCTCTTTCGGCGCGGCTGCCAGGAGCGCCGCCACCGGCTTGCTCGCGAGCTTGCCGGCCAGATCCCAGAGGGCGATGTCTACGCCGCTCATCGCGTCGAGCATGAAGCCGCCGGAGTGGCCGCGCACGCGCATCGTGGCATACATGCGGCTCCAGAGCGCGGCGATTCGCTCCCGCGAGCCGTCGAATGCCTCGCCCACGACGGCCGGCCGCAGGAGCAGGTTTACGATCGTGCCGGCCACCTCCGGCGCGAGCGGCGCCTGTGCCTCGCCCCAGCCCACGAGGCCGTTCGAGAGCTCCACGCGCACGAGCGTGGTCTCAAAGTCGGTCGAGTAGAGCACCGGGTAGGCGGTAGACCAGCGATAGGTCCCGGAGCCGGCGAGGGCCGTCGGCGAGCCGGCCGTACCCTTCGCGGCGGCGATATCGCGCGGGAGCCGCACCGGGATGGCCGTCAGAGATTCGATGCGCATCGCCTGCAGAAGCCTCAGGGGGTGAGTGGCCGGCGGACGAGCCACCGCGTGATTACATAGGAGATCGGGTGCAGCACGCTCATGAGCACGAACACAGCCCCGTAGCCGGCCCACTCGACGGTGAAGCCCGTCAGCCAGGTGAAGAGCGTGCCGCCGAGCCCCGTGCCGAAGGCGAGCATCCCCGATGCAGTGCCGATCATGGCCTTGGGATAGACGTCGTTCGTGAGCGTGTTTTGATTGGTCTTCCAGGCCATGTGGGAAAACGTGACCACGCAGATAAGCGCGATCGTGACCCACGATTCCGCCCGATCGATCAAGAGCGAGAGCGGCATCAGGGCCGCGCACGGCAGCATCACCGCGAGCCGGGCCCGAATCGGATCCCACCCGCGGGCCACGAGCTTTCCGCTCAGCCAACCGCCCCCGATCGCCCCCACGTCGGCCGCGAGGTAGGGCATCCAGGCGATCAGCCCCATCTCGGTCATCGAGAAGCCGCGCTTTTCGACCAGATATTTCGGCAGCCAGAAGAGATAAAACCACCATACCGGGTCGGAGAGGAACCGCGCGACGAGCAGGCCCCAGGTCTGCGGATGCCCGAAGAGGCTCCGCCACGGCAGCTTGTTTCCCCCGGATGCGCCGCCGGCCGGCTCCCCCCCGAGCACGAGCGCCCGCTCGGCAGGCGTCACGAAGGGATGCGCGGCAGGCGCATGATAGAGAAAGAGCCAGAGCACGAGCCACACGAAGCCGAGCGCCCCGGTGACGAGAAACGCCGGCTGCCAGCCGTAGGCCGTGTTGAGGGCCGTGATCGCCGGCGGGGCCACGATCGCCCCGATGGCCGCGCCGCTCTGCACGAGGCCGTGGACAAACGCCCGCTCTTTGGCCGGATACCACTCGCTCACCGCCTTGAAGGCGGCCATGAAGTTGCCCGACTCGCCGAGCCCCAGGAGAAACCGCAGGCCGCCGAGCGACCAGGGCCCGCGGGCGAACGCATGCAGCATGTTCGCCGCCGACCACCACACCATGAAGCCGGCAAGCGCCCGGCGGGTGCCGAAGCGATCGACGAGCAGCCCCGAGCCGACATACATCACCGTGTAGGCGGCCAGGAACGCCGTGAGGATGTTGCCATACTGGGCGTCGCTCACGCCCAGCTCCTCTTTGAGCACCGGGGCCAGCACCGAAAGCGTCTGCCGATCGACGTAGTTGATCACCGTCGAGAGAAACAAAAGCCCGGCGATCCACCAGCGGAGATGAGGAATCTGCATCACGGCCGCCTCGGCGTCAGCCACAAAAAGCCCGGAGCGGAAGCGACGTATGTGCCCCACCATCCAAAAAGCCCGGAGCGGAAGCGACGGGACACCGGGTTGCTCGCGATCCCGCGCTCCATGCCACATGGATGCCGATTTTCGCGTCCACGCGGAGTCCCCGGGCTTCCACCCGGGGCTTGTTGCAACTGGGCGTATCCCCTCGGCTCACGCCTCGGGCTTCCGGGGCGGGGCGTCCTTTTCGGCTCACACTGCCACAAAAAGCCCGGAGCGGAAGCGACGGGACCTGCGTACCGGGAATCTTCAAATCTCATACGGCACAATCGGCGAGATCACGCAGCACGGCGAGCTCGGCCAGGCTCGCTTCATCGAGCGCCGCCGTCGGATGCCGCACGTGGGCCGACGTGATCACCCCCGCGGCCACGAGATCGTGCTTCTGGGCCGACACGCCGAGCCCCGGCTGCAGTTCGAACCGCAAGAGCGGCAGGATGCGCGAAAAAATCTGCCAGGCCTCGGCGGTGCGGCCGGCCACGAGGGCGTTCCAGATCGCCACGAGGTCGGCCGTGCGGTCGCTGCCCGGCATCTGGCCGCGCACGCCGCGCGAAAATTCCTCGATGAAAAACTGCGCGTTGAGCCCGCCGAAGAGCGTGAGCGAGTCGCCCGCCGCCTTCGCGAGCGCCGAGCATTTGGCGGGCGTGGGGGGCGCCTCCACCTT
>JAIXPT010000220.1 GCA_027486095.1 Planctomycetaceae bacterium | reverse complement strand
TAGAATGCGGGCAATGTTCGGTGCTTCTTCCAGCGTCGCGGGAACTCCCATGCCAAAGTCGAAGTCCACCGAGCAGGCTGGCGGATACTCGGTGCTCGTAGTGGACGACGAAGAAGATCTGCTCGAGCTCGTCCGCTACAACCTCGCCCGGGAGGGCTACGCGGTGACCGGCGTCGGCACCGGAGAGGATGCTCTCAAAGCGGCCCGCAAGCAGCCGCCAGACCTGATCGTGCTCGATCTGATGCTGCCCGCGGTTGACGGGCTCGAGGTCTGCCGGCGGCTCAAGAGCGACCCCAAGACCCGCGATATCCCGATCATCATGCTCACCGCCAAGAGCGAGGAGAGCGACATGGTGGCCGGGCTCGAGCGCGGCGCCGACGACTACATCGCCAAGCCGTTCAGCCCGCGCGTGCTCTCCGCCCGGGTCAAGGCCCTCCTCCGCCGCCGCGAGCAGCAAACCCGCACCGAGCTCGAGACCACGATCGACGTGCACGAGATCTCGATCCACCCCGGGCGGCACGAGGTGACCCTCGCCGGCCAGCCCCTGGGGCTCACCTACACCGAGTTCGCCCTGCTCCAATTTCTCGCGAAACGGCCGGGCTGGGCCTACACCCGCACCCAGATCGTCGACGCGGTCAAGGGAGAGGATTATCCTGTGACGGAGCGCTCGGTGGACGTGCAAGTCGCCGGCCTGCGCAAGAAGCTGGGCGACTTCGGTGCCTACATCGAAACCGTCCGGGGCGTGGGATACCGATTCCGGGCGTGACTTCCGAGGTCGCTCCGGCCCATGCCCAGAACCAGGTTTGTCTGGCAGTTGTTCGCCGGCTGGTGCGTGCTTGTGTCCGCCGTGTGCGGCGCCTGCTTCTGGCTGGCATCGATGGAACTCGCACGGCTTGCCGACGAGGCGCAGGTGCGACGCATGGCCGACGCCGCGACGGGCCTGGCCGAGATTCTCGCGCGGCAGCCCACCCCGCCGACTCCCGCGGCGTTCGCGGCGGCGGCCGGTGAGATCGCCGCCACGGCGCGCGTGAGCTTCGATCTGCTCGCGCCCGACGGCACATCGCTGCAGGCGGTGGCGGGGCCGGGCCCGGCCCGCACCGGCGCGGGCTGGCAGGCCGGCCGCGAAACCCTGCTCGAGGAGGCACGGGCCGGCCGCGTCGCCCGCACGAGTCGCTACGACGCGGCCTCCGGCCGACGGGTGCATGCGGCGGCGGTGGTGATCGGGCCACCAGGAACTCCGCTGGGCATCGTGTGCGCCACGGCCGACTCAGCCGCAGCCGACCGGGAACTCGCTTCTGCGCAACGCCGCCTGGTCGGCGGCTGTCTGCTCGCGGGGCTGGCCGCGATCGTCGCCGGCTATGCGTTGGCCCGCAGGGCGGCCCGGCCGGTGCGCGAGCTTTCGCGTGCCGCCCGCCAGCTGGCCGCCGGGCAGTTCGACGTGCCGCTACCCGTCGTGGAGGCCGCGGAACTGGCCGACCTCGCCACGGCGATCGCGGGCCTGCGCGAGCAGCTCGTGGAGCGTGGCCTGACGATCGGCCGCCAGGGCACGCAGCAGGAGGCGGTGCTTGGCAGCATGATCGAGGGCGTGCTCGCGATCGACGCCCGCCAGCGGATCGTGAGCATCAACCACGGCGCGGCGGAGCTGCTCGGCCTCGACCCCGACAAATCGCTGCGCCGGCCCCTCCAGGAAGTGGTGCGAAATCCCGACCTGCGGCGGTTCGCCCTGCTCGCGATCGACTGTCGCGAGCCGGTGGAAGACGACCTCGTGATGCGCGGGGCCCGCGACCGCACCATCCGCCTGCGCGGCACGGCGTTGCGCGACGTGTCGGGCGAGGGCGGCGCCGTGATCGTGCTCAACGACGTCACCGACATCCAGCGGCTGGAGAACGTGCGCCGCGATTTCGTGGCAAACGTGTCCCACGAGCTGAAGACCCCGATCGCCTCGATCAAGGGATTCGTCGAGACCCTGCTCGACGGCGCCGCCGACGACCCCGTGGACAATCGGCGGTTTCTCGAGATCGTGGCCCGGCAGGCGGAACGGCTCGAGACGATCATCGAGGATCTGCTCGCCCTCTCGCGGATCGAGCAGAGCGAGGGGGCGGGCAACCTGCCGCTGGAGCGGGTGCACCTGCTCGCCGTGCTCTCGGCGGCCGTGGCCGACTGCCGGCCGCGGGCCCGCGATCGGGGCGTCGTCGTTGACGTGGCATGCGACGGCTTGCTCGAGGCCGACGTGAATCCGGCGCTCCTGGAGCAGGCGGTGATCAATCTCGTGGACAACGCCGTGAAATACAGCGATTCGGGCGACACGATCTGGGTGAGTGCCGCGGAAGACCCGGCAGCCGTCGATGGGGCGGCCCTGCGGATCGTGGTCCGCGACGAGGGCTGCGGCATCGATGCGGAGCATCTCCCACGGCTCTTCGAGCGGTTTTATCGGGTGGACAAGGCGCGCAGCCGCAAGCTCGGCGGCACGGGCCTCGGACTCTCGATCGTGAAGCACATCGTGCAGGCCCACGGCGGCTCGGTCTCCGTGGAGAGCACACCCGGCGTCGGCAGCACGTTCACGATCGAACTCCCCGCCGCCGTCCCGGCGTGACGTTGGCAGGGTGGGATCCGGCGGTTCGATCGCCGAGGGAATTGGTTGTTCCACCTCAATGCGCCAAATCCGGCGTCGGAGCCGGCGGTACGCTGCTCGACGCCCGAGGTCGATCGCTAATCCCTTCTCAACTGTGATGGTACGCTCGGTGTAAGCCGCGTATCTGCCCGTCGGCTCTTCCGCATCGCACCGACCGTCTCCGCCGCCTCCCGTTTCAGTTGGGTGAGGCTCGGGGTTACCCCTGCCGTTGAGACGGCGTATGTGACCAGCGCAGCCATGGATGGCGCAGCGCAGGCACATCCGAGTGAGCCGTAGCCTGGAGGGCGAAGCCGAACGTCCGGCGAGACGGTACGGGGTAACCCCGAGCCGGCGCGCGCCACGTCAAGCCATGATGCCCTTCACCACGTGCCCATGCACATCGGTGAGGCGGAACTGTCGGCCCTGGTAGCGAAACGTGAGCTTCGTGTGGTCGATGCCCACGAGGTGCATGATCGTGGCCTGCATGTCGTGGATGTGCACTGGATCAGCCGTGATGTTCCACGCATAGTCGTCGGTCGAACCATAAATGTGGCCCGGCTTCGCGCCGCCGCCGGCGAGCAGGAAGGAATACGCCTTGCCGAAGTGGTCGCGGCCCTTCGGGTTCATCGGATCGCCCTGGCCGAATGGCGTGCGGCCGAACTCGCCCCCCCAAGCCACGAGGGTGTCGCCGAGCAGGCCCCGCTCCTTGAGGTCCTGGATCAGGGCGGCGCTGGGGGCGTCGGTGTCCGTGCACTGCTGCTCGAGCTGCGTGAAGAGGTTGTTGTGCTGATCCCAGCCGGCGTGCATGAGCTGCACGAACCGCGTGCCCCGCTCCAAGAGCCGCCGGGCGATCAGGCAGTTGTAGGCGAAGGTGCCCTTCACGTGGACGTCGGGGCCGTAGCGGTCGAGGACGTGCTTGGGCTCGTCGGAGAAATCGACGAGATCGGGCACGCTCGCCTGCATGCGGTAGGCCATCTCATACTGGGCGATTCGCGTGTCGATCTCGGGGTCGCCGTAGTCGGCGAGGTGCGCGGCATTCATCGCGGCGAGGTCGTCGAGGAGCGTCCGCCGGGCCTCGCGGCTCACGCCGGCCGGGTTCGTGAGGTAAGGGACCGGCTCGCCGGTGTTGCGGAACTTCACTCCCTGAAAGCGGCTCGGCAGGAAGCCGCTACCCCAGTAGTAGTCGAAGAACAGCTGGCCGCAGCTTTTCGCCTTGTCGCTCGACGTCATCACGACGAATGCCGGCAAGTCTTCCGTTTCGCAGCCGAGGCCGTAGCTCATCCACGCGCCCATGCTCGGCCGGCCGGGAACCTGGCCTCCCGTCATGAAGAAGGTCACGCCCGGCGCGTGGTTCACCGCCTCGGTGTGCATGCTGCGCACGAGGCAGAGCTCGTCGGCCACGCTGCCCAAGTGCGGCAGCATCTCGCTCATCTCCATGCCGCACGTGCCGTATTTCCGAAAGGGCTTGATCGGGGAGACGACCGGCCACTTGGCATAGCCACTCGACATCGTGGAGAGCCGCGTCTGGCCGCGGACGCTCACCGGGATGTCTTGCCCGCTACGCTCGATGAGTGCGGGCTTGGGGTCGAAGAGATCGACGTGCGACGGGCCGCCCCCCTGCCAGAGCATCACCACCCGCTTGGCCTTGGGCTCGAAGTGCGGCAGCCCGACAAGGCCCGGCTGACCTTTCACGGGAGCCGCCGAGGCCGAGGCCCGCGCGTTCTTGCCGAGGAGCGACGCCAGGGCCATCGACCCGATGCCCATGCCGGCCGAGCCGAAGAGTTGGCGGCGGGTGACGCGCTGGACGTTTTCGAGATGCAGGTCTGTCATGTTTATTGACAAGCTGAAGCCTGTCTTACTCGCGCGTGAGGGCTTCGTCGAGGTTGAAGATCGCGAGGCACAAGCTCGCGAGCGCCGCATGTTCGGCCGGGTCGTGGGTTTCGTCACGCGGGCTCGCGCCGACGCCAATGAGCTGCTTTGCAGCGTCCGTGTCGGCCTGGTAGATCGCCAGTTGGCGGGCGTGCATCCGGGCGAGGGCCTCGAGGTCGTAATTCGTCGGCACGCGGCCGAGCACGCGGCGGAAGGCGTGGGCGAGGCGTCCGGACGCGTCGCCTGCCGCCTTCAGGCTCTTCTCTGCGAGGACGCGGGCCGCCTCGACCCAGGTGGGGTCGTTCAAGGTCGTGAGTGCGTGCAAGGGGGTGCTCGTCCGGCTCGCCCGCACGGTGCAGGTCTGCCGGTTGGCGGTGTCGAACATGTTCGCCGGGCTCACCGTCCGCCGCCAAAAGGTGTAGAGGCTGCGGCGGTAGAGATCGGGGCCGTGCGACGCCGGGTAGGTGAAGTCGCGTTCCTTGGTGATCGCGAGCGCCTCCCAGATCTCGTCGGGCTGGTAGGGATAGACGGGCTGGCCGCCGACACGGAGATCGATCAGCCCGCTGGCGGCGAGGGCCTGGTCGCGAAGCACCATCGACGGCATACGAAACCGCGCCGCCCGGGCGTGGAGCCGGTTCTCCGGATCCTTCGCCAAGTGGTCGGCCGCGACCTTGCTCGCCTGCCGGTAGGCGGCGCTCGTCACGAGCAGCCGGTGCACCTGCTTCTGGCTCCAGCCGCGTTCACGAAACTCGATTGCCAGCCAGTCGAGCAGATCCATGTGCAGCGGGTATTCGCTCTGCACCCCCATGTCCTCGGTGGTCTTCACCAGTCCCGTGCCGAAGAAGTGTTGCCACATCCGATTCACCTGCACCCGGGCGGTGAGCGGATGCTCCGGGAGAAAGAGCCATCGCGCGAGGCCGAGCCTGTTTCGCGGCAAGCCCTCGGGGAGGGGCGGCAGGAAGGCGGGTGGGGCGAAGCCGAGCTTCTCCCCCTTGGGCGAGAGGTAGTCGCCGCGGTCGAGAATCTTGGTGTCGCGCGGCTTGGCGTCGCTCATCACCATCACTCGCGGCAGCTGGTCACCCTTGTACTCCTCGAATGCCCGACGGGCCTGCTCGTACTCCGCGACATCCGGCAGACCCTTCACGAGAGGCGCCTTCACCTTGGAATCGAAGTGCTCGCGGAGTTGCCGCTCGACCGACTTTTTCTCCTCCGCGGTGCGCTCCTGCTCCGGCTTGCGGAGCAGGGGGGTGAGGCTCCGCGAGAGACCGTCGCCGTCGGCCAGCTCGCCGTCGGCGGCGAGCCCCGTCTTCCACGCCGCGTAGAGGGCGTCGATCACGGGCTTGGCCCGGGCCTCGCCGGCCTTCATCGCCGCCTCCAGTTCGGCCAGCCGCCGTGTCTGCTCCTCAGACGGCAGCTCGATCACCGGCGGTGCCACGCGGATGCGGGCGGAAAATCTCGTCGGCATGCCCGACTCGGGCACACGGTTGAAGGCGTCGAGAAGCGCGTAGTAGTCGTGCTGCGTCATCGGATCGTACTTGTGGTCGTGGCACTGTGCGCAGGCCATCGTCAGGCCCAGCCAGGTCGTACTCGTCGTGTCCACGCGGTCGAAAAGGTTGTTGAACCGCTGCTCTTCTGCGATCGCCCCCCCTTCCCCGTTCAGGAGATGGTTGCGGTTGAAGCCGGTCGCGACCTTCTGCTCGGTCGTGGCGTCGGGCAGCAGGTCACCGGCCAGCTGCTCGATCGAGAATTGGTCGAACGGCATGTCGGCATTGAGGGCCTTCACCACCCAATCCCGCCAGATCCATTGCCAGGTGTCGCCATCCTGCTGAAAGCCGTTGGAGTCGGCATAGCGGGCGGCATCGAGCCAGCCAAGCGCCATCCGCTCACCGTAGTGCGGTGAAGCGAGCAGCCGGTCCACCAGTGTTTCATACGCCGCCGGATCGGGATCGGCGACGAACGCATCGACCTCCTCTGGCGTCGGCGGAAGGCCGGTGAGGTCGGCATGGAGGCGGCGGATGAGCGCGGCCCGGTCGGCTTCCGGGGAGGGCTCGAGCCCGGCCGCTTCGATCTTCGCGAGCACGAACCTATCGACGTCGTTCCGCACCCACGTGGCCCGCTTCACCTCCGGCAGCCCGGGCCGCACCGGCGCCGCGAAGGCCCAATGCGGCTCGTAGTCGGCTCCCTCGCTGATCCAGCGGTCGAGGAGTTTTTTCTGGGCGTCGGAGAGCCGCCGGTTCGATTCCGGCGGCGGCATCAGCACGTCGGGGTCGGTCGCGTGGATCCGCTCGAGGATCGTGCTCGCGCCAGGATCGCCGGGCACGATCGCCCCTGCATCAATCGCCGCCTGCCAGTCGTCGAGCCGCAGGTCGGCCTCGCGCTTCTGGCCGTCCTGCCCGTGGCAGTAGAAGCAGTTCTCGGACAGGATCGGGCGGATGTCGCGATTGAAGTCGAGCCGCGCTGCATCCTCGGCACGGATCATCCCCGCCGCGAGAAAAAACCCGCAGGCTGCCACTACGACACGGCCAGGCATCACGCTGGAGCAACCCATGGAACGTTGCCATTCTGGGGGTCACCCGCGTCGCCGATCCGAGGCCCTTCACCGGGGCGGCATGGATCGCGGACCGTGCGGTCGATCGGCGGGATAATGTTCGAGCCTTGGATACTATAGCACCATCCCCTCCTCTGAACCCTTCGTTTTTTGCAGACACACCCGGCTTTTTTCGCTGAAAAGTGCGACATCCTCGTCGTGGGCGCGGGTGCCGCCGGGCTGTTTGCGGCCACCTGGGCAGGGCGGACGGCCGCGGCTGCGGGCCGCCCGCTCTCGGTCGTGGCCGTTGACGGGGCCCGGAAGCTCGGCGCCAAGATCCTCGTGGCCGGTGGCGGCCGCTGCAACGTGACGCACTGGAAGGTCACGGAGGCCGACTACGCCGGCAGCTCGCTCCCGGCGATCCGCAAAGTGCTCGGCCGGTTTACCGTCGATGACACGGTGCGGTTTTTTCGCTCGGCCGGCGTCGAGTTCAAACGCGAGGACACGGGCAAGCTCTTTCCCGTGTCGGACTCGGCCCGCTCGGTGCTCGACGCCCTCGTCGCGGCTGCAGCCGATGCGCGGGCGATGCTCGTCCACCCGGCCCGCGTCACGGCGATGACCCGCACGGACGGGGGATTCGACGTGGCGACGGGGGCGGGGCGGATTCGGGCCGACCGCGTAATCCTCTGCACCGGCGGCAAATCGCTGCCGAAGTCGGGCTCCGACGGCGCGGGCTTCGCGATTGCCACTTCGCTCGGCCATTCGCTCACTTCCCCCATCGTGCCGGCGCTCGTGCCGCTCGTGCTGCCCGGCGACCACTGGATCCGGGAACTCTCCGGCCTCACGCTGACGGCCGAGATCGTACTGCTTTCGTCCACCGGCAAACGACTGCGGTCGTTCACGGGCAGCACACTCTGCACGCATACTGGCCTCTCGGGGCCGAGCGTGCTCGACATCAGCCGCCATTGGCTCGTGGAGCGGGATCGGGATCGCGGCGTGCGGCTCGCGATCAACTGGCTTCCAGGCACGGCGGCCGACGACATCGACCGGGCGCTCCAGGGTGCGGCGACCCGCGGAGCGCTCGCCGTGCTGCGTGAAAAGCTGCCCGAGCGGCTCGCCCGGCAGCTCTGCGCCGTCGCCGGCGCTCCGCCCGCGGGCGACCTGCCCCGCGAGGCCCGGCGCCGGCTCGTGCAGGGCGTCACGGCCCTCGGCCTCGAGGTCACCGGAGATCGTGGCTTCACCGTGGCCGAAGCGACGGCGGGCGGCGTGCCGCTCGCCGAGGTGCGGCTCGACACGCTCGAGAGCCGGATCTGCCCGGGCCTGTTCTTCGCCGGCGAGGTGCTCGACGTCGATGGCCGGATCGGCGGCTTCAATTTTCAATGGGCGTGGGCCAGCGGCTTCGTCGCCGGTTCGGCCGCCGCCTCCGGCGACGACTCCCAGACAAAGTAGCGGTGGGCGCCCTGCCGCAGATCGATCGTTCTCACAAGCGGCGTAGCCGCTCGCTCCGCGGGCATGACCGGCAAGAGCCGATCGATTGCTTCCTGCACGCGGGCGGTCGTGATCCCCTGCATCGACGCAGGCGCCGGGTTCCACGGCTGGGCCTGATCGGGCCGGACGCCACGCCCGAAAAACCTGCGTGGGGCGGGCGCGGCCTTCACCACTTCGCTCACGGTCTTCCACGGATGCCACCGATTCGGGTCGGTCGGGCCGGCGAGCACGACCACGGGCACGCCCTGGGCCGCGGCGATGTGATTGAGCCCGCTGTCAACGCCCACGCACAGATCCATCCGGGCCAAGAGGCCGCCGACGTCGCCGAGCGTCAGGGCCGCGGAAAAGTCGTGCACATGGCGGGCCGCACCGGTGGAGACGAGCCGCAGGAGCGCCTCGTGGACGGGGCGATCGGCGGGCCCCCCGCAGAGAAAGACACTCGCGCCCCGCGCGTTCACCAGCCAGTCGATGGTTGCGGCGAAGCGGTCGAGCGGCCAGAGCCGCTGTTCGTCGGTTGACTGCGGAGCCAAAAACACCCGCGGCCGCCCGGCGGCGATGCCACACAACAGCCTGTCGGCTTTGGAAACCGCCTGCTCGCTGGTCCAGCACTCGTTGCGGCCGTCGTCCACCGCGATGCCCTCGCACCGCAGAAGGTCGAGAAACAGCTCGGCCTGATGGCGGTGGGGCACCACGGGCACCGTGCGCGAGAGCAGGCTCGAGCCGAGCGAGCGAAAGCCCACACGCCAAGGGATGCCCGCATGCCAGGCGAGCAAGACACTCGAGAGCGATCGTTTGAGCAGATACGCCCTGTCGTAGCGCCGGCGGCGCAGCCAGGGGGCGTTTTCCAAGACGTTGCCGAGCGACCCGCGCACCACACGGCCGACGCGGGGCGGCCGCTGCCAGGGGAGCAAGGCATCGACATACGGGCAGTCGGCCAACAGGGCGTCGGTTCCCGATTCGCAGAGCACGTCGATCACGGCATGCGGGAAGCGGCGGCGCAGGTTGCGCAGAAACGGGATGGCCAGCATCGTGTCGCCGATGAAGCGATTGCGCACCACGAGGATGCGCTCTGGATCGGTCGTGGCTGGAGGGGCGGCATCCATGGCGAAACGCTAGCGGGCAAACCCGACGAAGAAGCTGAACAGCTGCTGGCTGTCGTAGGGGGCGTAGGCGACCGGGACGGCAAAGTCGAGCGCGATCGGGGCCGGGCCCATCGCCGGCAGCGTGATCCGCAGGCCGACGCCCGGCGCCACCCGCATCTGGTTGATCGCGACGTTGGATTCGACGGTGCCGAAGTCGGTGAACACGACGCCCCGCAGGGTGTCATCGGCCGTGATCGGAAACAGATACTCGATCGTGTTGAGCCACTGAAACGGCCCGCCGATGATCGCGGCATC
>JAIXPT010000321.1 GCA_027486095.1 Planctomycetaceae bacterium | reverse complement strand
GGATGCTCGGTCGCGTTTGCCGATGGGAGCGTCCGCTTCCTTTCGGAGATGGCAGACACCAATTCCGTGCTCATTCCACTCGCCAGTCGGGCTGGCGGGGAGACGGTCAACGGCGACCGTTATTAGGCTGCTAGACAGGCCTCCCAGACCATTTTCATCGTCCCCTCGGAGACGCGCCATGTCTACCTGCAGGTCGCTCTGGTTTTACCGTCGGTGGTTCGTGGTGGGGCTGATAGGGCTGGGAGTGGCCGGATGTAGCCCCCGCGACACACGCGTCCGTCATCGGGTCACAGGCACCATCACCTACGGCGGAAAGCCGGTGGCCTCGGGCGAGATCCTCCTGATTCCTGATGGTGAAAAGAAAAACACCGGCCCCGAGGGGATCGCCGTGATCAAGGATGGAAAGTTCGACACGCAGGGCTCACGGGCCCCCGGCATCGACGGCGGCCCGATGGTCGTCGAGGTGACGGGATATCCGGACCAGTCACAGAGCCGGGTCTTCACGTACTCGTGCAAACGCGACCTCGAGCGGGCGCCCGTGATCATGCTCGATATCGACGTGCCTGCGAAGGCTGCCGCCGCAGTGGCCCTTGATCCGGTGCCCTGACGGCCGGGCCGCTCACCGGCGGTTGATGACCCGGCGCCTGCGCCACGCGGACCATCCGGCCCCCGCGATGCCCAGCCCGGCCAACGCGATCGCACCCGGCTCGGGAACGATGACCGCGCCCGTCACCGTGAGTGTGAGGTCCTGAGGAGTGTCGTTGAACTGCGTGCCACCGCTCGAGCTGCGGAAGGCGAGCGTGTAGGTGTTCGTGAAGATTCCTGCGGTGTCCAGTGCGAGCGAGGCGTTGAATCCATTCGAACTGCCCGACGCGAGGCCGGCGAATGTGGCCAAATCGGTGGTGATGGCGGCGGAGTTGGCTGTGCCCGACGTGATGGTGAGGAGGTCGAGATTCGCCGTATACCCGGCCGTCTGGACGAGGTTCCAGATACTGAAGCCCTGACCGAACGTGCCGATGCTTTGATTGTGCTCTCCGAGGTCGATGAGCAGGCTTGCCGCCGAAGCCGAGCCGCTCGTCCAGCTGGGCGACGCCGGATCGAGCACGGTGCCCGTGAGGCTCACCGTCTGCGCAGCGAGGCTGAGAACGCCCAGCCCGCTCGTGCCGTCGCCGTTCGACGCGAAGTCCACCTGCACGGAGCCCGACTTGCCACCCGCGACGGCACTGTCGAGCCCCACGCTCATCGCAGCGCTCGTGCCGCCGGCCGCAAGCAGGCTGACAGAGCCGCTGTTCGTCGTCGCGTTGCCCGCGAGCGCGCCGAACGCAGCATCGAGATTCTCGGTGAAACTGCCGGCCGGGGCGGTGTTCACGATCGAGACAGAGTGCGAGAGAGGCGTGCCCGCGAGCACCGTGCCGAAGTCGATCGTGCCCGAGATCGTGTTTGCCGCGGCGAGGTTGTAGACATTGGCAAAGACACCCTGGCCCGAGGCGGTGCCCGCCGTGTAGACCATGGCGACTCGGGTGGTCGTGGCACCAGCGGGTGCCGTCACGGTCGCAAACGTGCCGGTCAGCGTGGGGGCGGTGAACAGCCGATAGGAGCCGGCTCCATAACTCCCCTGCGAGTTGGCGCCGGCATTATCGAGCAGGGTGAGGTTGCCGCCGAGGATCAATCCTTCCGACACGGAGGTGAAGTCGGAGGAGCCTGGGCTCGTCGTCGAACTGCCCGGCGTGCCAAGTTCGAAAAGGCTCGTTCCGGAGAGTGTGAGATTCCCGGTGACCGTGTTGGACCCGATCGAGTTGCCCGGGGCCCAGATGCCGACGGATGACACAGTCTTGCCCGCCCCGATGTTGACCGTGCCGATGCCGCCCACGGTCTGGCCGGCGCCGAGTGAAAATGTGCCCGTCTTCGCCGTCAGGTCGAGGACCGCTCCCGATGACCCGGCATCACCGACGATGATCGAGGGGCTGGATGCGAAACCGCCATTCACGTCGAGCGCGAGCGTGCCGCTGCGGATCACCGTGGGGCCGGCGTAGGTGTTGGCCGACTGAAGCACCATCCTCGATCGCAGGCTGTTCTGTACGAGGCCCGTCACGTTGCTGCCGATCGTGCCCGAAACGGTCACAACCCCCGTCGCGTTCGTGCTTTGATTGCTCAAGGTGCCCGTCATGTTGACTCGGCCCTGAAGGTTGATGGCCCCGGGCGAGGCGAACGTGCCGCCGATGATCAGGTTTCCGGCGCCCGTGACGAGGCTGGCCGCGCTCAGCGCGAGCGTTTGCGTCGCCGCAGTGCCCTGCCTGAGGGTGAGATCGCGGGCGAGCGTGACCGTGCCCGAGAGCGTGCCGCCGCCGCTGCCGCCCCCCCGCTCGATGATCACGTTGGCGGCGGGTGAGGCTGCAATCGTCACGTTGTTCGACATGGTGACACTCGAGCCGAACGCCATTCGCAGGTCGCCTGCGGGGCTGTCTGCATCACCGATGACGACAGGCCCCGTGCCGAGCGATGCGCCGCTGCTTCGCCCGATGCTCACCGCGCCGGATCGCATCAGGAATCCGCCCGTCAGCCCAGACGCCCCAGACGAGGGACCATTCAACTGCCAGAAACCGGGCCCATCCTTGACGAGTCGAAGCGTCGTGCCCACGGCCTGGTTGATGCGCATCGCCTGCAGGTTGGATCCGGTGCTCGACCCGCTGAGCACGAGGTCGATGGCACCGAGATTTGAACCCGTGGTGATGACATTCGCGCTCGAGCCGGCGCTCACCCCCAGATTGAAAACACTGCTCCCGAAGTCATTGCGGACCGTGCCGCTTCCCATCAGCAACGTGGCCACGTCGATGAGATTCGCCCCGCTGCCAGTGCCGGTTCCGCTGTTCGCGATCAGCCAGCCACTCGACAGCGTGAGCGTGCCGGAAGTCGCCGCCCCGCCAGCCGTGCCCGTGAGGCTGAAGACATTCGCCCCCGCCGAATTGTTGTCGAACAAGACGCCGCCCAGGTTTGTCGAGGCATCGAAGACGACCGTTCGAGACGTGGTGATTACGGACCGCTGAAACGTCGCGAGGTCGGTATTCGTCGTTCCCGCGGATGCCCCCGGAACGCCGGCGTTCCAATTCCCCACGACGGAAAACGTGCCCGTGTTGTTGAGGCTCCACGTGGAATTCGCGGCCCGCGCGGGGTCAACACTTCCCAAGAAGGCGGCAATGCACACAAGAGCGGCGACCCAGGGCCGGATGAATGGCCCGCGTATCATTGGCGAATACCCCTGAAGCCGGAGAAACCACTGGCGACGCACGATTGCCCGCGGGGCGTAAGAGTTTTAAAATCCTCACCCACCCCAATGGCTAAATTACGTCCGGTCTCATCCGCCCGATACTGACGCTTCCGGCAAAATGGGCCGGGTTTTTTTGGCTCCTCGGCTACGATCGCGGCAGATGGTTTCGCAGTTTCGTCAACCTCCCGCCCGGAGTTTCGACCGATGAAATACACGATTGTTTTCGCCTTGCTCACGACTGCCTGCGCCGCGGGTGCAGCCGAGCCCGCCCCCTCCTTCGGCGGCCGGTTTCCGCAGCTCGCGATGAGCAACTCGTCGGGCGAGTGCGGCATCGGCGCGGTCGTGCCGTGGGCGGGCAGGCTGTGGGTGGTCACCTACGCGCCGCACGCCAGGCAGGGGAGCGACGACAAGCTCTACGAGATCGACGAGCAGCTGCGGATCGTGGCCCGGCCGGAAAGCGTGGGGGGCACGCCGGCCGCGCGATTCATCCACGACCCGACAGGCCAGCTCGTGATCGGGCCCTACGTGATCGCCCGCGACGGCGCGGTCCACGCGGTGTCGCCCAAGAAGATGGAGGGCCGGCTTTCGGCAGCGGCACGGCATCCCACCGATCCGGCCGGCAAGGTGCTCGTCTATGACATGGAAGGCCTGCTCTATGAACTCGACATGCAGACGCGCGCGCCGAAGCTCCTCGTTGCTCGGGCCGCCCCCGGGTGGCACGGCAAGGGGATGTACTCCGGCCAGGGCGTCGTGGTGGTGGCCAACAACGGCGAGCACTCTGCGGGACTGCAGGCGTTTGAGCCGTTTTTGTATGCGATC
Organism: Planctomycetaceae bacterium; assembly: GCA_027486095.1. Classification (GTDB taxonomy): domain Bacteria; phylum Planctomycetota; class Planctomycetia; order Pirellulales; family UBA1268; genus RGVT01. The sequence continues at coordinate 33,622 of JAIXPT010000321.1, read as the reverse complement.
CCCAACACGCGGGCTTCGAAGGCCGAGGCGGGCGTCCTCGCCGAGTGGACGCCGGCCGCCGGCGAAAAGGCGTGGCGACTCATCCGGCGGCGACAGTTCACCGACGTCACCGGCCCCGGCGGTCTCCACGGCCCGCCTACTTCCGACTCCCCGCTGTGGGCGATCGGCTGGGACGACAAGAGCGTGCTCCTCTTGGTGCGGAGCGCCGCCGACGCGGCTGCCGGCAGGGAGCCGTGGCACACATTCCGCCTGCCGAAGGCCTGCAGCAGTTTTGACGGCGACCACGGCTGGCACACCGAATGGCCGCGAATCCGCGAGGTCGTGCCGGCCGCGGACGGCATGCCAGCGAAGTTTCTCCTCACGATGCACGGCGGGTGGTATGACTTTCCCGGCACGTTTTCCGCGGAGTCCACCGGAGGCATCCGCCCGCTCTGTTCGCATCTCAAGATCACGGGCGACGTGGCGCCGTGGCTGCTCGACGGCAGGCCGGCGATCGTGTTTGGCTGCGACGACACGGCGAAGAGCGGGTTTAAGAGTGAATTTCAAAACGCCCGCAATGACCTCAACGGCCGGTCAAACTCAAACCTCTGGTTCACCACCTGGGCCGGGCTCTCGCAGCTCGGGCGGCCCGCCGGCGTCGGCGCGGTGTGGCAGCGTGAGGATATCCGGGCCGGCACCCCCTCCGATCCGATGCTGCTCGCGGGCGGCAGCGACTACGGCCACCGCATGGTGCACCTCTCGCATGCATCCGACGCCGCCGTCGAGTTCACGCTCGAAGCGGGCGCACAAGACGCGTGGAAGCCGATCGCCACCGTGGCCGTGCCGGCGCACGGCTACGCCTTCCATGTGCTGCCCGATGACGTGGCCGGCGACTGGGTGCGGGTGAGAGCCGGCAGCGACACCGCCGGCGCAACGGCCATCTTCCGCTACGGCACGCGTGGCGGGATGGCAGCCGATCCAGACCTCTTCGCGGCGCTTGCCGATGTCGATTCGGAGGAGCCCTGGATCGGCGCGATCGTGCGGAGCGGCGACGGCGAGTCGCTTCCGCTCGACGTCCTTGCCACCGAGGTCGCCGGTGGCCGCGCCGCCGATGCCCGGGCGTGGCGGGTCGCCATCGAGCGGTCGCCGGAGGCTCGCTCCGACGACGATCCCGTGGCGACGATGCTGCGCGACAAGGCCGTCCCAACGTCGCCCGACGTCTCGTTCGATGCAGCCAGCGTGATCCTCACCGAGGGCCCGAAGCGATTCCGGCTGCCCAAGCCGCTTGATGCGAAGGTCGCGACGGCCTACGAACAGCCATTCGCAACGGGCTGGCCGCGCGGGCTGCGCGAAGTGGTGACGGAGCGCAGTCTTCTCAATGCAGCGGGCACCTTCTACGTCGTGCCGCGCGTGACGAGCGGCGGCGCGGCGAAGATCCAGCCCGTGTGCAGCCACGGCAAGCGGATCACCGATTTTTGCTCGTGGCGCGGGCTCCTCGTGCTCGGCGGCGTGCGACAGGCAGCGACGGCCAACCCGGCTGCGAGCGCGAACGCCGTCTCGCGCGTGATCGGCAGCACGGACACGACTGGAAACAGTTCACATGGCCCGGCTGTGTGGGTGGGCGACATCGACGAACTCTGGAAGCTGCCGAAGCCAACCGGCCGCGGCGGGCCGTGGCACGGCACAGTCGTCGAGCCTGGCGTGCCGAGCGATCCCTATCTCATGGGTGGGTACGACCGGAAACGAGTCGAGCTGTCGCACGACTCCGGGCGCACCGCGCAGATCACCATCGAGATCGACCCCACCGGTGACGGCGAGTGGTTTGCATACGCCACGCTCGACGTACCCGCCGGAAAAACCGTCACCAGCGAATTTCCGCCGGGATTCCTCGCCCAGTGGGTGCGGCTCCGGGCTGATGCCGCCTGCCAGGCCACCGCGATCTTTATGTATGATTGAACGGAGCTAGGCTTCGCGAGAGTGTGGTCGCAGTCGGTTAGGCCGCTCGCCGAGCCAGATCCGCCCAGGACGCTGCACCCCGCCATGGCTGTCTCACCTCGCTCCCCCGCCGTCTCTCCTTCGCTGCCGATCTACCGCGGCCCCCTGCCCCACGTGCACGCCGTCGAGCGGCTGCCTGTCACCGTCTATGACCAGCCCGGCGATGCCAGCCGCGCGATCGCCCGCGAGATCGCCGATCTCGTGCAGAGCCGTGCCGCGGCCGGCCAGACCACCGTGCTCGGCCTCGCCACGGGCTCCACGCCCGTGGGCGTCTATGACGAGCTCATTCGCCTCCACCGGGAAGAGGGCGTGTCGTTCAAGACGGTCGTCACGTTCAACCTCGACGAATACTGGCCGATGCAGCCCGACGCCCTGCAGAGCTACCACCGCTTCATGCGGGAGCACCTCTTCGACCACCTCGACATTCCCGCGGCCAACATCCACATTCCCGACGGCATGCTCGCGCGCGCCGACGTGTCGGCCGCGTGCGCCCGCTATGAAGAGGCGATCCGGGCCGCGGGCGGCATCGACCTCCAGATTCTCGGCATCGGCCGCACCGGCCACATCGGCTTCAACGAGCCGGGCAGCGCCGCCGACAGCCGCACCCGCCTGATCACGCTCGACAGCGTGACGCGGGGCGACGCCGCCAGCGACTTCTTCGGCGAGTGGAACGTGCCGCGGCAGGCGATCACGATGGGCGTGGGCTCGATCCTCGACGCCCGGCGGATCGTGCTCCTGGCCTTCGGCGAGCACAAGGCCCCGATCGTGCGCAAGGCCGTCGAGGAGCCGCCGTGCAGCCATGTCTCGGCAAGCGCGCTGCAGCAGCACGCCGATGCGAAGTTCGTGCTCGATCGGGCTGCAGCCGCCCGGCTCACGCGCTTTGAATCGCCCTGGCAGGTGGGCCCGCTCGACTCGATGGGCCTTGAATGGACCGACGCCCTCGTGCGCAAGGCCGTCATCTGGCTGGCGCTCAAGCTCGGCAAGCCGATCCTCAAGCTCACCGACGAAGACTACAACGAGCACGCCCTCCAGGATCTGCTCTCGAAGCGCGGCCGGGCCTACGACACGAACATCGACGTGTTCAAGGCGATGCAAGACACGATCACCGGCTGGCCCGGCGGCAAGCCGGGCACGCCCCGGCGCATCCGCGGCATCAATGCGGCGGCCGAGGTGCAGAAGGCCGCGGAATTCCCCAAGCGGGTGATCGTGTTCAGCCCGCACCCCGACGACGACGTGATCAGCATGGGAGGCACGTTCATCCGCCTCTGTGAGCAGGGGCACGAGGTGCATGTGGCCTACCAGACGAGCGGCAACATCGCCGTGTGGGACGAATCGGCCGATCGGCACGTCGATTTCGTGGAGGAATTTTGCCGGGCCTTCGGTGTGGGCGAACAGGCGGAAGCCGTCGCTGAGAAGATCCGCGCGTTTTTGAAGACGAAGCACGCCGGAGCCGTCGATCTGCCCGAACTGCAGGCCGTGAAGGGCCTCATCCGCCGCACCGAGGCCCGCGCGGGCGCCCGCTACTCGGGCGTGAAGCCTGAGCACATTCACTTCCTCGACCTTCCCTTCTATGAAACCGGCACCGTGCGCAAGAAGCCGATCGGCCCCGACGACATCGCGATCACGGTCGATCTGCTCGAGCGTGTGAAGCCCCACCAGGTGTATGCCGCCGGCGATCTCTCCGACCCGCACGGCACGCATCGCGTGTGCCTGGCCGCGATCACACGGGCCCTCGACGAGGTGAAGAGCCGCGAGTGGGCGAAGCAGTGCGAGCTCTGGCTCTACCGCGGCGCCTGGCAGGAGTGGGAGCCGCACGAGATCGACATGGCCGTGCCCCTCTCGCCCGACGAAGTCGAGCGCAAGCGGATGGCGATCTTCAAGCACGAGAGCCAGAAAGACCGCGCGCTCTTTCCCGGCCCGAGCGATCCGCGCGAGTTCTGGCAGCGGGCCGAGGATCGCAACCGCGACACGGCCAGGCTCTACGACAAGCTCGGCCTCCCGGAATACGAGGCGATCGAAGGCTTCGTGCTCCACCGCGGCGGACGCCGCCCACAAAAGCCCGAGGCGTGAGCCGAGAGGATGCCCTGCACCCTCGTAGCGATAGGCCTCCAGGCCTGTCGAATGCCGCCCGGATTCGACAGAGCTGGAGCTCCGTCGCCACAAAAGCCCGAGGCGTAAGCCGAGAGGATGCCCTGCACCCTCGTAGCGACAGGCCTCCAGGCCTGTCGAATGCCGCCCGGATTCGACAGAGCTGGAGCTCCGTCGCCACAAAAGCCCGAGGCGTAAGCCGAGAGGATGCCGGACGCGCGGCTCGTGCCCCCTCACCGCGCTAGTCCGGCAGCGGCCGGCCCTTCGTTTCGGGTCCGAGCCACACGATCATGGCGCCCACGAGGTAGATCGCCACGAGCACGGAGCCTGCCTTCGGAAAGCTGCCGCCGAAGTAGCCCATGAGCGTCGCCGTCTGCAGGCCGCCAATCGCGGCGATGATCCGCCCGAAGTTGAAGGAAAACCCCTGGCCCGTCGCCCGCACGGCCGTGGGAAACAGCTCGGGAAAATAGAGCGGGAAGAATCCGTAGAACGACGCGCTGATGCCCCCGGCCAGAAACGCCGCCGCGAGGAACGAGGGCCCGAAGGCATCGTGCCCCTGGTAGAGCCAGAGCGCCGCGACGATCGTCGCCAGGCAGAGCATCGCGAAGGTCGGCCGGCGACCGATCCGATCGGCAATCAGGGCCGTGGCGAAGGTCGCGATGATCGCCCCGAGCGCTGTCGCGATCTGCGAATATTCCTTCGCGTGCGGCGCCGCCGTGCCCCCGAGCTGCATCGCCCAGCGCGGAATCCACTGGATCGAGCCCCACGTGCCGAGCAGCGTGACTCCGGCGAGCCCCGCCCCGAAGAGCATCATCGCCACCACATGGCGGCCGGAGCCCGTCGCCAGCGTGCCCGCCGCCTCGGCCCGGCCGAGGTAGCGGAGCACGGGGTAGAGATAGCCTGCCGCCGCCACCACGAGGCCGACCGCGGTGACGATCGCCGCGGGCCCCGACGCCAGGCCCGCAGGCGACCAGGCCCAGATGATCGAGAGCGCGGCGAGGCCGCCCACGAGCACGCCGACGAGATCCACCTTCATCCAGTGCGACGTCGCCCCGCGATCGCTCTCGGCCTGCCACTTCTCCGACTCGGGCACGCCCATACGGATCAGGAAAATGAGCAGGGCCGGCAGGGCGCCGGAGATCATCAGCAGCCGCCACGCCGAATTGGCGAGCAGCATTGTCACCGTCGCCTCGGGCAGGCCGAGGCCAAGCAGCATGCCACGCGCCCCGTCGATCACCCCGCCGAGCCCCAGGCTGAGGAGCGCCACAAGCAGGAAGCCGACGTTCGCCGCGGCGCCGATGAGCCCCGCGGTGACGGCCCGCGACTTCCCCGGCCAGATCTCGTTGACGAGCGCCACGCCGAGCGACCACTCCCCGCCCATGCCCAGCGACGCGATGAACCGCAGCGCCGCCACGTGCCAGGCCTCTGTCGCAAACCCGCAGAGGCCGGTGAACACCGCATACGTGAAGATGCTCAGCGACATCGCCCGCACACGGCCGATCACGTCGCCGAGCCAGCCGAACAGCACGCCCCCCGTGGCCGCGCCCACGAGAAACACGGCGATGATCGCGCCAAACCACTTGTCGGCGGCGCCGGGCAGGGCGTCGGCCCCGAGCAAATCTTTGATCGCCGGCCCGCCGATGAGCGGAAAGAGCCCCATCTCGAAGCCATCGAAGAGCCAGCCGAGCACGGCCGCCACGAGCGCCGCATTCCGGCCGAATGACGAAACGGCCCCGGGGCGTAACTCACTGGCTACCATGCCCACGTTTTACCGGCCGACTGCCCATACGGCCAGTTGGCCGGCACGGCATTGGGGACTACATTCGCCCCATGCACATGACTTCTCCCTCTTCTCGTTTCCACGTCGGCGTGATCGGCTACGGCTGGGCCGCCACGGCCCATATCGCCGCCATCAACGCGACCACCCGCGGCCGCGTGACGGCCGTCTGCTCGTCGCGACCGCTCGATGCTGCGGAGCTCTCGGCGAAACATGGCAACCCGATCAAGGTGTACCAGCGCGTCGAGGACATGCTCGCCGACCCGGCGATCGACGTCGTGGACATCACGGGGCTGCCGAGCCTGCATCGCGACCAGGCCGTGGCCGCCGCAAAGGCCAAGAAGCACATCATCCTCGAGAAGCCGATGGCCAACTCGCCAGAGGAAGTGACGGAGATCGCCGCTGCTGCAGAGAAGGCGGGCGTGAAAGGCTGCGTGTGCTTTGAGTGCCGGTTTTCAAACCAGTTTCAGGTGACGAAGGCCCTGCTCGACGAGGGGCTTCTGGGGAAGCTGCACTACGGCGAGGTGGACTATTACCACGGCATCGGCCCGTGGTACGGCCAGTTTCGCTGGAACACGGGCAAGAAGGATGGCGGCAGCGCCCTGCTCACGGCCGGCTGCCACGCGCTCGACGCGCTCCTGATGCTGATGGGCGGCGACGTGGCGAGCGTGACGAGCCTGAGCGCGAAGTCGGCGAGCCCGATCTTCAAGCCCTACGAATACGACACATCGAGCGTCACGCTCCTACACTTCAAAAACGGTGCGATCGGTAAGACGGCCGCCATCGTCGATTGCCTCCAGCCCTACTACTTCCACACGCATCTCGTGGGCAGCGAGGGCAGCCTGCTCGACGACAGGTTTCACTCGCTGAAACTCAAGGCCGACAAAGGGCACTGGAGCAAGCTCTCGATGAAGATGCTCGACTCCGGCGACGTGAGCGACCATCCGTATCAGGCCCAGTTCCAGGCGTTCTTCGACGCCCTCGACAAGGGGCAGGACATGCCGCTGACCAGTTTCAAGGAAGCCAAGAAGACGTTCGACGTGATCTTTGCTGCCGACAAGAGCGCCGCCCAGGGCGGCGTGCCCGTGAGGATTGCGACGTAGCGGCGGGCGTCCAGGCCCTGCCCCGACAGACCTGGAGGTCTGTCGCTACATTAGCCCCGACAGACCTGGAGATCCGTCGCTACTTTCGGAGGAGTGTGTCGTGCATCGCTTGTCGTTGGCCATCGGCCTGCTGGCTCTCTGTGCGGCCACCGCCACCGCCACCGAACTGCCGGCCGGCTTCACGCCGCTCTTCAATGGCCGCGACTTTGCCGGATGGCGGGGCCGGCCGCACTTCGACCCCGCGAAAGACGCCGAGGGCACGCCCGAGGAGCAAGCCACGCGGCAGGCCGAGTGGAACGCCGACATGGCCGCCCACTGGAAGGTGGAGAACGGCGTGATCGTAAGCGACGGCCAGGGCGTGTTCCTCACGACCGCCCGCGACTATGCCGACTTCGAGCTGCAGCTCGACTGGATGTTTCCCGAGCCCTGTGGCGACAGCGGCATCTATCTGCGTGGAAATCCGCAGGTACAGCTCTGGGATCCGGCCTGCGAGCGCGACGTCAAGCACGGCTGCCAGAAGGGCTCGGGCGGCCTGTGGAATAGCCCCGCCGGCGCAGAAGGCAAAGACCCGCTCGTGAAGGCGGACAAGCCGATCGGCGAGTGGAACACGACGCGCATCAGGATCCAGGGCGACCGCGTGACCGTCGTCCTCAACGATCAGCTCGTGGTGGACAACCAGCCGTTGCCAAACTATTTCACGAAGGGCACGACGCCGCTGCCCGAGCGCGGGCCGATCCAGATCCAGACGCACGGCGCCCCGATGCACGTGCGCAACGTGTTCATCCGTGAGCTCGGCACGCTCGATGGCTCGGGCCCCGGCTGGCGCGACCTTGGCGAAGCCGACTTCGAAAACGTGAACTGTGCGGCCGACACCTGGGCCTGGAAGAACGGCACGGCCCGCTGCACTGGAACGCCGGTGGGCGTGATCCGCTCGACCAAGCCCCTCACAAACTTCGAACTCTCGGCCGAGTGGCGGCACCTGCAGAAAGCCGGCAACTCCGGCATCTTCCTCTGGGCCCCGCCGCAGGTGTTCGAGAACCTGCCTCCGAGCAAACTGCCCCCCGGCGGCATCGAGGTGCAGGTGCTCGACCACGGCTACACCGAGCAGTACGAGAAGCAGACCGGCAAGAAAGCCGACTGGTTCCGCACCGACGGCGACGTGTTCCCCGTCGGCTCGTCCGACATGAAGCCCTTTGCACCGACATCACCTGATGGCAAGCGCGGCTTTCCGTCGTCACGGCATTCCCGCGGCACGCCTGAGTGGAACCATTACTACGTGCGGGCGATCGACGGTGAGGTGCGGCTGTGGGTGAACGGCCACGAGGTGTCGGGCGGCACGGACTGTTTTCCCGCCACGGGCTTCATGTGCCTCGAATCAGAGGGAGCTCCCGTCGAGTTTCGCCGGCTGCGGATCCGCGAACTGCCCGACGCCCGCATGGGCTTCCTGCCGCTCTTCAACGGCCGGGATCTTTCCGGCTGGCAGGGAGACACCGCGGGCTACGTGGCGGTGAACGGGGAACTCCGCAGCAAGCCGGGCGTCGGTGGCAATCTGCTCACCGCCGAGGAATTCGGCGACTTCGTGCTCCGCTTCGACTTCAAGCTCACGCCCGGGGCGAACAACGGCCTCGTGATCCGGGCTCCCGCCCAGGGCAACGCCGCCTTCGACGGCATCGAGCTCCAGATCCTCGACGACGGCCACGAGAAATACAAAGACCTCCAGCCCTGGCAGGCCCACGGCTCGATCTACGGCGTGGTCGCGGCCGAGCGCGGAAAATGCCTGAAGCCCGCGGGCCAGTGGAACTCTGAAGAAGTGACCGTACAGGGCACGACGATCAAGGTCGCGGTCAATGGCAAGACGATCCTCGATGCCGACGTGGCTCCCTTTCGCGACGGCCAGGCCACACCCGACGGCAAGCCCCACCCCGGCCTCACCCGCACACAGGGCCACATCGGCTTCGCCGGCCACCACGACGAAGTCCACTTCCGCAGCATCCGCGTGAAGCGGCTGTAATCGTCACACCGCCGGTTTGTTTCAAAAAGCCCGAGACTTAGCCGAAAGCATGCCCCGTGGCCAAGAAGCCCCGGGCGGCAGCCCGGGGACTCCGCGTGGGTGCGGAAAGCGATCTCCATGTGGCATGGCAAACGAGACTCTTCGCCACCCGGTGCCCCGTCGCTTCCGCTCCGGGCTTTTTGATGACGGTTTACAACTCCCGCACCCACACGTTGCGAAACCGCGTGGGGCTGCCGTGATCCTGCAGAAACAGCGGCCCACGGCCCGACGCACGCAACTCCTTCTCGACGCCGCGCAGATAGTCCGTGACGCCATGCCGGTACGGGATGAACGGCGACCGCGGCTCGGTGAACGTGAGCCCATCCTGCACGAGCTTGCCGTTGAGCCAGGCCGTCACGCTGCCCGCCTTCACGATCCGACCGCTCGCATCGCGGCGCGGCGCGATGAAGCGAATGTCGTACACCTGCCACTCGCCCGGCTTCCGCGCGGCATTCACGCGCGGTGCACCGAATCGATAGACCGCCCCCTCGTCTTGCTCCGTCGGCGGCTCGATGCCGAACGAATCGTAGATCTGCATCTCATAGTGGCCGTGGAGATAGAGGCCGCTGTTGCCGTGAGCCGTGGGATCGACCATGAACTCGGCATGAATGTCGGCATCCTGAAACATCGCCTTCGAGACGATGTGATTGGCATGGCCCGTGGTGGTGGCGACGACGAGCGTGCCGTCTTTCACCTTCCAGTCGATCGGGCCGCCGGCCATGCTCGTGAATTGGGCGGGCTCGCTGCCATCGCCGAAGAGCACGATCGCCCCGGGCGGCGGCGCCACCGGAAGCGACTGCTGCACGGGACGAAAATCGCCCGCTTCAGCCGCCGGCTCGACCACCGGCAGATGTCGATCGGCGAAGTCGGCGAACCGCTGCCAGTCGTATTCGAGCAGGTCGTGCTTGCCCGACCGCACGTGATAGCCGATTCGCCCGGTGCCGACGGGCGCATCGACAGGCGGCCACTCGACCGTGCCCAGCCCATCGAGCCCGAAGAGCTTCCACACGGGCTCGGCCGCCACGGCCCCGAGAAACTCGCCGCGCGGATCGGCCCAGCGATCGTCGATGGCGCTTGCCACGTAGAGCGGCCGCGGCGCCACCATCGCAAGCAGGGCGTGCTGGTCGGTCGGCAGTTCGGCCGCGCGGCCGGCATACGTCGCATATTTCGGGCAGAACCAGTGCGGAAACTTCTGGGTGATGTCGGCGGTGGTCTCGCCGAAATTCCGCCGCTCGAGCGCGGCCCCGCCGCAGCCCGACTCGTTCGACACGACCATCGCAAATCGCTCGTCGCAGGCGCCGGCCCAGAGCGCCGCCTTGCCGTTGCGCGAGTGGCCCACCACGATCACGCGGGTGGCGTCGATCTCCGGCTGCCGCACGAGCCAGTCGAGGATGCGCGACAATCCCCACGCCCAGGCCGCGATCGCCCCCTCGGCCCGACCGTCGGGCTTGTCGGGAAAGATGTCGCCGTAGCAGGCCGTCGCCATTCCGTAGCCGCGGGCAAGCATCGCCTCCACCGGCCAGCGACGCGCATTCGCACCCCGCGACGCCTCGGTGGCTCGGTTGTCTCTGACACCGCTCTTCTCGTCGTTTGGCAGCCAGGCCTCACACATGCGGATGGCCGGGTCGGCATGCTCCGCCTGATTGCCCGTGAAGTTGAGATTCAGAAACACGGGCACGGGCTTGTCTGACTCAGGCAGATAGAGAAGCACCTCCACGACGGGAGCCTGTGCACCGTCGCCGAGCCGCAGCCGTGCCTGCAGGCGCGTCGCCCGCACGCCGCCGGCGAGCGTCACGCTCGACTTTTCCGGCTCGCCGACGGGAAACACCGCGGCATCCGGCAGGCGCTGCCCATATACATGCGCCTCGAGCAGGCCGAACTGGTGCGGCCGGCACCGGGTCTTCCAGTCCTCGGGCGAGCCAGCCGGCCGGCCGTCGGGCCCTGCCAGAACGTCGGGCAGCGTGTAGGCCACGACGGCCGACTCGTCGTAATTGGTCTCGACAGCAGCCACTGGGGCCAGCAAGAAAAGCATGCCGATGCAGAGAGAACAAAAGCGAGACACTGCGGGACACATCACTCCACAGACCGCCCGTGCTTTCACCATCGTTGCTTCCGCTCCCCCCACCTGTTTTGCTCCGGGCACATGGATAGCTACGGCGCTGCGGGAGACTGGGGGCGCGAGGCTGGTGGAAACTCCACGTTTGCGTAGATCTCGGCCACGGGCACCGAGATGCCGAGCGACGCGATCTCCACGACGCCGGACGGATCGGTGACGGCGGTGAGCAGCCACGAGCCCGGATCGTTTTCTGCCTGCCGGCGATAGCATTCGACCGACACGCGATCTTGGCAGAGCAGGAGATACTCCTGCACGCTTGGCAGCCGCCGGTAGTGGCCGAACTTCACGCCGCGGTCGTACTTCTCGGTCGAGTCGGAGAGCACTTCGGCAACGACCAGCGGATTCACGGCCGTGAAGTGCACGCCGTCTTCAAACACAGGCTTGCCGCAGAAGACGACGATGTCGGGATAGGTGTAGAGGCCTGTGGCATCGACCTTCACGCGCTGATCGCTCGTGAGCACGGTACAGCCGCGGCCCGTGAGGCCGTTACGCACCGCATGCGCCAGATTGTCCTTGACGAGATTGTGCCAATACGACCCGCCGCTCATCGCGAACATCTCGCCGTCGAAGAACTCGTGGCGACATTCCGATGCCACCTCCAGGGCGAGGTATTCGGCGGGAGTCAGGCGGCGCTTGGCGGCGGTGGACATGTCGCGGATGATATACGGCGGTATAGGCACCGGTCAACGTGCCGCCGCCGGCGAGGCCTGCCCAGTGCAGCGGTCGATCGCGGCCTTGATTCTGTCGGCGAGCACCCGGCGCTCGGCCCGCTGGCCGTCGGTCGCCGGCTGCCGCGACTCGCCCATCGCGAAGCCGCGCAGGCCCGCCGCGATCCGAAAGCCCTCGGGAAAGTCGGCCCCGAGAAACGCGATGTCGAGGAGGTCGGTGATCTGCCGCTGGCGGGCAAACGCCGCGTCGATCCGCCCGGCCTGCACGTCGTCGTAGATCGCCCGCGTCGTCTCCGGCACGATGCCGGCTGTGGCATGCACGCCGCCATTGCAGCCCGCCAGCAGCATCGGCACGAGCGCCGCGTCCCAGCCGGTGAAAAACGCGAACTCGGGCCGCACCGGCCGCACCGCGGCGATCAACCGCTGCATGTGCGAGATGTCGCCGCTCGAATCCTTGATCCCGATCACGCGCGGGAACTCTTCGGAGAGCCGCCGCACGGTGGCCACGTCGATCGGCGAGGCGAGCATCGGAATGCTGTAGAGCGTGACATCGATCGGGCTTTCGCGGGCGATCTCCCGGAAATACGCATACACGCTCTCCGGCGAGAGCTTGAAATAGAAGGGCGCCACGATCGCCACCGCCCGGGCCCCGGCTGCGAGCGCGTGCTCGCAGGCTTGGATCGTCTCGGCTACGTTCGCCTCCGCCGCGCCGGCCACCACGGGCACACGCCCCGCCGCCGCCTCGCAGACGATGCTCGTGATCTGCCGCCGCTCTTCGACCGTGAACCGCGTGAACTCGCCGGTCGAGCCATTGGGATAGAGCCCGTGCACACCGCGATCGACGAGCCAGGAGACGTAGCGGGCGAGCTCTTCCTCGTTGATCCGCCCCCGGCCATCGAGCGGGACCATGTGCGGCACAAGAATGCCGGAAAGCGGCGGGGCGTGCGATGTCATCGTACTCTCCAAAAAGCCTGGTGCGGAAGCGACGGGGCCTGTCCCACAAGAATCCCAAAGCGGAAGCGACGGGACCTTCGAAACGGGGGGGTATTCAAAGCTCACACAGGCCGATGAATGCTGTCGAGCACGCGGTCTTTCATGCCGCCGACATGGGCCCGCATGAGCTTCGCGGCCTTGGCGGCATCACGCTTGCGGATCGCCTCGTAGATCTCGCGGTGCTGCTTCGCCGTGGGGATCGCCCGAGCCGCCAGCGTGGCCGAATCGGTCTTCATGAAGTTCCACGAGACCACCAGCGAGAGGATCTGGGCATTCTCAAAAAACCTTCTCGCCACGCGGTTTTTCGAGGCGGCGAGGATCGTCGTGTGAAACTCGCGGTCGAGTGTGGAGAGCCGGCGGCGGTTCTCCGGCGCGTCGAGCCAGCGTTCGAAATCCCGCCGCTTCACAAGCTCGGCGAATTCGTCGCATACATGCCGCAGGTGGGCGAGCTGCGCCGTGTCGGCCATGCGGGCCGCCCGCTCGGCTGCGTAGGGCTCGATCCGCTCCCGCATGTCGTAGAGCTCCTCGAGCTCCTGCGGGCTCACGTCCCGCAGATACACGCCCGACTGCGGCCGATGCTCGATCAGCCCCTCGGCCTCGAGGGCCAAGAGAGCCTCCCGCACCGGGCTTCGCGAGAGCCCGAGATCCTTGGCGAGCGAGCGATGCGAAAGCCGCTGCCCCGGCCGCACCTCCCCGCCAAGCAGGAGCGTGCGCAGCTGTTTATAGGCATCGGCCTTCGAATCAACGGCACGGGGGCGGCTGCGGGCAGGAGCCACGGGATCGCAGTCTCTTCTGAAGGATGGGTGAGCGGCCACCTGGCATGCCGCTACTGTACTGACAGCGGGCGCGGCGGGCCAGCAGGCGCCGCACGACCGGCGGCTGGCGTCACCTATAACCGCTGCCCATCGGCCAGCAACCGCTCCCGCAGGCGTTCGTACGGCACGTCTTGCACGGCGATGCCCTCCTGCACGGCCATCACCGCCGCCGTGGCCGCACTCTGGCCGAGCAGCATGAACACCGGCTCCATCCGGATGCTGCCATATGCGATATGGCTTGCCGACACACACACCGGCACGAGCAGATTTGTGCACTGCTCACGCTTCGGCACGAGGCAGCCGTAGCCGATGCCATAGGGCTTCGGCACGTGAACCCCGATGTCGCCTTCGTTTTGCACGCGGGCGGGCTTGCCGCCTGCAGCCGGGATCACGTAGCGGCGCACGTTGTGGGAATCGAGCGTGTACGACCCCATCCCGACCGGCCGCTGCATGGCCTGTTTGGCCAGCACGTGGTTCTCCGTCATCACGTCCTCGCCGATCATCCGCCGCGCCTCGCGAATGTAAAGCTGGTGCGGCCAGTGGCCGTTGTCGATGAACTCATCCCGGGGCAGCCCCCAGGTGTTCATCTTTTCGCGAATCGCCTCGGGCACCCGCGCATCATGGCAGAGAAACCACATCAGCCCCTGCTGATAGCGTTCGTGCTCGCGGATGATCTCGCGGCGTCGCTCGTGTGAGGCATCGGGGTAGTCGTAGTTCATCCCGATGTTGTCGGTGCTGAACGGGCCTTGGTTGTTGGTATCGGTCTTCCCGTTGGGGATGGCGTCGAACTTCCCGAACACGTCGTCATCCAAGCCGGCGGCGAACGTCCGGGCGAGGAGCTCGTAGTCGGATGCGTCGTAGCCCTCGGGCTTGGGAAACGGCACGCGATTAGTCGGCACGTTCGTGAGGCACATCCGAAAACAGTAGGCCTGCACGCGGCGATCACCCTCGCCGCGAACGCCCGGCGGGTCGGCGGAGATGCGCGGCAGCAGCCCGCTCTCGGGCTGCCCTGCCACGCGATAGGGATCGACCACCGCGGTGCCGAAATGGTGGCTATGGTGCAGCACGCCCACCTGGTTGCCGTTGTGCCGCTCGCCGTAGGTGGCGTTGCTCTCGCGGCCCACGTGATAGGCCACTCCGGCGGCGGCCATCAGGTCGCCTTCGTAGGTCGCGTCGATGAACACCTTCCCGCGAATCGTTCGAGCTGCCGCGCCGTCTCGCGCGAGCGTGGTGAACGATGTGATCCGTGGACCGCCCGGCAGCCGCTCGACGGCAACCCCCGACTCGCGGTCGAGCAGCGCGCCCCGCACCACCGTCACATTCGCCTCGGCGATCCATTCGTCGAAGATCCGCTCGGCCACGTGCGGCTCGAACAGCCACATCGTCTGCTGCCCATCCTCCTCCTTGCCGACGCCCTGTCCGCGGTCCCGGAAGGCCGCGCGCGGCTGCCACCGCCACGCTTCGTCTGCGGCGTAGTGCCGAAAGACGCGGCGATAAAACTCCCGGGCGAGGCCGCCGATCGACTGCGTGTTGCCACTGTCGGTGTAGCCGAGCCCGCCGGCGGACAGGCCGCCGAGGTGACGATCGGGCGACACGATCACCACCCGCGCGCCCATCGCCCCGGCCTGCACCGCCGCGGTCACCGCCGCGCTCGTGCCGCCATAGATGGCGACATCGACCTCCGCATCAGGCTCCGCCCGGGCCGCGACGGCCCAGAAAGCGCACGCCACCATGAACAACCGGCCGCGCAGCAACGCCGCTCGCATCACGTGACCACCCCTGCATGGCTTCCAATTTCGACATCGTAAATCAGCACGTCTCGCAACGCCAGATGCCGGCAGACCGCTTTTTGCGACTGACCCGAGAGCTTGCGCGGATGCTCCGCAGGGAGGCTCCTCGAGCCCTGCTCACGCCACGCGGTGTTTCGTGAGCACGGCGGCGGTGAGCTTGCCGCCCACGCCGGGAACTTCCGGGAGCGTATAGAAGCCATCCACCACGCGGATCGGATTCTCCCAGATGTCAAACAGCGACTCGTAGCAGCATTCGATCATCGGCGTGTTGGGCGTGGCCGCGGCGAGCTGGGCATGCACGTTGTGCTGCACGTTCGTATGCGGGATCACGGTGAGCCCGTGGGCCCGGCCGAGCGCCGCCACGTCGAGCCATTCCTCGATGCCGGAGAGCTTCGTGACGTCGGCCTGAAGAATGTCGGCGCCTTTGCAGTCCACATAGTCGCGGAACGCGTGGAGCGTGTAGACCGTCTCCCCCACCGCGATCGGCAGGTCGAGCGCCTGGGCGAGGTCGCCGTGGGCCTGCACGTCGAAGGGATGCATCGGCTCCTCGAGCCAGGCGATATCGAATTCCTCGAGCCTTCGGCCCCACACCATCGCCGTCTTCAGATCCCAGACGGTGTTCACGTCCACCATGAGCTTCGGCTTGTCGCCGATTGCCTTCCGCACCGCCTTCACCCGCTCGTAGTCTTCCCGAGGATCGGGCCGGCCCAATTTCATTTTCACGGCATCAAAACCGCGATCCAAGATCCGCTGCATGTCGGCCACGAGCTCGTCGGTGCTCCACGTCAGCCAGCCGCCGTCGGTGTTGTAGGCCTTCACGCGATCCTTGCAGGGACCGAGGTGCCGCCAAAGCGGCTGGCCCTCGAGCTTGAGCTGGATGTCCCAAAGGGCGAGGTTCATCGCACACAGGCCCACGCGGGCCACGCCCACGCGGCCGATGAAGTGCGTGGTGGAGTGCATGGCATGCATGAGGGCGTGGCGGTCGAGCGCGGGCCGGCCCATGATCGCCGGCGCATAGCACTCGTCGATCATCACCTTCGCGGCCTTGAGCCCCTTGGAATAGTTCCAGTTGAAGCCGTGGCCCGTGACGCCTGCATCCGTCTCGATCGACACCTGCACGAACTCGACCGAATCGACGCTCGACTGGCTGTCGGTGATCGTCCGCTGCCCGAGCGGCACATCCACGAGCACGGTGTTCATGGCTGTGATGAGCGGCACGGGGCGATCCTCGCGAGCGGGCAACTGCTTCTGAAACTGTTCGAACAGTATACTAATCGCCAGAGTCTCCGCACAGGAACAGCTGCTTCTATGATCCGTTCCCCTTGCCCACGACGCGATGTTCTCAAGCACACGCTCGGGCTCGTGTCCGCCACGACCTTGGCGAATCCATCTCAGGCAGCCGACGTGCCTGTCGTGCCGTTCATCGACACGCATGTCCATTTCTACGATCCCACGCGGCCCGAGGGCGTGCCCTGGCCTGCCAAGACGGATGAGGTTCTGTATCGCCGCGCGCTGCCGAGCGAATGGCAGCAGCTCGTGGCGCCACTTGGCCCCGCCGGGGCCATCGTCGTCGAGGCGAGCCCCTGGGTGGAAGACAACCAGTGGCTCCTTGATCTCGCCGACCGGTATGCCGCGCAGTTTCGAGCGATGCCAGGGATCGTGGGCGTTGTGGGCAACCTGCCGCTCGAAGACGAGAGGGCAGCCACACTCATCGACCGATTCGCAAAGCACAGGCTGTTTCGAGGCATCCGGGTCAACGGCGACAAACTTCTCACCGGCCTCGACGACATCGACTATCGCTCCCGCGTCGCTCGCCTGGCTGATCACGGCCTCGCGCTCGACATCAACGGCGGCCGAGCGTTCGCCGCCGCCGAAGCCGTGGCCGCGCGGTTTCCCGCGCTCCGCATCGCGCTCGACCACATGGGCAACACGCCGATTTCCAAGGATGGGCCGCTGCCCGAATGGCTGGCCGCCATCGAGCGAGTCGCCCGGCTCCCGAATGTGTTCATGAAAGCATCGGGGCTCGTGGAGAGCACGGCCCAGTCGATGAAGCCCGCCCAGGCCCCTCGTGATCCCGCGTTCTTCGAGCCGTGGCTGGCGGCCGTATGGAAGGCGTTCGGCCCTGAGCGGCTCATGTATGGCAGCAACTGGCCGGTGTCGGACCGCGCAGCCGACTATGCGACAGTGCACGCCATCGTGGCGGCCTTCGCACGATCCCACGGCCCGGAAGCCGAGCGTTGGTTGTTCACCGACACCTCCCGCGCGGCCTACCGCTGGGTATGACGAGCGTACCAAGCATTACGGAACGGTGTCAGCGGGCCGCAGATGCAGCCCTCGCTGGAGAAGCGATCTCGCCGTTGCGCTGAAAGGCCTGCCAGTCGGCGGCGTAGGCGGCATTCACGAGCCACGAGGCGGCCGACTTGTCGCCGGTGAACTCGGCGAACGGCGATACCATGAGCGTTTGATGGCCACCCTTCGCCACGTCCCAGTTCTGGCCGAGGAAGCCGCGATCGGCCGCGAGCGTGGTGAGCGTCACCGGCTCCTGCCGCGGATCGGCATCGGCGGGCACCCGCGCGGCGAACGTGTGTCGCAAAAACGAAAAGACGAGCGGCCAGGTTTTCTCTCCCGGGCCGTGCCCCGTGTCGGCCTCGACGGCCATGTTCCAGACGGCCTCGTGTTGCTTCCGCATCGCCGGCACGACGGCGAGGTTTTCCTCTCGCGACGGCCGGGCAAAAAAACGTCGTTCACACCGAAGATCACGAGCCCCGGCACGCGGGCGGCCCCGGGCTGATACACCTGAAACGTGATCCCCGGCCGCATCGACAACCATCCCCACACCCGCTCCGGGGCGCCCGCCGCAAACACCGCCGAAAACCCGGTGCCGTTGGAGTGGCCGTAGAGAAAGAGCAGCGCGTGCGCAAGCTCGGGGTGGCCGGAAATGGCGCCAAACGCCTTCAGCTGCTCGAAGAGCAGGCTCCGCGGCCAAAACCCACGCTGCATCGGGTTGCCATTGAACACGAAGAGCGCGAGCCGAAGCTCGCGGGCGAGCGCCCGCAGATCCTGCCGCTTGAATAGCCCGCCGCCGCTGCCGTGGCCCGACATCACCACGATCCCTCGCAGCACATCGGCCCCGTCGGGCACCCACAGTTCAAACGCCACTTCCTCGCGCAGCCCCTCGCCCTGCTTCTCGACGGTGGCCCGCCACATATCATCAGAAATATCCAACGCCCAGTTTCGCTCCACGGCCTGCTGCGGCGACGGCGTGCCCCGCTTCGCCTCGTCGAGCACGCCGTCCCAGCGGCCGGTCCCACTCGACGCCACGTTCCTGCGCACCCATCCAATGGCATGGCATTCGGGCAACTGCTCGAACCGCGACCACTCCGTGCCGCCGTCGCGCTTCCGCGGAGCGGTGAACTGGGCCGCAATCCACGGGGCGATCTTCTTCGCCCAGGCCACGGCGTGGGCCCGCAAGCCCGCGCCGCTGAAGTGCACTCCCCGCCCGTCCTGCTCACGAAACTCCGGGCCGAGGGCGTCGGTGTCGGGCCCTTCGAGGGCGATGCCATTTTTCCAGAGCGAGGCCTGGGCCGCCCGGATGTCGTCGCTGCCGCGGTCGTCCGGCCCGTGGTAGCTCGCCTGCGCGACAAACCAGGGAACGCCCCAGCCAATGTCGCGCCGAGAGTCATGAATCACTTGGGTGAGGTAGCGGCTGTAGAGCTCGCCCGGCAGCGTGCGCGACGCATCCTGCTGATTCGCATCGCTTTCCCCTTGGTGCCAGAGCACGGCGCGAAACCCTCGCGGCCCGACCGCTTTCATGCGGGCTACGAACTGGCCGTATGCATCGCCGTTGCTCGCTCAGCCACCCGCTGCCGTGCGCGTCACGCGGCTCTCGATTGTGGGCGGGGCGGGAAACGCCGTGCCCTTGGGCAGCCACTCCCGCGCGCTCGTGGCCCCGATGCCACACGGGATGAACCCCACGGGAACGCCGAGTTGCTCCACGAGCGCGTCGCCGAGCGGCGGCATGAAGCTACCTCCGCTTCCGCTCGCGCCCGGCTGCGGATCATCGGCCAGCCGCCAGGCCGTTCCGTCGAATGCCGCCACCCGCCGCGTGCGGGTCGACTGCCGATCCGCGCCATGATTCGCTGAGTTCGACTGCCCCGCGACGACAAACACCTCGCCCACGCCGATGTGTGCGACCGTGCTGCGGGCAAGCTCCACGCGGTCGTGCACCACGCGCACGTCGAGCGTCCACCATCCTCCGGCAGGCACTGTGATCGCCCCGGAAACCTTCCGATCGGCCACGACACCGATCGCCCGCCACACCGGCTCCGATCGACCATCGAGCACGCGTGCCTCGACCGTGGCCTCTGCCGGCGCCGGCTCCGACAATTCGCCGGCAATCCGCACGACCCCTGTGCCCGGGGTAATGCGTTGGACAACTTGATAATCGGCGGGAGCCGTCAGGCGGAGTTCGACAGCCAGGGCCGGTGTCGCTGCGACGAGGAGCAGCGCAAAGAGCGGCACCCGGTTTCTCATGTCACCGCAGCCGGTTCGAGACGCGATCAAAAGCCGCGATCGCACCGGCGGGGCGCCGGAACGCCTCGACGACCTCCCTGCGGCTGTTGACGCCCAGCTTCTCATAGATGTGATGCATGTGCGTGCCGATCGTCGAGACGCCCACGCCGAGCTGTTTGGCAATGTCCTTGTAGGAATACGCCTGCGCGATCATCTCCACGACTTCCCGCTCTCGCACGGTCAGTTTTGCTGCGCCGGCCAGATGGCCGTCGGCAGTCGCGGCACCCCGGGCTGAAAAGCTCCGCTGCCCGCACGACCGCACGGCGTGGAGCAGTTCGTCAGGCGTACGGGAAACCCGGCTCGCAGGCTGCCGCACCAAGCCGTCGGTCGTGAAGATCACGACCGGTGCGGCGATGCAGTCGAGCGCCGGCTCGTGAGCGCGACCGCCATCGGCCCCGCCGCGGCCGCCAACATGCATCACCACGACGTCTGGCTCCAAGGGCGGCAGCCCCAGCACCGCGTCATCCACTGAGTGGACGAGCACGACGAGCCGGCAATCGGGTGTGGTGTCGAAAAGGTCAATGCAGGAGCGGCGCAGGACCGGGTCGGCGGCAATCACGGCCACGCGGATCGAAGAGTCCTGCTCGACAGTGGCCATGTGAACCTGCCTCGATCCTTCAGGGCGCGACTGGGATTTCCAGAAGCGACACCCGCACGCCGTCGCAATAGTGCCCGCGGAACACAGAGAGCCGGCCGGGAGTCCAATCCGGCCCGGCCGCCATCGCCAAGCTCACCAGCAGAAAATCAGCGTTGGGAGGAATCCGCAGTTCGCACACCGCGAGTTGCCACGTGGCTGCATCGCCGTCCAGGCCCACGTTGCGTGAAAAACTGTACGCCAACGCGCGTTTCAGCAGTTGATTGTTTGCTCGCAGCGTGCGCTCGCCGGCGGCATCAGCGCCGAGTGCATGTACGGCTACGATGCATCGCTCTGCCGGATCGACGGCGGAGGGCTGGCCATTGAACCGGGCCGACATCCGCACGACAGCATTACCTTTGGCAATCTGCTGCCGAAACGGCCGCAGGTCGATGAGCCGCTGCACGTTGCAGTGATCCCCCTCGTCCACCGGCTTGCCTGCGAAGTCGCCGCGGAGAAACCGCAGCATCCGCGTTCCCTCAAACGGGGCGATGCTATCCTTGCGGCCGACGACCTCCGAGTAATCCCCGCACCACACGCCCGGGCTCGACGGCGCACCGGTGACACACGGCGGGTCGCCACGCTCGAAACTCTCGGAGAACAGTCGCGTGACGTGCGCCGGCAGCACCCCCACCATCGCCCACACGGCCGACGCGCACACGCCGCCGATCAGCAAACTTGCCACGCTGGCCGCAGCGGTACGGACTCCGAAGGGAAGCCAGGATCTCCGCGGCTCCCTGGCGGGCTTCGGCGGCAGCCACGTTTCCAGGGTGGCCGATGCGGATTCGCCAAGCTGGGCCAGTCGGGCGTCGATCGTCGCCAGTTCCAGCCACCGGTCCCGAAACCCGGCGTCGCTCCGCAGCCGATCGGCGAGCGCAGCACGATCCGCATCGGTGGCCCGCCCGTCAAGGCAGCGGGCAAGGAGATCGTCTGCGTCGGCGCTATCGGTGAACCCCATGGAAGAACTGCTCCGCGTCCGCGTTCGATTTGCCAAAAGCAGCGATACTGCGGCTTTCTCACGATTTTTCCCGCCTTCCGCCCCACAAGGGATCGATTGCTGTTTCGTCATGCGCTCATGACATCGATCGAGGTGACGCCATGCCCCTGGTCACGATCGGCTCCGAAGAACAGGCCTTGACGAGCGAATGTACGTCCGTATACTTTCTGAAAGACGGCAGGAATTACAAAGGAGCCACGTCATGAGCCCTGGTGCTGAACGACTGTTCGACGCCGCGATGCAACTCCCGTTCGACGAGCGGATGGCCCTCGTCGGTCGCCTCCTGGATACCACACCGGATCAGGCCATCGGCCTGACGGTCGATGATGACGCGAACCTCCTCCAGGAACTTGAGCGGCGGTACGCCGACCGCGAAGGGGAAGTCACGTGGGCAGAGCTCGAGTCTGAAGGCTGATGGCAGGATCGGCCATCTTTCACAGGCTCGCGGCCCGGGAATACCGCCTCGCGAAAGAGTGGTACACGTCGAGATCTACGAGCGTGGGTCAACGCTTTTCCGCGGCGGTTGGTGATGCCGTTGGCCGGATCGAGCAGTCACCTGAATCCCTCGCGCTGCTCATCGGCCCCTATCGGTGGGCCCGCGTGAGGGGATTCCCCTACATTCTCGTGTTCCGCGAGCAATCTCCCGAGCGGATCGTCGTGGTGGCCTTGGCCCACGCCCGTCGCCGGCCGGGCTACTGGCGCCGGCGTAGGTGAACCGCCCCTCGCAGCGTCAGGACGCGGCCATCGTCTTCTCGATGCACTCGGCGAGCCCCATGCGAATGCGGTGCAGCGATTTGTAGACGGCCATGGCCGTGCGGCCGAGGCTCTTGGCCACTTCGTCGATGCGGGCGTCGGGCGCGTAAGCCGCCATCACGAGCTGGAGCTTGTCGGGCGGAAGTTTCTGGAGGCAGGCCTCGAGGGCGGTCCGCCGGTCGTCGTCTGCCGGCGCCCGGGCCACGGCAGCCTGCTCCAGCAGCTCGTGAATGTCGTCGCCGAACACATGGCGGTCGCGGGCCCGATCCCGCCTGAAGGCGAGCGTCTCCATCCGCGCTACGCCGAAAGCCCAGCGGCCGAAGGCGTCGTGCGTCATCCCCGGCTCGTATTTTCGCCACAGCACCACGGCCGTGTCCTGGAGCACCTCGCGCACCTCCTCGTGGGAGAAGAGAAGGCTGCGGAGAAAACCGCGCAGTCCGGCCTCATGGGCCATGAAGAGCCGGAGGAATTCGTCGTGATGATCGCGGTCGGCCTTCGCCATGTGCACCAGCCCCGGAAGTCGCTTCCATCAATACCACACGACCGGACCTCCCAGGCGCGGCATCGTAATTTTGATGAGTCGGCAGACCGACGATTCCAGGAAACCGTATCCGCAGCTACCCTTCTCGCTAGTGGGTCGGGAACACATTCCGTACGTCCCCGCCGGGCTGATGACTATTGAGGAGCGAATCATGACCGCTGCAAACCGCCATCTCGATCCCGCACACTGTCATGACACCCGACGGCTTCGGGGGCATTCGGTCGCCGCTTCGCTGACTGCGTCACTCGCGTTAGCGCTCGCGATTCTTTGCGGATCAGAGCGAGCACTCGCAGCGAATGGCTCGTGGATCGCCAACGGCAATGGCAGTTGGAATACGGCTAGCAATTGGACGCCGGCCGCCGTTCCCGGCACCGCCGCCGGCGACGTGGTCGGCCTCGTCAACAACATCACGACCAGCGCCACGGTGACGATCAACACAAACGTCACGCTCGGCACGCTGACCATCGGCGACACGAACGCCTCGCACTCGTTCACGCTCGCCACGACCACCGGCGGCACGCTCACGTTCAACAACAGTGGTAGCGGTGCGAGCATCTCGCAGGTCGCGACGAGCGCCGCAAACACGATCTCCGCCCCGTTCACGCTCGCTGATAATCTGACGATCACCAACCGCTCTCCAAACTCACTGACGATCTCTGGCGTGATCAGCGAGACGGGCGGGGCGAGGGGGCTCACAAAGGCCGGCCTTGGCCTGGTCGCTCTCACCGGCTCGAGTTCCTACACCGGCGCGACGACGATCACGGGCGGCACGCTGGTGATCGGCGACAATGCCACTGCCGGAGCCATCAATCCGGCCAGCGCCCTGTCGATCGGCAACGGCAGCCTGTTCATTCAGCGAACCGACGCGGTGTCGCAGGCGTTTGCCAGCACCACGCTTACCGGCGGGGCGGCCTATGTGGCCGCCCTGGGCAACCCAGCATCGGAAGGGGTGAACGCTGGCACACGTACAACGATGAACTTCGGCGCGATCACGCGCAGCCGCGGCGCCACGCTCACGATCCAGTCCTCTGGCACGTTCATCACCTCCTCCGCCAACACCAACGGCATTCTCAGCGGCGGCATCACGTTCGGCGGTGATACAAGCCTTGGCTGGCAAACCCGAATCCCTGGCTTCGCACCCACCACCTGGGCCGTTGCGAACGGGGCAAGCCCCATCACCGGCCTGGCCACGTTTGTGCTCTCCAGCACCGCCTCCACGGTTGCGTCGCGGTATGCATCTGCCAACGTAGACGTGAACGCCTCGGCCACGCCGTCGGCAGCGATCGCGCCCAACAGCCTGCGGTTTAACACCGCGAACCCCATCACGCTCACGCTAGTGAATTCCAACACGATCGCCTCGGGTGGAATCCTTGTGACGAACAACGTGTCAGGCTCGACGAACCTGATCACCGGCGGCACCATCGCCGGTTCGAGCGGCGGTGACCTCGTCGTCACCCAAGCCAATTGGAAGAGAAGCTTCGAGATTGCATCGGCAATCGCCGACAACACCTCCGCGACGGGCCTGACGAAATCGGGCTTTGGAGGGCTCGTGCTCTCAGGCCGTGGCCTCTACACCGGCCCGACCGCGATCAACAACGGCGTCCTGACATTCGCCGCGCCGAGCTCGCTCTACGACGGCACCTCCGCCAACTGGACTGCCGCCAACATCTCCGCAGCCTCCGGGGCGACGTTCGCCGTCCGGGTGGGCGGGGCCAGCGGGTTCTCAGTGGCCAATGTCACGACGCTGCTCACGAATCTTGGCGGCCTCGGTGGCTCCGTGACGACGGGCGGCCTGTTAGCCGGGTCCGCGATCGGCTTCGACACCACGAACACGGGCAGCACGTTCTCTGTCACAGACACGATCACCGACTCGACCGGCTCCGGCGGCGGCGCGATCGGCGTCGTGAAGCTCGGTTCCGGCACCCTTTCGCTCACGGGCGTGACCAGTTCGACGGCCAACAACTACACCGGCAGAACCGTGATCGACCAGGGCACGCTCGTATTACCAGACGGCGCGTCGCTTGCGGGCGCGGTCGGTTTTGGTGCGAACGCGGGCGGCACCCTGCGCACACTCGACCTCACCAATTCGAGCGTCACGTTCGGCGGGCTCACTGCACAGAATGGCCTCAGCACTGCGAACTCGATCACGATCGGCAACGGCCGGACGCTCACGACCAACGGCGATGTAGTGATCGGGCCACAGCTCGTTTTTGAAAACGTGGGTCTCACGGTGTCCGGCACGGGGGGCGCGTGGAATGTGAGCAGGAGCGGCGGTACCTTCCAGGTGGGCTGGCAAGGTTCGACCTACACCAACTCGCAAGACCCAGGCCAATCAACACTTGATACGAGTGGGCTCGGCACGTTTTCAGTGAACGTCGGTACGACGGGTGTCATCCGCGTGGGTTCGACGGAAGGTTTCGGTTTTAATGGCAGCGGCCGGGCAAACACGTTCTTCCTTGCCCCGACGAGCACGATGACTGCGGGCATGCTCGCGATCGGCGATAGCTCCGGCGTTTCCGGCACGAGTAGTTTGATCCTCGGTAACGGAGTGCAGACGATCAATACGAACGTGATTCAGATTGGCAGTTCTCAGCGGAGTTCGGGGGTGCTGCAGTTCAATGCCAACACGCCGAACGGCACCGTCAGGATCCGCGGTGCCGACGGGGCCAGCGCCGTCGGATTGAGCATGATGAACGGTCCCGCCACTGGTGCCGTGACGTCACCGAACGTCTTCGACGTCACCGGCCACTCCGCTGACCTTCTCTTTTCGACGATCGACATGATCAATGTCAGCGGTCCAGGGAGCAACTATTCTGCGGCCTTCAACTTCGACACCGGGACCCTCCAGTCTGGCACATTCAGGATCGGCACCCGCACGGGCGGAGCGAATGCCGCAGTGCCGACCGCCACGGTCACGATCGGCAGCGGCACCGGCAACTTCGCAAACACCGCGTCGCTCGGCGTGGTGCAAATGGCGCAGATGGCGGGAACCGGCGGCGGCATCACCGGCTCGCTCACGATTGCCGGCAACGCCACCACCGTCAACATCGCTTCCCTCGTGCTGGCCGGCGCCTCGGCGGCAGGCGGCACCTCCACCGGGTCGCTCACCATCAACGGCGGTACGGTCACGCTCGCCGGCGACATCACGATCAGCTCCACCGTTGGCACCGTCAACAGCACGCTCACGCTCAACGGCGGCACGCTCGACATGGGCGGCAAGAACATCGGCGGCTCGAACCGCATCGCCGCGGTCAACTTCCAGTCGGGCGGCCTGCGGAACGTCAATCAGATCAATGGCGGCGCCGATCTCGTGAAGACCACGTCTGGCACGCTCGCCCTCTCCGGCACTAACACGTTTACGGGCGCAACGACGATCACCGCTGGCGTTCTCTCGTTTGGCGGCGCGAGCGCGCTGCAGGGGACGTCGGGCGTGACGATCGCCGGCGGGGCGGGACTCACCTACACCGGCGGCGCCGCCACCTTCGGCAAGAACATCACCGTCACCGCCGGCAGCGGCACGGGCACCATCCGCAACCCGGGCGGCGGCCTGCTCACGCTCTCAGGCAACCTCTCGAAAGACAACTCCGTGTTGCGGCTCACCGGCGGCTCATTCAATGTCACCGGCACGATCAGCGGCGCGACCGTGGGCGCGAGCGATCTCCTGGTGGACGGCACGTCGAGCGTCACGCTCTCGGCCGCCAACACCTACAACGGCCCCACGTTTGTGATCGAGTCGAGCACGCTCGCCTACGGCATCACCAATGCGATCCCGTCGAACTCCGTCGTGAACCTCGGCAACGCCACGTCGCAGGGCACGCTGGCCATGAGTGGCTACACCGGCGCGATCGGCGGCCTGGCTTTCGGCTCCGCCGGCGGCACGCTGCGGCTGGCGGCCACGAGCACCTCGGCCCCGGTGTTGACGGCCGCCACCGGCACGATGACGCTCACCAACGGTACGCTCGACCTCGCCGGCAGCGGCTCGACCGCCGGCCTTTACCGCGTGCTCTCGGCCCAGTCGATCTCCGGCTCGTTCGCGAGCATCACTGGCACGAGCGCCGCCTATCAGGTGATTTCCTCTGCCACGTCGATCGACTACCAGCAGCGGGCCGTCCTCGGCGCGGTGACCGTGACCAATCCCGCGGTCTCGATCATCACCGGCGGCTCGGCAGCCTTCACCTACACGGTGGCCAACTCCGCCCTCTCGGGCGGTGCCAATCTTGGCTTCTCTTCGGGCTCGCTCTCGGCGAGCCTGGCCGGCACGAGCAGCGGCACGGCCGCCGCGGGCGGCCCGAGCGGCGCGATCTCCGGCCTCGTCTTCACCGGCACGTCGGTCGGCGCCACCCAGCAGGGCACGTTCACCGTGAACGCCCCGACCGCTTTCGGCGTGACCTCGGCCACAGGCACAGTGAGCGTGAACGTGCTCGATCATGCGCTGCCGGGCTTCCTCGCGAGTGGCATCACCGATGCCTACGCGCAGGACGCGCTCACAATCAATTTCGGGTCGATCGACGAGTCATCTGGCACGCAAAACTTCACCTACAGCCTGCTGAATCTTGCCAGCCAGACGTATGGCGCCGGCCAGACCGCCGGGCTTGATTTCACTGGCGTGACGCTTGACGGCGGCGGCTTCGCCTCGGGCCTCTCGACTTTCAACAATCTTGCCGCTGGCGGCACGAGCAGCCTGTTCACATTTTCGTTCACACCGTCGGGGCAGGGCGCCTTCAGCAAGCAGTTCACGCTGTCGTTCTTCGACAACCAAAACCTCTCTGGCGCTTCCGCTCGCCGCAATCTCACGATCAACGCCAACGTGGTCGTGGTGCCCGAGCCGGGGGCCCTCGCTCTGGCCGCAGTCGGCATCAGCCTCGTCGGCTGGCTGGCACGCCGCCGGCGATGAGGGCAGATTGGAGATCTGCACCGCTCTCGCTTGAGACCGCACAGCCGGGCATCCTGCGGGTGAACACCATGCATGACACCACGCTCCGCCGCGGCATGACTCTCGTCGAACTGCTGGTCGTGATCGCGATCATCGGCGTGCTCGTGGGGCTGCTGCTGCCCGCGGTGCAGGCAGCCCGCGAGAGTGCCCGTCGCTCCGACTGCGCATCGCGGCTCCGGCAGGTGGGGCTCGCGCTGCATCAATTCCAGTCGGTGAAGGGGCGGCTCCCCGCGGCCGGAGTGAGCGTCAATCCGGCGGCCACCCAGATGACCGAGCGCGATGGAGATACAAACCCGGCCAACCGCATGGCCTGGGCGGGAGCCAGCTGGGCCGTCTTCATCCTGCCCTTCCTCGAACAGAAAACGCTGAATGACGCTTACGACCACTCGCGGCTGGCTGTGAGCGGGGCGAACAACGCCATCACGAAAACCCGCGTGCCAGCGCTCATTTGCCCGGCCCACCCCTTCGTGAGGCCGGGCTCGAGCCTGCTGACGCAGCCACTCGATATGTACTCGTCGCCGCGCGGCGACTACTCCCCGCCATTGCCGTCATCGGCGGGATTCGTGGGCTTTGAAAAAGCGAATTACGCCGTCAACGTCGGGGCGAACAAGATGCAGCTCTTCTCCGATTCGACCAATGCCGCCTTTAAAGGACCCTTCAGCGTGGCGGCCATGTATGGCGCACCGCCTGCTGCCGTGAGCGACGGTTCAAGTAACGTGATCGTCGCCAGCGAGATCGTGAACGTGCTCACGGGTGGCAACGGAGATCAGCGAGGCGCCTGGGGCTGGCCGGGGGGCTCGACCTTCTGCGGCCGTGGGCCTGGAACAACGATCATTCTGACGCCGAATACTCTCGCCCAAGTTGATTGGATGGCGTATTCCAACAACGACATGACAAATCCGATTTTCGGCTTTCGGGGCGGCGGTGATTCGAGTGCCGGCGGTGGCACTGCGGCACGCAGTTTTCACTCGGGTGGCTGCAACTTCGTGTTCGCCGACGGCTCGCAGCATTTTCTTACCGACTCGATCGATCCCACCACGTACGTGCGGCTGCTCGCAATCGCAGATGGCAACGTCGTCGGCGGGTTTTGAGGCTCGAGGGCCATGAAAATATCAAATCGATCCTTTCATCACCATGTGGCTGCTTGGGCGACGATTTTTTTCGCGTTGATGGGTACATCCTGTTCGTCACGACCCGAAACGGCCGAGGTCCCGACGAGGGCCGAAGCGATCGCCCAGGCACGCGAGTTTTTCGACATGCAGCGGGAAGCGCTCGTGGCAAATCCTGCCGGCGGTCCGCAGATACTTGCCCTCGTGATCGAATTTCTCGAGCCGATGGCTGCCCATTACGGCCCACCGTTCGTGGCGTTCCTCGCCGCGGTTCAGGAGACCAGAGCCTCGTGGGGCGACAAGCCGACGGCCGCCGCCGTGATGGACGGCGTGGCGAGCCTCGCCGAAAAAGCCGCCGCCCTGGCACCGTAGGTAGCACCAAACACCCACAAATTCGTGTCACGGCCTGGGATCGCGGCAAAAATTGCCCTCTCGCGGAGCAACTTCTTGGCCGGATGGTGTCCGTCGCCAAGAGATCCCGTTCAATCGGCAACACCTTTTCATGACACGCTGGATAAGTCTCACACGGCGGTATCGTCGCGGTGTTCTCACGGCAGCGGCACTGTGCTGCGCTTTGATGCTGCCCCAGGCGGCTGCATGTGCGGCCTCATCGGAGCGGCCCGCGGCGATGGCCGAGTCGCATCGGGCCTTCCTTGCCACCTACTGCCTCGAATGCCATTCGGCCGCGAAGCAAGAGGGGGGCATGCGGCTCGACGACATCCCGCTCGCGATCGACACGATCGAGGCGGCGGAACGCTGGCAGCGGGTGCTCAACCAGCTCAACTCGGGCGACATGCCGCCGGACGATGCCAAGCAGCCGGAGGCCGCGGCGAAGATCGAATTGCTCGACGCCCTCTCCACCGTGCTTGCAACCGCACGCACGCGGCTCGCCGACGGCGGCGGCGCACTCACGATGCGGCGGCTCAATCGCCGCGAGTACAGCAACACGATTCTCGCCCTACTCGGCGTCGAATTGGACGTGCGGCCGCTGCCCTCCGATGACGTGGCCGGGGGATTCGATACCACCGGCGGGGCCCTTTTCATGTCGAGTGAGCAGGCAATGCTTTACCAGCAGCTCGGCCGCGACGCGATCAATGCCGCCTTCGAGCAGGTACGAGCCCTCGCAAAGCCACAGAAGAACCACATCGAGGCGGAGCAAAAGACCGACGAAATCATCAGGCAACTGGGCGAAGCGGTTGACTGGCGACGACGCAACAAGTCGTGGATGTCGGCAGTGGATGCCGCCGCCGCAAAGCCACAGTATGCCGCCGTGGTGAAAGAGCTAAAAGAGAAAGCTGGAGCCAATTGGTGGGAGTTTTACTGGCATTGGGACAAATTTGAGGAAGCCCCCTCCCCGCAATCCTATGGCTTTCAGGACGCCTTGGACGCCTACCACGGAGATCGGCTGTGGGAGACGATCATCACGCAGGGAGCTCATTACCTGAGCCTGCCGGACGTGAAGACCGGCGCCTACTTCGGCCTGTACAGCAGCGTACGCAATGTGGAGCAACGTGTGCTGATCGAAAAGTGGTGGCCGACAGGCACGTATCGGGTGAAAGTCCGCGCGGGGGCGACGGATGCGGCTCCGCCGGAACGCCGGTTCATCGCGTTTTCGGCCGCAGCTACCAGCGCCGCCGATGCTCATTCGCACATCAGCGCACACCATGTGGCTGGAACGGTGAAGGAGCCGCAGGAGATTCAGATTCACGTCCGCAAGACGAAGACGAGCCCGCACGTGTTTCTTTTGCACGAAAACAACGGCAATCCCCGCGGCTTCTACGATGCGGCGTTCAAACGCAACGGCGTGGGGCCCGATTATGTCCTCTGGATCGACTGGATCGAGGTGGAAGGCCCGGTTGTGACGAGCGAAACTGCAGACGCAGTTGCCCGGGTGCGGGCAATCCTCGACGAACTCACGCCATTCGAGCCCAAAGAGGGCGACGCAACGGCCACGGATGCCCCCGCGGAAGCCGCCGTCGTGCGCCGGATCGTCGAGCGGTTTGCCCGCGATGCATTTCGGGGTCATCCGCCGAGCAAGAGCTTCCTCGACAAGCTCGTCGGACTCTACGAGGCTCGCCGCCGGGCCGGGGAACAGGCCGCCGAAGCGGTCAAGGAGCCGCTGGCCGTGGTGCTCACGTCGCCGCGGTTCCTCTATCTCTACGAGCCCGCGACCGACCAGGCACCGCGGACACTCTCCGATCATGAACTTGCGACGAGGCTCGCGTCGTTCCTCTGGGGCGGGCCGCCGGACGATGCGCTTGTGGCTCTGGCGGCGAGCGGCCGGCTACACGATCCTGTGGTGCTCACTGCGGAGGTGGAGCGAATGCTCGCCAACCCGCGGGCCCGGGACTTTGCTGCGTCGTTCGTTCACCAGTGGCTCAATCTCGCGAGACTCGACTTCTTCCAGTTCAACCAGCAGCGATTTCCCCGATTCGACGCGAGCATGAAGGAATCGGCCCGCGGCGAAGTGACTGAGACGTTCTTCCACCTGCTCACGAGCGGCGGCAGCCTCACGCGGCTGCTCGTGAGCGACACCGTGCACGTTGACGCATTGCTCGCCAGCTACTACGGCCTCGACGGGGTGAGCGGCGATGCCTTTCGGGAAGTACCGCTGCCGGCCGGATCGCCCCGTGGCGGCCTGCTCGGCATGGCCGCGATCATGGCGATGGGCAGCGACGGCAGCGATTCGAGCCCGGTGGAGCGGGGCGCCTGGGTGCTGAGGAAGCTCCTCAACGATCCGCCGCCACCCGCGCCCCCCAACGTGCCGGAACTCAAGCGGATCTCCAAGGGCATGACGGCCCGCGAACGCCTGCGGATGCACCAGGAGGAGCCGCAGTGCGCCCAGTGCCACCGCAAGATCGACCCGATCGGCTTCGGCCTCGAGAACTTCGACGCAGTCGGGCAGTGGCGTACCGAAGACCTGCAGCCTGGTCTGCCGCCCGAGAAGGCGAAGATCGATCCGGCCGGGGCCTTCCACAATGGCCCCGCCTTCGCCGACTACGAACAGTTGCGCGGCCTGATCGCGGCCCAGCCGGAGCGGTTTGCCCGGGGATTCGCCTCCGCCCTCGTGGCGTATGCCATGGGCCGGCCGATCAGCTTCGCCGACGAAGAGCTAGTGGAAACCATGGTCCAGCACGCGGCCGGTGTGAACTACCGCGCCTCGGACTTCATCTACACGCTCGTGATGAGCAAGACGTTTCACACGAAGTAGCCAACCAGCCCGTCTCCAACCGCTCGATCGCCAACCAGGAGCCGCCTCCATGCCGCGCTTTTCTTCCACGCTTAGCCGCCGCGACTGCTTCCGTGCCGCCGGGACGATGATGGGGTTGCCCGCGCTCGAGTCGCTCACGGGCATGGCGTCGGTAGCCGGAGCGGCCGCGACCCGGCCGAAGCGAATCATCTATCTCGGCATTGGCTTTGGTGTCACCGAAGAAACGTGGTTTCCCGACCCAAAGCAGGCAGGCCCCGACTACGCGCTGCCGCCGGGCCTCGCCCCGCTCGAACGGCACCGGCAGCATTTTTCCATCGTGCAGGGGGCTAGCCACAAGTTTTCGATCGACCCGCATTCAGGAAGCACATTCTGGCTCACCGGCGCCAATCGCTACGCCCAGCCTGGGCAGACGTTTTCCAATTCAATTTCGGCTGACCAGGTGGCAGCTGCAGCAATCGGCGGCGACACGCGGTATGCCTCGATCCAGTTGAGCGGCAGCGAACCGCAGATGGACGGCCCGGGGCACGGCCCGGGGCTGTCGCTCTCATGGGATGCCGGCGGCCGGCCGATGGCCGCGTTCAACACGCCCGTGATCGCGTTTCAGCGGCTGTTCGCCGAGGATTCCCAACCGCTCGCGGCCCGGCACGCGGCGATCGCCCGCGGCGAGAGCGTGCTCGATGCGGTGCTCGAGGATGCCCGCGACATGCAGCGACACGTGAGCACCACCGATCGGCGCAAGCTGGACGAATACTTCGAGAGCATTCGCGGCATCGAGGGGCGGCTCGCTCGAGAAAAGCAGTGGCTCGAGGTGCCCAAGCCGAAGGCTCCCGTTGGCGAGCCGGCCGTCGGCATCGAGGGAAAGGACGAGGTACGGCTGATGTACGACCTGATCGTAGCGGCCCTGCAGACCGACAGCACGCGGGTGGTCACGTTTCGCCAGCCGATCAAGCACCTGCTCACGAGCCTCGGCATCAAGGTCGGCCCCCACGACATGAGCCACTACAACCCCGGCGAACGGATGGAGGCGTCGCAACGCCGCGACGAGATGCAAAGCGAGCTGCTCGCCGGCCTCATCGACAGCCTTCTGGCCGCGAAGGAGCCCGACGGGTCGAGCCTCTTCGACCACACGATCCTCTGCTTCGGGTCGAACATCTCGCACGGCCACACACTCTTGAACTGCCCGACCTTGCTCGCGGGCGGCGGGGCCGGCATCAAGCTCGGCCAGCAGATCGTGCTGCCCGACAAGACGCCGCTCTGCAACGTGTGGCTGACGATGCTCCGCGGCATCGGCGTGAACGTCGATCGCCACGGCGACAGCACAGGGATCGTCGAAGAGCTGATGACGTAAGGCGATTGCTTGACGCTCCATAGGGTACGCAGGTCTGGGCTATCCGATTGACTCCACCGACCACAACCTGTAGTGTTTGGGAGTGGCAGAGGATTATCCCCGGACAATCCTGGACTTCGAAAGGCGATTCTCTTCCGAGAAAGCCTGCCG
>JAIXPT010000076.1 GCA_027486095.1 Planctomycetaceae bacterium | reverse complement strand
TTCGTGAGCACGAGGCTCGCCCCCGGATCGGCGAAATCGATGCGGCGGCCCCGGGCATCGCGCGTGATCGCGAGATAATCGGCGTGGGGATCGTAGCCGAAGAGCGAGAGCCGAAAGCCGGCCTTGCCGGCGAGCGCTCCGTGGCAGCCGCCACCGTTGCAGCCGGCCTTCGAGAGGATCGGCATCACGTCGAGCTCGAAGCTGGGCTGCTCGGCCCGGGCCATCATGCAGGAGCAGACGAGCATCAACGCCGCGAAGCACTTCATGCAAACAACTCCTTGATCGGGTCGGTGCCGAAGTCGGTGAGGGCGAACGGGCGGCCGGAAGGGCCGGGCAGGTGCATCTCGTGGTCGAGACCGAGCGAGTGGAAGATCGTGGCCACGATGTCGCCCGGCTTCACGGGCCGCTCGGCCGGGTAGGCTCCGATCGTGTCGCTCGCCCCCACCACGCGGCCGCCCTGCACGCCGCCGCCAGCGAACGAGCAGGTGAAGCACTGCGGCCAGTGGTCGCGACCGCCGGCCGGATTCACCTTCGGGGTGCGGCCGAATTCGGAGAGCCCGGCCACGAGCGTGTCGTCGAGCAGACCGCGCTCGAAGAGATCGCCGATCAGCGCGGCATAGGCCTGGTCGTACATCGGGCACACGATGTTTTTCATGCCCTCGATCGACGTGAACGGCTTCGAGCCGTGGATGTCCCAGGTGATCTCGTCGAACACCGTGAGAAACGTGTTGATCGTCACGAACCGCACACCGTTTTCCACGAGCCGCCGCGCGAGCAGGCAGCATTGGCCGAAGCGGTTCATGCCATACCGCTCGCGCACGGCCTCGGGCTCCTTCGAGAGGTCGAACGCCTCGCGGGCCTGGGGACTCGTCATCAGGCGGTAGGCGGCGTGGAAATTTTCGTCGAGCAGCCGCGCGTCTTCGCTGGCCTCGAATTGCTTGGCCGCGCCTTCCACGATCGCACGCATCTTCTGCCGGCGATCGAGCCGAGCCACGGAGATCTGGTCGGGCGGCAGGAGATCGGGCACGCGGAAATTAGGCTTCGACGGATCGGCCATGAGGGCGAAGGGATCCTGGGCCTTGCCGAGGAAGCCGCCGGCCTGGCCGTTGGGCAGATTGCCGCCGCCGCGGCCCATGAGCTCGGGCAGCACGACGAACGGCGGCAGATCGGTGCGGCGGCCCAAGAGGTGCGCCGCCACGCTGCCGGCGTGGGGCGTCTGCACGCCTCCCGTAAACCGGCGGCCCGTCTGCATCATCTGCCAGCCGGCGTCGTGCACGGCGGCGCCGTCGTGATGGCACGACCGCACGAGCGAGAATTTGTCGGCGATCTCGGCGTGCTTCGGGAGCAGCTCCGATACCTCGAAGGCGTCGCTCTTGGTGCGAATCGGCTTGAAGGGGCCGCGGATCTCGGCCGGAGCGTCGGGCTTCATGTCCCAGAGGTCCATGTTCGACGGGCCGCCCAGATTGAAGATCATGATGCACGACCGCTTCTCATGGCCGGGCCGCACCTTTCCCTCGCTCGCCGCCCGCACATACTGCGGCAGCGAGAGGCCGACGGCAGCCAGGGCCCCCACCTGGAGAAAATCCCGGCGGCTCGGCCCCGCCCCGCACAGCAGCGCCCGTTCGCCGGGCCTTGCGACGCGAAATTCAAACATGCCCTGCACTCCCTTCCAGCAAACCCGTGGACCCGACAAGCCCGGAGCGGCAGCGACGGCTGCATCCCAACGCTCGCGCTCAGTGCATCGTGTGAGACTTACCAACAAGCCCGGAGCGGAAGCGACGGCTGCATCCCAACGCTCGTGCTCAGTGCATCGTGTGAGACTTACCAACAAGCCCGGAGCGGAAGCGACGGGACCCGCCGCCCCGAGGCTCACCTCCATCATCGACCTCGTCTGAATGCTAGCTTTCGCAGAACACCGCGTCATTTGACGCCTGCCGCATCTCTTTGTATTTAAGAATCATGGGTGCTCAGCTTCCACCGCTCCAGCTTTCAGATTTTGCGGCGGCGCAGGTGCTCGATCTCTTCGACGCCCTGCCCGACGTCTACCTCTTCGTCAAGGATCGAGAGAGCCGGTTTGTGCGGGCAAACGACGCCTGGCTCGCGCTGCACGGCTGCACGTCGCCACGGGATCCAATCGGGAAGAGCGACTACGACTACCATCCGCCGGCGCTCGCCGCGCAGTATGTAGCCGAAGACGAGCGCGTGATGCGATCAGGCGCGCCGCTCCGTGATCAGGCCTGGCTCGTGGCGGATCACACGGGCATGCCGCAGTGGTATCTCTGTACGAAGCTTCCACTCAGAGACGAGCGCGGCCAAATCACGGGCCTCGCCGGGATCCTCCGCCCATTCGATCATGCGGGCAACGCGCCGGATGAATACAAACGGCTCACCCCCGCGCTCGAGCATGTGGTGGCGAATTACCGGCGGCCGATCGCCGTGGGCGACCTGGCCCGCCGAGCCGGGCTCTCGGCCAGCCAATTGCAGCGCGAATTTCGCCGGCTCTTCAACATGACCGTGGGCGACTACCTGCTGCGGCTCCGGCTCCTCATGGCCCGCCGCCGGCTGCGAGGCACGACCGACCCCGTCGGCCGGATCGCCCGCGACTGCGGCTTCTACGATCAGGCCCACTTCACGCGGGCCTTCAAGAAGCACACGGGGCAGACGCCGCTGGACTATCGCCGCGGCGGCACGCGCGGCTGACGCGGCCGAACGACCACGATTGGCCGGCGCCGGCTGCGCGTGGAGAGCGGGAGCCGATGCCACCCGGTGTCCCGTCGCTTCCGCTCCGGGCTTGTTGGGGGGCCGAGCGCGCCGGGGCCGAGCGCGCCGCGGCCGTGCGCGCCGGGGCCGTGCGCGCCGGGGCCGTGCGCGCCGGGGCCGTGC
>JAIXPT010000069.1 GCA_027486095.1 Planctomycetaceae bacterium | reverse complement strand
CGCTCACGATTCGCCAGGGCGGCGCCGACCCTCAGCAGGTGCTCAAGCAGGGGGGCGTGCTCACGGCGCCGGCCGACTATCCCATCCGGCCGCAAGAGATCGTGCGCAGCCTCGTGATCTCGCTCTATCGCCGGGCCGAGATTCTCGGTGAGCTCGCCCGCGATAGCGCCGCCCTCGACGACGCAGCGAAGGCTTTGCTGCGCCGCCCCGCGCCCGCCAACCACTGGTCGCAGTCGTGGATCGACATCGCCCTCGGCGTGGCCCAGTGGGCCCAGGGCAAGTCTGACCAAGCCACGCCGCTGTTGAACCGCGGCCTGATCGCAGCCAATCAGTTC
Source organism: Planctomycetaceae bacterium (assembly GCA_027486095.1). Lineage (GTDB taxonomy): Bacteria > Planctomycetota > Planctomycetia > Pirellulales > UBA1268 > RGVT01. The sequence continues at coordinate 7,630 of JAIXPT010000069.1, read as the reverse complement.
GACCATCCGCTCACCTCGTGGGGCCTGATCGTGCTCGGGCGAATCGCGCTCGATGCCGACCAGCCGGCCGCGGCCCTCAAATATTTCGAAGAGGCCACCTACACCGCCGCCGACTACGGCGACACCCGCGCGCTCGAGGAGGCCTTTCGCCTCGCCTTCACCGCCCACATGGCCGCGGGCACCGGCGCGATGCCGCCCGCCTTCGGCATCGCCTGCGAGTGGGCCCGGGCCACGCTGCCCGCGCTCAGGGCGCGGCTGCTGGCGATGCAGGCCGAGGGCCTCGCGGCTGCGGGCAATCTCAAGGCCGCGTCGGCCGCGCTCGACGACATCGACGGGCGGCTCTTGCGCGGCGATTTCGGCCGCGGCCCGGGCGGGATTCAGGCCACCTACGCCACGGCCCTCGTGGCCTATCGCTCCGGCGACACCGCCGCCGGCGACGCGCAGCTCGATCGGGCCCTCGCGCTCGCACAGCCGCGCACGCCGCGGCTTTTTCAAACGGCGCGGCTCGTGGAGCTCGTGCTCGGTGGGGCCACGGCTGTCTCCGACCGCCAGGCCGACGCCCTGTTCGCGAAGCTGCTCGGTGATCCTGCCCCGCGCGATTACACACTCGATCCGGTGGCCACGCTGGCCACGATCTCGGCGCCGCGCCGCGAGGCGTTCGAGGCGTGGCTCGGCCCCGCCTCGCGGCGCGGCCACGATGCCTTTCTCGCGGCGGGCGAGGCACGGCAGCGGTCGCGCTGGCTCGTGTCGCAGCCGCTCGGCGGCCGGCGCACGGCGCTTGCAGCGCTTGCCGCCGCCCCCGAGGGCCTGCCGCGGGCGGCGGCGGCGCGGCGCGCCGCCCTCCTCGCCCGGCATCCCGATTTTGCCAGGGTGCTCGACGAGGCCGCCAGACAGCGGCCCGCGCTGATCGCGGCGCTCGGGGCGCCCGCCGGCGCCGCGGCCGACGAAGCCGGCTGGGACGCCGCGGCCGCGCTCGCCAAACAGCAGCGGCAGTTCATCGCGGCGCTCGCCGCCAGCCGCGAGCCCACCGTCCTCGAATTTCCGCCGCTCGACGCCCCGGCCGACGTGCGGCTGCGGCTGCCCGATCGGCATCTGATCCTCTCCTTTCAGTGGACGTCGGCCGGCCTCGCCGGCTTCCTCGAATCGAAGGCCCGCGTGGCCACCTGGCAGGTGAAGCGGCCCGCGGCCCTCGCCAAGGAGATTGCCGGGCTGGCGAAGGCGATCGGCATCGTCGATGCAGTAGCGCCGGTCTCCACCGAGCGTCTGCTCGAGACCGAGTGGCCCGCAGCAGCCGAACGCGTGGAGCGGCTGCTCTTTGAAAACTCGAAGATCTCGCTCGGTGCCGGCGTCGAGGAGCTCGTGATCGTGCCCGACGGTCTGCTCTGGTATCTGCCGTTCGAGCTGCTGCCCGTGGGCTCGGCCCGCGAGGTGGCCGCCGACGATCCGGCCGCGGGCGACGCCGCCCCGCGCACGCTCCTGCGCGATGTCTGCCGCATCCGCTACGCACCCACCCGCAGTCTGGCGGTGCGGCGGTTCGAGCCGGCGGCCACCGCGGGCACGCTCGGCATCCACGCCGTGCGGCCGTTTCGCGGCGATCGCCCCGAGGCAGGCGCCGAGATCACGGCCCGGTTTGCCGAGGCGCTCGCGCGGGTGGTGCCGCTTTCGGCGGCGCGCTCACCCGCGCTCGCGGCGGCGCTCTGCGATCGGCTCGTGCTCGCCGACGAGCTCGCCGGCGATGGCCCGATCGCCGACAGGCCGCTCGCCGTGGGCGTGGCGGGCAAGCCCGTGTTTACGTTTGGCGACTGGCTCGCGCCGCCGGCGAAGCGGCCGCAGATCGTGCTCGTGCCCGGGCTGCAGACCGACATGGCCGATGGCCTCGCCAAGCTGCCAGCCCAGCCCGGCGACGATCTCTTCATCGCCGCGACCGACCTGCTCGCCGCGGGAGCCACCACGGCCGTCGTCAGCCGCTGGCGCATGGGGGGCAAGCTCGGCATCGATCTCGTCGAAGAGTTTTTGCGCGATCTGGCGATCGAGCCGGATGCCGACGACGCGCCGGTGCGCTCGCCGGCCGCCGCGAGCTGGCAGCGGGCCATCGACGTGGTGATGGCCGAGGAGCCCGACGTGGCCCGCGAGCCGCGCGTGAAGCAATCGCCGGGCGCCGCGCTCGCCGATGCCAAGCATCCGTTTTTCTGGGCGGGCTACCTGCTCATCGACTGCGGCTGCGGACGGTATGACGAGCCCACCGCGCCCGCGAAGCCCGCCGCGGCCCCACGGCAGGCCGCCCCATGATGGATGCCTGGCTCGGCACCGCGGCCGGCGGCTTCGCGCTTTTGGCGCTCGTCACGTTCGTCGCGGCCGCGGTGAACTCCGTGGCCGGCGGCGGCACGATCCTCACGTTTCCCGCGCTCACGGCGATCCTGCCACCCGGGGCGGATCGGCTCGTGATCGCCAACGCCACGAGCACGATCGGCCTCGTGCCCGGGTCGGTCTCCGCGGCCTGGGCCTACCGCAGCGAGCGGGCCAACGCGCCGGGGTTTTCGCGCTGGCTCGTGCTGCCGAGCATCGCAGGCGCGCTCGTCGGAGCCTGGCTCGTGGTCGTGCTGCCGCCGGAGTGGTTTGCGGCGCTCGTGCCGTGGCTGATTCTCGCGGCCGCGGTGCTCTTCGCGCTCCAGCCGCAGATCGTGGGCCTCGCGGCACGGCTGCAGCCGCCCGCCGCCGATCGCCCCGCCACGAGCCTGCCGCTAGCCTGCGTGCTGCAATTTCTCGTGGCGGTCTACGGCGGCTATTTCGGCGCCGGCATCGGCATCCTCATGCTCGCGATGCTCGGCCTGCTCGGCCTCGGCGACATCCACCGGCTCAACGCCGTCAAAAACTGGCTCGCCGTGCTCATCAACGGCGTCGCGGCGGCCTTCTTCGCGATCGGCTCGCTCGCGGGATCACACGCCGTCTCGTGGCCGCACGCCGCTGTGATGGCGGTGAGTGCATTCGCGGGCGGCTTCGCCGGCTCGGTCATCGCCCGCCGGCTCCCCGCGCCGCTCGTGCGCCGCGCCGTCGCCCTCATCGCCTTCGCCCTGGCCGGCTATTATTTCGCGGCTGCTTGATTTGGAGTCACCCCATCCTGCGGATACGCTGTCAGCATGCGGCCCGTTGCGTCAAAAACCGAAATTTTAGAGCGGCTCGAACGGGCCTCCGGCAAAATGCAGCCGCTGGGTGTTCGTCGCCTGTCATTGTTCGGTTCGTGGGCTCGCAATGCCGCGCATGCGGCGAGTGACATCGATCTGCTCGTCGAGTTTCGACCGGGCGAAAAAAATTTCGTCCGCTACATCCAACTTGCCGAATTCTGCGAACAGCTTCTTGGCCGGCCGGTGGACCTCGTCACTACCGATTCGCTGTCGCCGCATATCGGGCCAAAAATCCGGGCTGAGGCTGTGGATGTCGTTTGCGCCGCATGACTATCTGCGCCACATCGCAGACGAATGCGAATTCCTGATCGAGAGCGCGGGCGGAGTGACCGCCGACCAGTTTCTCGCCGACAAGACACTGCGGCGGGCCTTTCAGAGAAGCCTCGAGATCATCGGCGAGGCATCGAAGCGACTGACAACCGACTTTCGCTCGACGCATCCGGATTTGCCGTGGAAAGAGATGGCCGCGATGCGCGACCGGTTGATTCATGGATATTTTGGCGTGGATGACGGGATCGTTTGGGATGTCGTCGTGTCGCACATCCCGATCGTGCGGATGGCTGTGCTGCGGATTCTCGATGGCTACGATGCCGACACATGACCATGCTCGTTGAAACTCACGATCTCACGAAACGGTATGGCGCGTTCACGGCGCTTGATCGCTGTTCGTTCGGGGTGCGCGAGGGGGAGATCTTCGGGCTGCTCGGCCCCAATGGTGCGGGCAAGACCACGCTCTTGCGGCTGTTGCTCGGCTTTCTGCACCCCACGGCCGGGTCGGCCCGGGTGGCGGGGTTCGACTGCGTGGCCGAGTCGCTCGCCGTGCGGGCCCACACGGCCTACCTGCCCGGCGAAGCCCGGCTCTTTCGGCGGATGACGGGCGTGCAGACGCTCGATTTCTTCGCCGGGCTGCGGCGCGAATGCCGGCGCGAGCAGGCCACCGCCGTGGCCCGCCGGCTCGATCTCGATTGCACGCGGCAGGTGGCCCGCATGAGCACGGGCATGCGGCAGAAATTGGCGCTCGCGGTGGTGCTCGCCACCGACGCGGCGCTCACGATCCTCGACGAGCCGACGGCCAATCTCGACCCCACGGCCCGGGCCGAGGTGCTCGCGCTCGTCCGCGAAGCCCGCGCGGCGGGCCGCACCGTGATCTTCTCGTCGCACGTGCTCTCCGAAGTAGAGACCACCTGCGACCGCGTGGCGATCGTGCGGGCCGGCCGGCTCGTCCACGAGCAAAGCATCTCCGATCTGCGCCGCAGCCATCGGATCACGGCCCGGCTCGCCGGCGCCTGGCAGGCGATTCCCGCCGCGCTCGCCGAGCACGCCACGCTCGTGGCCGAGCACGACGGCCGCGTGGTGCTGGAGTCGGGCGATTCGCTCGCGCCGCTGCTCGGCTGGCTGGCCACCCTGCCGCTCGACGAAGTGCAGATCGAGCCCGTCGGGCTCGGCGGCATCTACGAAAGGTTTCACAGGGCGTAGGGACGGAGCTCCAGTTCTGTCCACTCGACAGGCCTGGAGGCCTGTCGCGACGTTTGCCATTCGACAGGCCTGGAGGCCTGTCGCTACAAAGCTCGTATGTTCAACACCGCCATTTGGAAAAAAACGTGGGGCGATCAGCGCGTACTCGTGCTCTCGCTCGTGGCGCTCTGGTCGGCGTTTCCGTGGATCTATATCTGGCTGTCGTCGCAGATCCCGATGCCGGCGTTTCAAGATGTCTTGCTGCGGGCGATCCCGCAGGATTGGCAGCGGCTTTCGGGCGTGCCGTTTTCCGAGGTGGCCACCCACGCCGGCCGCGTGGCCCTGGCGTTCGTCGATCCGGTGGTGGTGCTCGCGGCCACGGTGTTTGGCATCACGCGCGGCAGCGATGCCGTGTCGGGCCCGCTCGAGCGCGGCACGATGGAGATGATGCTCGCCCAGCCGGTGAAGCGCGTGGCCGTGTTCGTGTCGCAGGCACTGGCCACGATCGCCGCGGCGGCCGTGCTTTCGGCCGTGCTCTTCGGAGCGGCGGCGTCGGCGGTGGCGCTCGGGCCGTGGGCGGGCAAGGTCGATCCGCTCCGGCTGGTGCCGGCGGCGGCGAACGTGTTTGGGCTGATGGTGTGCATGGCCGGCATCTCGGCCTGCGTGTCGGCGGCCGATAGCTATCGCTGGCGCACGATCGGGATCATGTGCGGGTTTTACGTGTTTTCGATCCTCGCGAAGCTCGTGGGGCGGCTCTCGGCCACGCTCGGCTGGTGCGGCTATTTTTCAATCCTCAACGCCTACGAGCCGCAGCGGCTGGTGGGCGATCCGGCCACGGCCTGGCCGCTGCTCGCCACCTACGACGGCGTCTTGCTGGGGATCGGGCTCGCAGCCTACGCGGTCGGAGCGTGGATTTTCGCCAAACGCGATCTCCCCGCTCCACTGTAGCGCCATGCGGCGACAGGCCTCCAGGCCTGTCGAATGGACAGCGCTGGAGCTCTGCCCCCACTGGGTTGGGCTGGCGTAGCGGCTGATCGGCCGGTTGCCGCATACTATGAGGCGTCTCGAGGAGATTTATGATGCGCCACGGCCTGCTGCTGCTCTTGCTTGCCCTCTCTCTGCCGTGCGGTGCCGCGCTGGCGGCCGACGAGCCCGGCCAGGCCGATCTCGATGCCGCCATCGATGCCAAGCTGGCGTCCGACAATTTCGACGACTTCGGCGCCGTGCTCGAGCTCTGCAAATCGGCTCTCGAGAAGGGGCTCGACGACGAAGGCAAGAAGTTTGCCGCCGATCTCTACACCGGCACGCTCATGGACCGGGCGAGCATGGTGGTGGAGGCGATCTTCGACGGCCCGAATCCCGATCCTCAGTGGCAGCGTATGCGCGATTTCGCGATGCGCGATCTCGACGAGGCCATCGACCGCGATCCAAAGCTGGGGGCGGCCTGGCTGATGATCGCCCGGCTGCAGAGCCTGCCCGGCGGCGATCGCAAGCGGGCCGACGAGGCGGCCGACAAGGCGATCGACTTGGGCGGCGACGACAAGCTCTTGGTGGCCCAGGCCCACGTGATCCGTGGCAACCTGCGCGACGACGACAAAGCCGCGCGGGCGGCCGACTACGACAAGGCCGTGGAGCTCGCCCCACGCGACAAAGACGTGCGGCGCACCCGTGGCCTCTTCAATCTGCTGAGCGACAAATTCGACGAGGCCCGGGCCGATCTCGCGGTGGCCATCGAGGAGGATCCCGACGACGTCTCACTGCACGAGGCCCTCGGCATGGCCTTCATGATGGAAAACAAGCTCGACGAGGCGCGGGCGGCCTTCGACAAGGCGATCGAGATCGATCCCGATGCCCCCGGCGCGCTGCTGCAGCGGGCCCGGGTGCTCGCGCTCAAGGGCGAGCAGCCGAAGGCGATCGCCGATCTCGACAAGGCGATCGAGCTCGACCCAGACGACGCGATTCCGCTCGTGCTGCGGGCCCGCATCCATCAGCAGGCGGGCAACACAGACCAGGCGCAGGCCGATCTCGAGAGCGTGCTCCGCCGCCGGCCCGATCATCCCGCGGCCCTGGAGCTGCGCGGTCTGATCGCCGCCGAGCGCAACGACTACCCCGCTGCAATCCGCGATTTTCGCAAGCTCGTGGCCCAGCATGGCGACGACGCCCTGCTCGTGGGCCAGCTCGGCATGCTCTATCTCGCGGCCAAGCAGCCCCGCGAGGCCATCAGGCGGTTTACACGGGCCCTCGAGCTCGATGACAAGCAATTTTTGAGCCGCCGGGGCCGCAGCGATGCCTCGATCTCGATCGGCGACCACAAAGCGGCGCTCGCCGATCTCGAGCAGGCGCTCGCGCTCGACGACGACAACGACGGCGTGCTCAACAATCTCGCCTGGCTGCTGGCCACCTCGCCCGACGACGCGATCCGCGACGGCACCCGGGCGATCGAGCTGGCCACGAAGGCCTGCGAAGAAACAGAATGGAAGCAGGCCCACATCGTGAGCACGCTGGCGGCCGGCTATGCCGAGGCGGGCGATTTTGCGAAAGCCCGCGAATACAGCCAAAAGGCCGTGGAGCTGGGGGGCGAGTCCGACGAGGTGAAGCAGCAGCTGAAGAGCGAGCTGGCCAGCTACGAGGCCGAGAAGCCGTGGCGCGAGCGGCAGGAGGTGGCCGAGGCGCAGCCCGAGGGCGACACCAGCGACCTCGTGCTCGAGGCGGTGCAGGAGGCCGAGCAGCCGGCACAGGAGCCCGTCGCCAAGCGAAAGCCCCGCCGCCCGTTCGACGAGTAAGTGGGCCCCGTGGCGACAGGCCTTCTGTAGCGACAGGCCTCCAGGCCTGTCGAATACGCGCTTTCGACAGAGCTGGAGCTCTGTCGCTACGTGGGTGCGCAGAGCACGAGGCCTGGAGGGCCGGGTGAATTCCAGCCGACGGAGTCGGCCAAGCGAAAATCGGCACGATGCCGATGTTTCGCGTGAAGATAGCCCTGGAGCTCTGTCGCT
>JAIXPT010000418.1 GCA_027486095.1 Planctomycetaceae bacterium | reverse complement strand
CGAAAATTTTGCATCCGGCCCGTGGACTGGTCGCCCGTTTCCTCGCCGTCGCGAGCGCTGACTTCCGAGGCGGCGTGAGCGTAGAGGGTCGAGCGGGCACCGCGCAGCGCGGCCACCCGGCCCGCCGCCCAGCCCAGTGATCGCACGGCCGTGACCAGCGACCTGAGGCCGTAGATCGGCACGGCAAGCAACGCCAGCCCCAGCACCGCACGCACCGCCGCCGTGACCACGGTCGTGACCGCCAGCGTCGCCGTCACCTGCCGGTGTTTGAGGTGGAAGTGGGTGAGCGACTGATTCAGCCCGCGACGAAACTGGTAGCGGAGCGAGAGCCGGTCGCCGGAGATCCGCTCGTGGACGATCGCCGTGGGGCACCAGGCCGCTCGGCAGCCTGTGGCCATCGCGCGACGGAAGAATTCGGTGTCGGAGCCTCCGGTTACGAGCAACGACTCGTCGAATCGCAGATTGTTCCGAGCCGTGAACGCAAGATCACAGAGAAAGTTGTTGGTGACGATCGTGCGGCAGCGTCCGCGCCTGGCATCGCGAGCCGCGTCATGCTCCTTCGCTCGCGCTCGCGCGGCGAGACTCGTATTGATGAACTTCTGCCAGCTGGTGACCGCGGGCGATGGAGCCGCAATGCGGACCGGGCCCCCGATCAATTCGGCCCCAGTCGCTCGCCAGCAGTCCACCAGTTCGATGAGCCAGAGGCGATCGGGCGACTCATCATCGTCGATGAAGCACAACACATCCGCTCGTTGCCCGCGCGCGTGGTCGAGGGCGTGATTGCGGGCCACGGGGATGCCCAGGCGTGGCTCCACGGCGTACGCAATCCCCGGAATTCGAAACCGCCATTTCTCGACGATCGCCCGCGCCGTTTCATCGACATCGTTATCAACGATCAGAAACGTCACCGTGCAGTGCTCGGGGATCACGAGGGCCGCGAGCCCCTCGAGCAACTCCTCCAAGGCCTCAGACCGCTGAAACGTGAGTGCCGCGACGACCACGTTGACGTGGGCGCCGGAGGCCGAGCCGATTCCGGGCACGTCGTTGTGTGGATTCGGATACAAGGTGGTGTCGGGGAAATTCGAGCGGTGGAGGGGGAGAAATTCGATGGTCCGCCGGACCGATGCCTGCCTGATCGATGCAATCCGCACTCTCAGCCATATCGACACACCCGCCCTGATCGCTTGAAACGCAGCCTCATCAGCCAGGGCACGACATGCGAAACGCCTGGGCCGGACAGGCTGCATGCCCCCCCATCCGCCTGAACACCCCAAACTGCCAGCCCACATCGCTGGCCCCGACCTGCGCGAATTTCTTAGTTTCCGAGTCTCTCGGAGTGGACCGCCTCTCGATGAATTCCTCAATGACTGCAGCGGAGACGGCCGGCATCGAATCGCTGGCCGGGCAGGATGCGCTCGCCCTGACGCAGCATCCTGGCCTGCTCGATCTCAGCCACGTCGCCGCACTCGGTACCGAGGCGGCACGGCACCTTGGCCGGCACAGCGGCGCGCTCATGCTCTGCGGGCTGCGGAACCTCACCCCGCAAGACGCGAAGCATCTTGGACAGCATTGCGACTATCTGATCCTCGACGGGCTCGAATCCCTGGCGGTGGCTGCGGCGAAGGGGCTCGGCCGCCATCGTGGTGGCCTGTCGCTGCAAGGACTTCGCTCACTTCCGCCTGCGGTGGCCCGGGGCATCGCCGGTGCCTGCGGTGCTCTGCGGCTCGATGGCCTGACCGCTCTCGAGCCGCCGACGGCCCTCGCCTTGGCAGCGCATCGCGGCCCGCTGCATCTCAATGGGCTCCTGTCGCTTGGCGACGATGCCGTCGAGATGCTCGCCGCCCATCCGGGCGACTTGTTCCTGCACGGCGTGCGCTCACTTGGCGAATCCACCGCTCGCCTGCTCTCGAGGCATCACGGCCGCCTGGGGCTCGATGGCCTCGAAGACCTGACGGTCGAGGCGGCCAGGGCCTTGAGTGCCCACGCGGGCCCTCTCTCACTTGGTGGCCTCACGAGCCTATCGGTTGAACTCGCCGAAGCGCTCAGCCGTCATCGCGGCTGGCTCGTGCTCGACGGACTCACGTCGATCGACTCGGCGGCGTTTCGGGCACTCGCGACCCACCCTGGCTGGCTGTCGCTCTGTGGCCTCGACGCACTGCCCGAGGACTGCCGGACACTCGCGGCCGAACTCCACAGGGTGAGGCTCCCGCGGACTGTGATCGCCACGGTGGAGTCACCGCGGGCTGGAGCCGCGGCAGCAGCGGTGAACACACCGCCTGTCGTGGGTGTGGCGATCATCGGCACCGGATTCTCAGGCCTCGGCATGGCGATCGGGCTCCTGCAAGCCGGCCACCGCGATTTCGTGATCTTCGAGAAGGCAGGCTCCCTCGGAGGAACCTGGCGCGACAACACCTACCCTGGCTGCGCGTGCGACATCCCCTCACATCTCTACTCGTATTCGTTTGCGACGTCTTCAGACTGGTCGAAGCGGTATGCCACCCAGCCTGAGATCCTGGCCTATCTCGAGCGCGTGGCCCGCGGCCACGACGTCGAGCGGTTCATCCGCTTCAATACGGCGATCACGGCCCTCGCGTGGGACGAGGAAGAGCGGCTCTGGCGACTCACCGCGGCCGATGGTCGAGAGTTTCGGGCCCGGGTCGTGATCGGTGCGGTGGGCGGCATCCATCTGCCCGCCATGCCGGCGATTCCCGGGCTCGAGACGTTCGCCGGCCCCATGTTTCACACGTCGCGCTGGCGGCACGACATCGATCTCACCGGTCGCAGCGTGGCCCTGATCGGCACGGGCGCAAGCAGCGTGCAGGTGGCGCCCGAACTTGCCGCAGCCGCCGGCCGTCTGCTCGTGTTCCAACGGTCGCCCGCCTGGGTGCTGCCCCGCCGCGACCGGACGTTTTCGGCGTCCTCTCGCTGGGCCACCCGCCATTTGCCAGGCCTCGGTCGCTGGCGGCGGCTGGCGGAATTCTGGGCGGCCGAGATGCGGGCGATCCCGCTGTTCTCAAACCCGAAGCTGATGGTCCACGGCCAGCGGTCCACCGACAAATTCCTGAAGCGGTGCATCCGAGAGCGGCAGATCCGCCGCAAGCTCATGCCCCGCTACACGATGGGATGCAAGCGGATTCTTTTCTCCAATGACTATTTTCCTGCGCTGGCCCGCGAGAACGTCGAGCTGGTCACCGAGCCGATCGCGGCGATTCGGCCTTGGGCGGTGCTCACGCGCGGAGGCATCGAGTGGCCAGTCGATGCGATCGTCTTGGCCACGGGATTCAAACCGTTCAACATCACCGACGGGATCGCGATCTCGGGCCGCAACGGGCTCGACCTCGCCGCGATGTGGCGGGGCGGCCCCGAGGCGTTCCGCGGCGTCGCGGTGGCCGGATTTCCGAATCTTTTCCTGCTCATGGGGCCGAACACCGCCCTCGCCCACAACTCGATCGTGATCATGATCGAGGCGCAGGTGAACTACATCCTGCAGTGCCTGCACTGGCTGCGCGACGGACGGCTCGACATGGTGGAAGTGAGCTCCGAGGCCCAGCGTCGCTACAACGACGAACTCACGGCGCGATTCACACGCACCCCGTGGCAGGAGCGTGCCGATGCCACGGGCCGTGGCCGACCGCTCGTGCCCTGCACGACGTGGTATCGCCATCCGTCTGGCAAGAACCACGTGCTCTGGCCGGGGTCGTCGCTGTCGTATTGCGCCGCGATGCGTCAGGCAGACATCCGCGACTATCTCGCAGCCCCCGCTACAAGCCGCGGGCTTCGAGGAAGTTGAGCAGGTCGGCGACGCGGTTGGAGTAGCCCCACTCGTTGTCGTACCAGCTCACCACCTTCACGAAGTTGCCGAGGCCGATCGTATCGACGG
>JAIXPT010000405.1 GCA_027486095.1 Planctomycetaceae bacterium | reverse complement strand
CGCTGCGACGACGCGTGATAGAACGCGAAGGCGAACATGCCCTGAAGCTTCTCCACGGCGGCCTCGCCCCAGGTGCAGAGGGCTTGGAGCAAGACTTCCGTGTCGCTCGTGCTCCGAAACACGACACCAGCCATCTGGAGCTCGGTGCGCAACTGTCGGAAGTTGTAGATCTCGCCGTTGAAGATCAGGCAGTCGCCGGTGCGCTGATTGAACATCGGCTGATGGCCGGCGGCTGAGAGATCGAGGATCGCAAGCCGCCGGAAGCCGAAGCCTGCCACGGGGCTCGGGGCCTCGCCAGGGCCAAGCGGCAGTAGTTCGAAGCCTTCGTCGTCGGGGCCGCGGTGCACCATCGCGCGCATCATCGCCCGGACGGCCGGCTCGACCGGCTGAGGGTCTGCACTGATGACGCCACAGATACCGCACATGGATAGGCTCTCGCTGGGTTGACGCTGCACCCGGGAGCGCGGCAGACGCACCGCGCGCCGATCAGCCCGCCAGAAGAGAAGGCGGACGCAAGAGAGAAAGCGGATGCCCGGCAAGGGGGCAGACGCGGACACCGTCGGTGACGAACGAGCCGTGGGTGTCGGTACCGAGCGTGTCGAAGATTTCTGTTGCCGTGATCGCCGCAGCGTCAACGGCGCCGGACGTCGGCCTCTCGCTGCGCTGCCGAGGGGCACGGGGGAGCTGAAGATTGCGAGACGACACGTTGACCGGCAGCGGGTGCTCTGCAGCTTGAAGGATCGGCGGCGCCGCGAGCGATGCGTGCCCGGGCGAGAATGCACTGGATAGCGAGCCATGGCTGCCCGGCGGCGGCATCATGGCCCCGACGCACGCCAGCGAGGCGAGAACGGCGACACCCATCGCGATCGTCGCGTGGAGCGGGCATGCGAACAGGTGATGGCAGGGCCGCGGCAAGCAGGTAGTCCTCTTGGGGGAGTATACCTCGCAGAACTTGCAGGATGCTTCCCCCAACACAGGAAACATATATCCCGGCGGGCGTGGCGGGAGGAGCGAATCGGGAGGCTTGCCGGGTTGTAAGGCGGGGGCGTGGGGAGAAGGCCGGCAGGCCAGATGCCTTCCCTACGGGAGACAGGCTGAAGCCTGTCCTACATGGCGGCGAGATTGCTGGAGGTAGCTGCCGAGGACGACGAGCGCGAGGGGGCGGGACCAGTGCATGGCGTGCCGCTGGGCGGCGTAGCCCTGCCAGAGGCGATTGATCGCGCCAGACGGCATGATCGGGCAGGCGGCGAGCGTGCCGATGGCTGCCTCACACTGGTCGCGAAGCGGGCCAAACATCCATTCGCCGATCGGCAGCGAGAAGCCGCGCTTCGGCCGCGTGAATGTGTCGTAGGGCAGGATCGCCCCCATCGCCTTGCGCAGCAAATGCTTGGGCGGAGCGTGCTTCGGCTGCTTGAGGGTGCTCGGGAGGGCGGCCACGCCGTCTGCAAACCAGCGGCCGAGAAAGGGCACGCGGATCTCGAGGGAGTGGGCCATGGAATTCGTGTCGGAATCACGCAAGAGCGTGTTGCCCATGTAGAGGAAGCACTCCGCCTGCGACATGGCTCGGAATGGATCGCCGCGGGCGTTGCTGAGAGCGCTGAACGCCGCCGGCGCCAGAAACTGCGGCGTAAGCCCGAGGCCCCGCGGATCGAAGCCGAGGCCACGCAGATCTCCATCACTCGTGAGCCGGCGGAATTGGCAGGCAAGCTCCAGGGCCGAGGTGCCGCCCGAGACGAGATCGATCGCCTTGGCCCGCTTGCCGGCGGGCAACGGAGCAAACGCCACGCTAGCCACGGCCCGCCGCAGCCCGGCCGGCACAACCCTGAGCGGCCGCAGCCACCGCTCTGCCTTTGCCGCGCGGGCAAAGCTCGGATACCCCCCAAACAGTTCATCCGCCCCGAGGCCCGAAAGCGCCACGGTGGCTCCGCTATCTTTCACGACGCCGCTCACGACAAACGTGTTGAGGCCGTCGATGCTCGGACGGTCGGCGGCGCGGAGCCACTCTTGCCATTGCAGCAAGATCCAGTCGTCGTCGAGCACTGTCTGCTGATGGACAGTGCCGAGGCCCCGGGCCGTGGCGGCGGCGTCGGCGAGCTCGTCGCGGCTGCCGGCGCTTTCGTAGCCCACTGAAAACGTGCGCACGGGCGACTGATGATTGCGGGCCACAGCCGCGAGCGCGGCCGAATCGATGCCGCCCGAGAGAAACACGCCCAGCGGCACGTCTGAAATGCATTGATCGCGCACCGCGGCATTGAGCTGCAGCTGGACGGTGCGCACGGCCTTGGCTTCGCCGATGGCTTCGGCCGGGGTGGGGAAGCTCCAATACCGGCGGCTTGTGGGCGCATGAGCCGCCGCATCGCTGCCGACCCATTCGCATGAGCCCGCCGGGAAGGAATGGATCGCGCGGTGGACCGTGAGCGGATCTTGCGGGGCGCCATAGGCAAAAAAGCTCGCGATGCCGGCGGGATCGAGATCGTCGGGCACGAGGCCCGAGGCGAGCACGGCCCGCACCTCGCTGGCAAATACAAACGCTTTCTGCGCGCGGGCCACGTAGAGCGGCTTGATGCCGAAGGGATCACGGGCCAGGAGCACGCGGCGGCTTTTGGCGTGGTAGAAGGCGAAGGCAAACATGCCGTCGAGCTCGTCGAGGGCCTTTTCACCCCAGGCCACGAGGGCGTGGAGCAAGACCTCGGTGTCGCCGGAGCTGCGCACGCTCACGCCGAGCGATTCGAGCTTGGCCCGCAGCCAGCGGAAGTTGTAAATCTCGCCGTTGAAGATCAGGCAATCGCCCGTCTCCCGATGAATCATCGGCTGATGGCCGGCGGGCGAGAGATCGAGGATCGCGAGCCGGCGAAAGCCGAAGCCCACCGTGCCCGCAGGCGGGCCCGCGGCATGCAGCCCGCTCGCGATCGGAAAGGCTTCGTAGCCTTCGTCGTCGGGGCCGCGATGCACCATGGCGCGCATCATGGAGCGCACAGCCGGCTCCACGAGCCGCTCATCGGCACTCACCACTCCGGCGATCCCGCACATGCTCGAGCCCCTCTTTCAGCCCGGCATTATGGCACGGGGGCAAGCGCGGCCCGCATGTGCACCCCGAATCTGGCGAGAGTTTCAGGAAACGGGCCACGCGGCCCGCGGGACGCTTTCCTCAAAGCAACGATGACGGGCCCCGATTGACATAGGAGTGTACATGCGTCTGGGCTATCCGATTGACTCCACCGACCCCAAGATGTTGTGTATGGGCTTTTTGTCACCGGCGTGCTGGAGGAGTTCCTTGAGGGGGACTGGGGCAATCTGTACGG
>JAIXPT010000277.1 GCA_027486095.1 Planctomycetaceae bacterium | reverse complement strand
GCGAAGCCCTTGAGGCCGATCGGCTCGCGGGCGGTGAAGGCCTCGCCGTGCGTCGAGCCGATCATCGCGCCCCACCAGCTTGCCGAGGCTGCCACGCGATCGAGCACGGTGGGCTGGGGCGCGGTCTGGGGAAACTGGCTGGCGTAGCAGGCGAGGCTCCGCCTCTTGAGCTCCCACGTCGAGGCGATATCCACGACGAACGCCGGCCGGATCACGATCTTCAAGTGCACGCACGCGTAGTGGTAGATCCGCTCCGGGTGCCAGGGTTCGCCCGGCAGATCACACTTGGTGAGCTTGGCCCAGAAGCGGGCCGCCTCGACGAGCCGCGTGGCAGCGGCGTGGTCGGGGTGGGCATCGACCCAATGCGGGGCGAACAGCCAGCGCGGCCGCGTGCGGCGGATCACGCCGGCGAGCTGCCCACGGGCCGCGAGCGTGGCCCGTAGGCGGCGGTTGGGGAGGCCGAGATTCTCGCGCCAGGGGATCCCCAGCGCCGCCGTCGCGGCCGCCGTCTCCCGCGCCCGCGTCTCCACCGAGCCGAGGGGCGTGGGCTCGCCGTCGGTGAGGTCGAGCACACCCACCCGCATGCCCTGCTCGAGCATGAGCGCGATCGTGCCGCCCATGCCGAGTTCCGCGTCGTCTGGGTGCGGGGCGACCACGAGGGCGTCGAGCATGGCTGGTTTGCGTCTCCGGTGAGCCAGAGCATACTCTGCCGCGATGACCACCTCGACACGCCCGCCAGCGCAGTCGCCCGAGGAACTCTTCGCCGAGGTGTGCGGCCAGGCCCGGCGGGCCGCCGTGCTGGCCGCCGTCGAGGCGCTGCTCGGCTGGGACGAACAGACCGGCCTGCCCGCCCGGGCCGGCGCCTACCGTGGCGAGCAGGCGGCGGCTGTCGCGGGCATCGTCCATCGGTTACGGACCGACCAGGCCCATGGCGACCGCATCGCCCGCCTCGCGTCGAGCCCGCTCGCTCGCTCTGGCCCGCCGGAGGTCGTGGGCACGATCAGCCTGCTCGCGCGCGACCACACGAAGCAGGCTCGGCTCCCCGCCCGGCTCGTGGAAGAGCTCGCCCGCACCACGAGCGAAGCCCAGCAGGCGTGGCGGGCGGCTCGCGAGGCGTCGTCGTGGAAGACGTTCGCACCGTGGCTCGAGCGCGTGTTCGCCCTCAAGCGTGAGCAGGCGGCCTGCCAGCTTCCCGACCGCGATCCTTACGACGCGCTCCTGGACGACTACGAGCCCGATGCCTCGTGGCCCGCGATCACGGCCCGCTTCGACCGGCTGCGTGGCGAGCTCGTGCCGCTCGTCCAGGCATGCGTGGCCGCAGCTGAGCGGCCCGACGACGGCGTGCTGCGGCGACCGTATCCCGTGGCCGACCAGCGCCGGTTCGTGCGGGCGGTGGCGGAAAAAATCGGCTTCGATTTCACGCGTGGCCGCCTCGACACCACCGCCCATCCTTTCTGCTCGACGATCGGCCCCGACGATTGCCGCATCACCACCCGCTGGGACGAACGCTTTCTGCCGACGGCCCTGTATGGCGTGCTCCATGAGGCGGGCCACGGTCTCTACGAGCAGGGGCTGCCGCGCGACTGGTATGGCCTGCCTGCCGGCGAGGCCGCATCGCTCGGCATCCATGAGTCGCAGTCGCGGCTCTGGGAAAATCTCGTGGGCCGGTCGCCCGCATTCTGGGAGTGGTGCTTCCCCGTAGCCCGCGCCGCATTTCCGCAGGCGCTCGGCGATTCGACCGCTCGTGAGGTGCAGCGGGCGTTGATGACGGTGACCCCGTCGTTCATCCGGGTCGAAGCCGACGAGGTCACCTACAACCTGCACGTCATGCTGCGGTTTGACCTGGAGCGGGCCCTCGTGCAGGGCACGCTCGCCGTCGCCGATCTGCGCGACGCGTGGAACGAGCGCTTCGAGCACGATTTCGGCATGCGACCGCCGACCGACGCCGAGGGCGTGCTCCAAGACATCCATTGGGCCGCAGGGCTCGTCGGATATTTCCCCACGTATGCCCTCGGCAACGTGTTTGCGGCGCAGTTGATGCACGCCGCACGCACGCAGCTGCCCGGGCTCGATCGCGACATCGCGGCGGGCAGATTCGCGCCGCTGCTCGACTGGCTCCGGCGCCACGTCCACGCCCATGGCCGCCTCCTGGATTCGGAGCGGCTCGTGGAGCAGGCGACGGGGGGCCCGGTGTCGGAGCAGTGGCTCGTGGACAGCCTGCGGCAGCGCTACGCCGCCGCGCACGAAGGATAGCCCGGTCAATGGCACATGCGCAACGGTCTACCGGCTGACGGACTGCCCTCGAGCAGCGAAAGTGGGCGTTTTGGCCATCCGGAGGCGGTTCGCCAAAACGCCGCGCATCCCCCGCGGCGGCGTTGCTCGCGACGGCTGCCGCGGCCCTTGCAGGAGAAGGCCACGACGAATCCCTGGCCGCAGCCCATGCAGCGAGTTCGGGCGAAGCCGAAACAGAGGAGCCCGCACGCGAGATAGCCGCGGAGTTCGTCCTCGACGTATCCCGGCACGGGCCGCTCGGCCGCTTCCCGCCGTACTCCCGCTTCCACCGGTAGTACGTTTGCTCGGTCACGCCAAGCTTCCGGACCACCTCGGGTACGGTCTTCCCCTGAGCCAACCCAACCTCAGCCTCGCGGAGCTTCCCGATGATCTACTCCGCAGTAAACTTCTTTCGTCGTGGCATCTCCTGCCCTCCCTTGGTTTGCGCCACTAGAGATTCCCTCTCTGCAAGTGGCGGCGTTTAAGGGGGGCAGGTCACCGCGATGCCGCCCCGGGCAAAGCCCCCGCTTGACAGCAATAATAAACGCATGTACACTCACCACTGATCGCGTTGAATCGCAGTCTCGCCGGCACCTATGGCGGCTTGGAGCGCACCATGGACACCTACCGCATCTACGAGCAGTTTAAGGAGTCCTTCGGGGAACCCGCGGCCCGGGCCCTGGCTGAAACGCTGGGCAACATGTTCGAGGAGCTCCACAACACGGTCACCAAGGAGGATTTCCGGATCCTGCGGGAATCGATTGACGCGGATGCGTCCCGGCTCGACAGCGCCCTCGAACGGTTGGCCGAAGCCCAGGCCCGCACGGAGGCCAACGTCTCCCGCCTCGGAGAGTCTGTCGCCAAGCTGGCCGAAGCCCAGGCCCGCACGGAGGCCAACGTCTCCCGCCTCGAGGAGACCGTCGCCAAACTCGGCGAGGCGCAGACACGAATGGCCACTGCCTTGGAGCGGCTCACGATCCGCACCGACGATGTCGTGGGCCGCACCTTTGAGCTCCAGTTTCGCGACCGGCTTACGGCCTACCTCGGCCGCTTCCTCCGCCGTGGCAGGCTCGTGCCCAACGACCGGCTGCTCGACCAGATCGAGCCCCACCTCTCAGAGCGGGAGATCGACGATGTGCTGCGGGCGGATGTGATCGCCTCGGGCCTCATGAATGGCGAAGAGACGCACCTCGTGGTCGAGGTTTCGTGGACGGGCGACATCGACGACATCGTCCGAGCCGACGAGCGGGCCAAACTCCTCCGCCGGGCCGGCCTTCCGGCGATCCCACTGGTGGCCTGCAACGCCATCTCACCGGAATCCACGGCCTTCGCCAAAATGCACGATGTGCGGATCTGGCTCAACGGCAGCCTCGTCGAAGCCGCCGCCTAGCAGACTGTGGAACAAGTCTGCCCGAGCAGGATGCGATGGCTGTCGATCCGGGAAACCCTCGGTGTTTCCTGCGATCGACCAAGTGGAAAAAGGCCACGGAGGGCTTTTTCCACGGACAGCTAGCAACGGAGGCGGCGCTGAGGCAGCCAGCCACTGCCTGCTTAGACGATCTCGATGCCGTCGTCGTCGGCAGGCGATTCCCGGGAGGGACGGCCGCCAAGGGGTCGAGGCAAAGGGCGGTCGAAGCTCCGCATCGGTTCCTCGTCAACTGGAGGGAACCCGGGCGTCGCATCCCGCCGGCCGCCAAGCAGGCCGCCGAGCGTCATCAGGCCAAGGCCGATGAAGTACAGTGCCGAGCCGCTCCACGTGGGCCCGGGCTCGAGCACGCTCTCGGCGGGCTCGGCGGGATCGTAGTGCACCTGGACGGGCTTGCCCACGGGCGCTCACTATCGGGAACAGTGGCACGTTGCGCGATGCCGCGACCGGTGGGCATGTGGTCGGCGGACATGCGGCACGCCGAGATGCCGCCGGCGACTGCTGCAACTCATGCGACCAACCGCGATCTCACGACACCTCCCGACGCCAAAGGCGAATCTCCTGGCCCGGGTGGGGGAGGAGTTTCCTGTTGCATGCACCGGCCTTGAGCCTGGATGGGAAGCTCCTCGGCACCTCCATGATCGGGCCGCATGCAGCCCGACCAGCTCTGCGGCTGCTCCTCATGAGCCGCCCCGCTCGGCCGTCGCTTACCGAAGTGCCATTGGCCGACCTATCTTTCACAACGCGAACGCGCTCGAGCGACAGGACAGCTACACCAGGCCACGGCGCACGGCCCAGACGGCGGCCTGGGTGCGGTCGGAGACGGCGATCTTGCGGAGGATGTTCTGCACGTGCTCCTTCACGGTCTCGACGCTGATCGTCAGCGACTGGGCGATCTCCTTGTTGGAGAGGCCGAGGGCCATGTGCCGTAGCACCTGCGTCTCGCGCTGGGTGAGCGGAATGTCGGGGTCGGGCGTGGCGACGCGATTGGCCATGGTGGTGGCCACGCGACGCAATTCACCGGCCCGCATCGGCAGTTGACCCGACGCGGCGCCCGTGATCGACGTGATCAGTTCGGCACGGCTCGAACCCTTGAGCATGTAATCGTGGGCCCCGGCGGCCACGGCCCGGGCGACGTAGGTCGGATTGTCGAACGTCGAAAGCATCACGCACCGCACGTTCGGCATGTCGGCCCGAATCTTTTCGAGGGCGGCAAGCCCGTCCTTGCCCGACATCCGGATATCGAGGAGCACCACATCGGGCTTGAGCTTCTTCGTGAGCTTCACCGCCTCGTCGCCGGTGGAGGCTTCGCCCACGATCTTGACCTCAGACCCGGCAAGCAGGCTCACAAGCCCACGGCGCACGACCTCATGGTCGTCCGCGATCACAACCTTCACAGCCATTGCTTTCATGCTTTCTGCGGCCTCCGGCCGCGTACACGTGGTTCAACCAACACGGCCCGAGTGGGCCACGACACTTCGCTCATCAAATCCTAACGCACCTTACTCTTTTTCGGCCGGTCCGACATGACAAGTTTTTGAACAGCACTCAACCGTATCAAAAAAGTTTCGTTGTGGGAAACGCTCCGGCGGCGTTACGCACGAAGACCCATGTCGATCCGGCTTGCAAAGACTATGGACTTGCCGCGTTTCACCCAACCACCCGGCCGGGCGACCCATGCCGGTGGGGGCTGGCCCCGCCACAGCATCACTCCACCCCGCGACCGGAACCCCGAGGCAGACACTCCGCCAAAATCAGGGCTGCCCACCGCCCTCCGCCGGCGGCCGCTGCGCGGCGGCACGGGCGGAGGCGAGCATGGCGTCGGCTCCGGCCGCCGACAGTTGGCCGGCCACGGCCCGGCCCAACGTCTCGGGCGTGTCGTGGGGCCGAGCCACGGCCTCCGCCAGAATTCGCTGCACGCCCGCGGCCGTCGCCTCGAGCACGCAGCCTCCGAGCTGCAAGCAGCCATCCCCGTGGCGACTGGCCCAGGCGCCGATCGGCGCGAGGCAGCCACCCGCCAGAGCGGCCAGAAACGTCCGCTCGGCGGCTACCGCCGCGTGCGTGTCGGGGTCGTCGAGCGGGGCGATCGCCGCCCGGGTCGCCGCGTCGTCGGCCCGGGCCTGCACGACGAGCGCTCCCTGGGCGACCGCGGGCCAGAAGGCTGGCGGCCGCAGCAACTCCGTGATCCGGGCCTGCAGCCCCAGCCGCTCGAGGCCGGCGCCGGCGAGAATGAGCGCGTCGTAGTCGCCGGCGTCGAGCTTGCGCAGTCGAGAATCGACATTGCCGCGAATTCCCCGCACCTCGACGTCGGGCCGCAGGGCCTTCACCTGCAACACCCGCCTGACGCTCGAGGTGCCGACGACGGCACCGGGCGGCAGTCGCTCGAGCGACTCATGACGGTTGCTCACGAACGCATCGAACGGCACCGCCCGCGCCGGCACGCAGGCGAGCGCCAGCCCGGCTGTCTCGGCGGTGGGCAGATCCTTGAGGCTGTGCACGGCCACGTCGATCCGGCCGGCCAGCAGGGCCGCTTCGAGCTCGCGCACGAACACACCGTCGCCACCGATCCGCGGCACCGGCACGTCTCCGCGCTCATCGCCGCTCGTCGAGATCGTGTCGATCGTCACGGCATGCCCGAGGCTCCGGAGCCTGTCGGCCACCCAGCCGGTCTGCGTGCGGGCCAGCAGGCTCGCGCGGGTGCCGATGCGGATCACGGCCGGCTCACTCATGACGACGCTCCTCGTTCCGACTCCTCACCCGAGCGGTCTGCCTTGGCAAGCGCCGCGACGTAGACGCCGGCCGCGCCGGCCGCTTGCAGCGCCCGGCAGCAGGCGGTGAGCGTCGAGCCCGTCGTGACGACGTCGTCAACCACGAGCATGCGCTTGCCAGCCACGGGCTTGCGCACCCGAAAGGCGCCGGCCACGTTGGCGCCGCGCTCTTCGGCAGGCAGTTCGTTTTGCATCCGCGTCGGCCGGGAACGGACCAGGGCCGACACCACGCCGACATCGAGGGCACGAGCCACCGCACGCGCGATTTCGTCGGCCGCACTCGCGCCCCGGCCGGCCCGGCGCCACCAGTGCATCGGCACCGGCACGACGGCATCGACACGAGCCCGTTCCAGTTCCGCCCGGTGGCGGTCCACGAGCAGGGTGGCCAGCGCCTGCGCCACGTCTTCGGCACCGGGCCTCTTCACGCGCAGCACGGCATCGCGCAGGGTGTCGGCGTAGCCTCCGAGCACGACGAGCCCGTCCCACGCGGGCTGGCCTCGCCGGCAAGCCACACAGCCGGCGTCGGCGCCTCCCTGCCCCGCCGCCCCGCAGCGTGAGCAGCGCTCACGAAGATCCGCACACTCGCGCACACAGCCGGCGCACAGTCCGCACGGCAGCGGATCGCCCTCCCGCCGGCACCAACGACACCGGGGGGGAAACAGCAGATCGACCCCGTCGCCCGCCCAGCGGAGGGCCTGCCGGCGCCAGCGTTGTGCCCAGGGCGTCATCCTCGATCCGACGGTTTCGTTCAGATTGACGAGGCCCCGGGCGCCTCCTATCCTCCGCGGCCCGCCGGCACGGACGACGTTCGACCGCCCCTCCTGTGACCGACCGATGCTCATCGACCGCTACATCACCAGGGCGCAGTTGCACGCGTTCGTCATCGTATTCGTCAGTCTGGCAGGGCTGACGTTCGTTGTCGATGCCTTCACGAACATCGAGGAATTCATCGCCCACGGCGCCCAGGCCGGCGGCTTGTGGCGCGTGCTGGGCGGATACTACGGCTGCCGCCTGATCTCGTTCTTCGATGCCACGAGCCCCGTAATCGCCCTGGCGAGCGCGATGTTCGCCCTCTCATGGCTCGAGCGGCACAACGAGCTCACGGCGCTGCTCGCCGCGGGGATCACGCGGTGGCGCATCGCCAGGCCGACGTTGATTTTCGCCGCGGTGGTGAGCCTCCTCGCGATGGCCAACCGGGAGCTCGTGCTGCCGCAGATCCGCCACTCGTTCTCCCGCAACGCCCAGGATCTGCGTGGCGACGCGGCCCATCCGTTCGAGGCGCGCTACGACCATCGGACGGAGATCCTGTTTCGGGGACGCACCGCCCGGATGGCCACCGCGACGATCGAATCGCCGAGCCTGCTCTTGCCGCCGACGTTGGCCGAATACGGACCGCAGATCGACGCCGCCACGGCGACCTGGACGCCGGCGACGCCGGAGCGGCCGGCCGGATATCTGCTCACCGGCGTCAAGGAACCCGCCGATATCGATCGCCTTCTTCCCCTCGCGGGAGACACCCCGCCGACCGTCTGCACGCGGGCGACGACCGCCGGGCTCGAGCCGGGGCAGTGTTTCGTGGTCAGCAATGTCACCTTCGAGCAGCTGATCGGCTCCACGAACTGGAGCCAATATTCGGCGACCACGGATCTCGTCAGGGCGATCGGCAACCCCAGCCTCGGCGTGGGGGCCGACGTGCCGCTGCGCGTGCATGCGCGATTCGTCGCCCCGCTGCTCGACATGGCGCTCACGCTGCTCGGTGTGCCGCTCGTGGTCGGCCCGAACCGGCGGGGAATCTTCGTGGCGGTCGGAGCCTGCGTCGCCATGACGGTGGTGTTTTTCCTGGTCACGCTCGGCTGCCACGCCCTGGCGACCAGCTACCTGCTCAGCCCGTCGCTCGGTGCCTGGCTGCCGCTGCTCGTGCTCGCCCCACTCGCCGCCTGGCGGGCCCAGCCGATGTGGCAGTGATGCCGGTCGTGCGGATTCGAGGGCCGACGCCGCCCGGCGGCAGATTCTCCGCAACCCGCCACAACCCCGCGGCCGGCAAGGGCTTCCGCATCCTCTTTCTTTCGCCAGTCCTTTTTTCTCTACCCGGACCCCCACCGTGGCCGATGCTACAGGTACGAACGGGAGTTCGCTGGAAAGCGCCGATCGGTCGGGCTTTCGCCCAGGCAAAGGAGTGCCAGTGTCATGCGGATCAACACCACGAGATTCGGGCGGATCGACGTCGATGCCGCCGATGTCCTCACGTTTCCGAGCGGCCTGCCGGGGCTCGAAGACTGCCGCGAATGGGCGCTGCTCGCCGACGCGACCAACGACGCCCTCGGCTGGCTCCAGAGCACGACCCGCGGCGACATCGCCCTGGCCGTCGTCAGCCCGCGGCGTTTCGTTCCCGACTATCAGGTCCGCATCCCGCGCAGTGAGCTCGCTCCGCTGTCCATCGCCGACATCCGGCAGGCCCAGGTCGTGCTCGTCGTCAGCCAAAACGGCGCATCCCTCACGCTCAATTTGAAGGCACCAATCGTCATCAACCTCGAAGCCCGCACCGGCCGTCAAGTCGTTGCGAGCGGCGAGCTGCCGATGCAATACGAACTCACCAGCCACCGACCCACACTCAAAAAGAGTGCATAATAAGAGTGCCCGCGGACGGATGCCGCCCGCGCCACGAAAGGATTCAGGAAGGACCCTCCGATGCTCGTACTCTCCAGGCAACGCGACGAAAGCATCATGATCGGCGACAACATCGTCGTCACGATCGTGGACATCCGGGGGGACAAAGTCCGACTGGGCATCAATGCACCGTCCGAAATCCCGGTGCATCGGCAGGAGGTCTACGAGGCCATCCAGCGAGAAAACCTGCGGGCCTCGCGGCTCGAACCGGGCGACACGCAGGGCATCGGCCGCCTCGCCGGCCGCGGCCCGGCCAACGGCCAGCCAGCCCCGCACAACCGCCCCACCGACGGCCCGCGCCGATAGAGGCACGCCAGGATCGGCTCAGCGTAGGACAGGCTTCAGCCTGTCATAGCTCGAGTGAATCGCGCCGGCTAGGGGTTAGCCCGTACCGTCACGTCGAAAAATACGGCGGCTCGTTACCCGGCTTCCACTTGATGTTGCAGCCGAGGCTCGGCATCTGCTCGGTCGCGACCGGTCGCCCGGCCAGAACCGCGTCGATGGCAGCCCGCAGATCGGCGCCGGTCACGGGCACGTCGTTGCCGGGGCGGCTCGCGTCGAGCTGGCCGCGGTAGACGAGTTTGCGGTCGCCGTCGAACAGAAAGAAATCGGGGGTACAGGCGGCGTGGTAGGCGTGGGCCACCTGCTGCGTCTCGTCGTAGAGATAGGGAAACACGTAGCCGCGTTCCTCGGCCTCGTGCACCATCTGCTCCGGCGAGTCGGCCGGGTGCGACGAGACATCGTTGGAGCTGATCGCCACCACACCGATGCCCCGCGCCAGGCAATCGCGGCCCAGGGCGGCGAGCTGGTCGGCCACGTGCTTCACGAACGGGCAGTGATTGCAGATGAACATCACGAGCGTGCCCGCGGGGCCCACGGCGGCAGCGAGCGTGACCATGCGGCCATCGACGTTGGGCAGGGCGAAGTCGGGGGCCGGCGTGCCGAGCGGCAGCATCGTGCTGGGAGTGCGAACCATGGGTGGAGGCTCCGATGTGACGAGGGATGGAGGATGGTGACCGGATCAGCGTTTCAGAAACAGGCGGCGGGCATTGGCGGTGGTCGCGGCGGCGAATTTTTCGAGCGACTCGCCACGGGCGATCGCCAGGCAGCGGGCGGTGTGCACGAGATGGCTCGGCTCGTTGCGACGGCCGCGAAAAGGCTCGGGCGAGAGAAACGGGCTGTCGGTTTCGATCAGAAGCCGCTCGAGCGGCACGGTGGCGGCCACCCCCCGCAGGTCGGCGGCGGAGCGAAACGTGACCATGCCCGCGAATCCGAGGTGGCAGCCGAGAT